>JADLBE010000259.1 GCA_020847915.1 Saprospiraceae bacterium | reverse complement strand
AGGCACACTTTATATGCTATTTAAAAATGGTTTTGTCGGGCAACGCAACCACGTTTTCCGTAGCGGATTTGCCACCGGGGATGTACCATGTTATGGTGCGCGACAGGCAAAAAATGTTGGGTACGGGAAAAGTGGCGGTGGTGCGGTGATGTTACCTTACAACCACCGCTTTCCCTAAACTTCTCACTACCTGCCCGTCATATACTACCACAACGTACACCCCTGCCGGCAATACACCCGTCTGAATAAGCATCTGCTTACCATATAAATTTTCAACCTGCAAAACCATTTCCCCAAGGCTGTTGTACATCACCAAACGGGCATACTGTAACTCCTTTGAACTCGAAAGGGTGAAACGGTCTGTGAAAGGATTGGGCCAAAGTTGAAAATCATAATCCGACGCTGGAATGTGTGTCGATACCGACGTTTCGCATTGTTTGTTTACCAAAATGGCACTGTCGAGTTGTGAAAAATGCACACCGATATCGTTCCCGTCCGTGGCAGCCTGGGCGTAAGGACTGGTTGGTAAAAGTGCAAAATGGTGATAATCCGAAGCGCCGTTGGTGTAATCCACAAACTGCACGGCGCTGGTTGTGGTTGGAAAGTAATTGTCACTGAGGGTTGTGTAGTTGCTGTGCCGAAAATCGGGACCTCCGATCAGGACATTTTGGTGAAAAAGCTGGTTGGCATCGGTTATTCCTGGAAAAAATGCACCCAACGGGCCGTTGCCGCCGTGCGCATGTCCGGGACCGTGGATGCCCTGGTAGCCGCCTGCTGAAAGGAAACAATGGAAAATGTTGTTGGTGATGGCCATGTTTTGGGTGATGCCGGTCGACCAGGTGATGGGCCCCGTTTGCAACACGGTGTTGTGGTCGATGGTCACGTCGTCCGGGTCGCCGATTTTCAGGAAGGTGCCGTCGTTGGGACCGTAAATGTTGCCGTCGCCGTAGGCCGGACCGTTCACGTCTTCAAAAAGGTTGTTGGCGATCCGGATGCGTTTGGATTGTATGCCGCTGCCGCCGTTGTCGTGGCCCGACAAGGTGATACCAGCGCCCACATGCCGGATGATGTTGTTGGTGATGGTCACGTCGCTCACGTCGGCCTGTGGCGCGGCGCCGCCTTCCGTACGTACTGTGAGTAGTATGGCGTAACCGCTTTGTCCGATGGGCAAATCCGCCCAGCAGTTTTCCATCAGGTTGCCGTCGAGCAAAACCCGCATGCCTGTTTTTAACTCAAACAAATTTTTAATCGTCCAGTGGTTGCCGGCGTAATCCGGGTGCCCTACACGCCAGGCATAAGGTTTGAAAAAATGGTTGTTCCGCACTTCAATGTCGGAAGGCACCAGGCCCGGAATGGCAGGCGCTGCGCCGCCGAACAGGATGTTTTCACCGGCGGCTTCCAGGTAATTGTTCAGAATTTTAAACGGTCCAGGACCATTGGTGCCGCCAATGGCATACGTATCAAACCCTATGCTGTGAAATTCGGAGATGTACGAGTCGATGACGGCCGAGTTGGCGCAATTGAGCAACACGCCTGCTTTCATGACGATGGCCTGGCCGTGGCCGTGGATGAAACAGCGGTCGATGATGAGGTCGTGCGGCACTTCGTCCAGGGTATTTTGGGCCGCTGAGCCGTCGCCAAAAAATACCAGTCCGTAACTGTTGATCACCGAAGGCGCCACACTGATTTCGAGCCCTACAAGCCGGTAATGGTGTGCCGCAGCCTGCGTTTTGAAACAGGGCAAACCGGAGAGATTGGTGGTAACAATCCGCGGCATGGCGTCTTTTTGGGTCGGATACTGGACATTTCCGGTAGGAGCATCCGGTGCGATGCGCGATTCCTGGTCGGGCAACAAGTAAAGGTGGGAGGAGGTGATGATGATCCATCCGTCGCCGGACTTGTAAGGAAGTGTAAAACTGCCGTTGAAGGTTGCTCCTGCGTCCAGCACCAATATACTGCCTGGCTGGGCGGCGTTGATAGCAACCTGCAGGTCGGTGTAGTCGCGCCCGACCGGACCAACCGTTATCACCGCATAACCCGCAGTATCGGGAAAGCAGGTTTCCAAACCGGCAGTATTGGGCAAAGCCGGTGGCGCCTGACCAAACGCGGAAATGCTGTAAAAAATGGTAAAAAGGCAAATCAAGAAGGTGCAGCGCATGGGAGTTTTCGACAGAAAAGGTTTCACACAGATTTTCACAGATTAAAGGAACAGATGTTCACAGAATAAGGTACGTATTTTTCTGTGAACATCTGTTCCTTTAATCTGTGAACATCTGTGCGAAACCTTTTCTGTGGAAATCTGCGCGAAACCTCAACGTTTTCCATCCTCAAACGTTCTCCCGATGCACAAACACTACCCATGCATCGCCAGCGCAACCTCCTGCTTGTTTTTTACGGCCTCATCGCCGTTTTTAGTCTTTTCCTGATCACCCGACTGAAATTCAGCTTCGATTTTGAGCAGTTTTTCCCGCAGGGCGATCCCGATTACGAGTTTTTCAAAAACTACATCAAGGATTTTGAAAGCGACGACAATTTCCTGCTCATCGCCGTGGAACGTCCGGAAGGCGTGTTTGATTCCACGTTTTTGAACAAATTCCACGAGTTCACGCTGAAAACGGCCGAGTTGCCGTACGTGACGAGCAGTTTGTCGCTCACCAAAATGCAGGCGCCCCTGCGCACGCCTTTCGGCATCACGGCGGTGCCCATGATCCACCTCGACGATCCGGCCTTTTTCCCCTCGGACAAAACACGGGTTTTACAGGATCGCCGGCTCGTGCACAACCTCATTTCCGAAGACGCGACCGCCCTCACCGTGGTGCTCAAAATTGTAAACCAAAGCACGCTCGAGCAGGCCGAAGAGCTCATGGCGGAGCTTAACAAACTGATCAAGGAATACAACTTCGCTGAGGTACACATGCTTGGCAGACCGTATTTCCAGCGCGAACTGGTGTGGATGGAAAAACGCGAGGTGATCGTTTCCACCTTCATCGCCGCTTTGCTGTGCGCCCTTATCCTGTATTTCATTTTCCGGCGCTGGTGGACGGTTTTTATCAGCATGGCCGGCATCGGTATGGCGTTGTTGTTTTTCCTTGGATTGCTCAGCGTGCTTGGTCGCGAACTCAACGCCCTCGCTGCCCTGTATCCCATCCTCATGTGCATCGTGGGTGTGGCCGATACGATCCACCTCACGAGCAAGTACCTCGATGAGCTTGAAAAAGGGCACGACCGCGAAACGGCCATACGCATCACCATGAAGGAAATCGGACTTGCCACCTTCATCACCTGCATCACCACGGCCATCGGTTTTGCCTCGTTGCTCACCAGCCGTACGGCGCCCATCCAGGGTTTTGGTCTCAACGCGGCCTTGGGTGTGGTGGTGGCGTTTTTTGTGATTTACGGCTGGCTATGGGCCATGCTCCCACGTTTCAAAGCCGACGAACTGATCCGTTACAGCAAGGAATACGCGTTTTGGGGACGGTTTATGGACTGGACCTACCGTTACACCGCCACACACCGCAAACGCATCGTGTGGGTGGCGTTTGGACTTTTTGGGTTGTGCCTGCTGGGTATTTCCCAAATCCACACCAACTACCGCATCATCCACAACCTGCCGCGCGGACAAGAGATTACCGCCGATTTCCTCTATTTTGAAAACAAATTTTCCGGTTTCCGGCCGGTGGAAGTCGCGGTTTTCCCGCAGGGTGGCCGCAAGGCCGACGACTTCGAGGTGCTTCAGCAAATGGACAAGTTGGAAACCCACATGCGCACGTACGCGCCCATCAAAACCAGCACGTCCATCAACGATTTGTACCGCAGTTTGAACGCCATGAGTTTTGGCAACCGCGCGGAGGCGTACGTGTTGCCCGACAGTTTGGCTGATTTCCAAAAACTCCAGCGCCTGGCCGACCGCGCCCCGGCGAGCGCCACCGAAGTTTTGTTGAGCAAAAACAAAGACAAGGCGCGCATTGCGGCGCGTATGAAAGACGTGGGCCGCGACACCGTTTTGCAAATTCAGGGACGAATAGAAAACTGGTGGGCCCGAAACACCGACTCCACCATTGCAAAGTTTAAAATCACCGGCACAGGCGTGATTTTGGACAAAAACAGCACCTACATCCGCGACAACATGTTGCAGGGACTCATCCCGTCCGTCCTGATCGTGGCGCTTATCATGGCCTTTTTGTTCAAGGACTGGCGGATGGTGCTCGTGTTCACCGTGCCCAATGTATTCCCGCTGCTGTTTGCCGGCGCCCTCATCGGCTACCTCGGCATTCCGCTCGAGGCAGGCATCGCCACGGTGTTCAGCATCGTGTTCGGCATCGCGACCGACGATACCATCCACTTTTTGAGCACATTTAAAATTTGTCGGAGCAGGGGAATGAACGTGGAGGAATCCATAAAAACCACCCTGAACGAAACGGGCAAAGCCATGTGCTTGAGCAGCATCATCCTGTTTTTCGCCTTTTTGGTGATGTTGTTTTCCATACACCCGCCAAGTGTAACGGTGGGACTTTTGGTAAGCGCGACGCTGGCCGGAGCACTGTTTTGTGATTTGCTTTTGGCGCCTGTTATGCTGCGATGGCTGGTGAAAGATGAGCAGGCAGCAGGCAGCAGGCAGTAGGCAGCGGGTCGCGCTTGCTGCTTACTGCCTGCTGCCTGCTGCCTGCTCTTTTGTCATTTCGAATTTTACTTCATTATTCGGGTACCTCCCAACCTCGCGCCAGCCTTGCATCCTGTAAAATTGCTCGGCGCGGGTACCCGCTTCGGTACCGAGGTAAAGCGGCTTGTCTGTTTTTGAAAAATAAAAATCCAGCATCATGTGGTGGAGCGTTTTACCGATGCCGTTGCCTTCAAAATGTGGGTGAACAAACAAAGCCCAAACGCTGTGGTTTTGCAGGTTGACGATGGCAAAACCCGTCACGGTACCATGTTCATCAACGGCAACCCAACCTTTGCCCAGGGTGGTGAGGTGGTGTGTGTAATCCAGTTCGGTGACAAGGCCGGGGTTGCTTAAACGGTTTTCAAAAACCGACAACCGAACCACGGACATGCCTGGTATGTCGGACAGCAAAGCTTCGCGGTAGATCATAAAATATCGAAAATCAGATTTCGTACGTCGTCAGTCGTCCATCAAATTCCACAGACGATTCATTTCAGTCCTAAATCTACCCGAACAGGATAGTGGTCTGAAAAATTTCCGCGCAAAGTTTTGCAGGAATAGGTTTTGAAACGCAGGTCGGTGAGCACGTAATCGATGCGCAGCAAGGGCAAAACCCCGGCGAAAGTGGTGCCGAAACCCAGGGCTTTGTCGCGGAACGTATCGTTCATGCCTTCGCTCAGGAGGCGGTAGACGAAGGAGTTGGGTGTGTCGTTGAAATCGCCGCAAACGATCACGGGGTGGGTGCACTCGGTGATGTGCTGGTGCAGGCGTTGGGCCTGTTCGGTGCGCAGTTTGGTGGCGCTGCCCACTTTACCAAGCACGCTCCCGATTTCGTGCCAGGTTTCTTTTTCCAACTCACCTTCTTCAATCACTTTTTCGGTGTCGTTGGTCACTTTGTTGCTTTGCAGGTGCACGTTGTACACACGCACCGTGCGCCCGTCGATGCGCACATCCACCCACAGCGTGGAATTCGCCGTTTTACCAAAAGGGATGTCGCCGCCGCCTTCCATGGGGTATTTGCTGAGGATGACGGTGCCTTTTTTCAAATTGAACGTGTGTTCGTAGCCCATTTTTTCGGCTACCAGCCGGTAAAATTTGCCACTTGTTTCCTGGGTACACAGGATGTCCGGTGCGCCGTTTTTTTCCAAAAATGCGACATAGGCGTCGGCGGTTTTTTCCCGCAGGGCATCGGTCATTTTTTTTCCGCGAAACAAAGCGCCCAGGTTGTGTGTAACCACCGAAATGGATTTTTCAGGCACAACATCCCGTCCGCCGTTGAAACCGATGAAACCCGTCATGTATTGCCAGCCTACAAGAATAAGCCCGAGGTGGTACAAGGCAAAACGGTTGAGCCGTGAAGCCCAAATGGCCAGCAAAGCCAGGTTGGCAAACAAAAGCCACGGGAAGGCCGTGCCGAAAAACGAAAACCAGGGAAAAACAACAGGATTGACATGCGGCGCCACATACGACAGCAGGGTAAACACCGCAACCACGGCACTAACCAATTTTAAAGCATACTTAAAAACCGATCGCACCATGGTTACTTCTTACTCGCATGAAACAAAAACTCCTTCTCTTCCGGCGTTAGTTGATCGTAGCCGTGTTCTTTGATTTTATCAAGGATGGTATCCAGTTTTTCCTGAAAACTTTGTTCGTAGGCGCTGTCGCTCGACGCTTGTCCTTTGGCTTGCCGACTGGCCAAACCACCGCGTTGTGCTGCCATTTGTGGTTTGCGTTTGGGTTTTTTACGGCCGCCCCGATTGCCGCCAAAGATGCCAAAAACGCGGTCGAGGATGTTGTTTACGTACTCGGCCATGTCCACGCCGTCGCGCAGGCGGTACACGAACAAACAACCGAGTGCAAAGCCGCCGATGTGGGCTGCATGTCCGCCGGTATTGCTTTGGTTGGCGATGCCGACCAGGTCGAGCAGCACCAAAACAAGCACGATGTATTTTACCTTCACTTCACCGAGCAACAGGAGCATCACCCGGTAATCGGGCGCAAGAATGAGCGTGGCGCCTGCCAGAGCCATGATGGCGCCCGAAGCGCCAAGTGCGTAGGTGCCCACATAGGGTAAAAATTGGGCGGAAATAAAAAACAGGGCGTTGCCGACGAGTCCGCCAAGCAAATACAACGGCAACACACGGCGGTCGCCGAGCAAATCGCCTACGATGCCGCCGAACAGGTACAAAGCGATGAGGTTGCCGAGGAAGTGACCGAGACCTTCGTGCAGGAACATGCTGGTGAAGGGCGTCCAGAGGCGGAACAGCAGTGTTTTCCATTCGGAGGGCATGCACAGCCAGTACAGCCCTTCGTCAAAAAGCGCCATGGTTTGAGCGCGGTCGCCCTGCAGCACCAGCCACATCACGAAATAGGTGATCTTGACCAGGGCAAACACCGCAAAATTGATGATGACCAGTCGGGTCACCATGTTGCCCATCCGGAAAGAATGCCGGATATCGTCCCATATAGATCCAAAAACAGCCATGATCTTAACGCTTCAATTGGGGTTGTTGATTAACGTAAACGAAAACGATACCAAACCATGATGAGTGCAAAACCGAACAAAGCGCCTCCAAGGTGTGCAAAATGTGCGATGCCTGTGGATCGGCCGCTGAAGCCGGAAAAAAGTTCGATGCCGGCAAGTATCACCACAAAGTATTTGGCTTTGAGCGATACAGGAGGAAACAGCAAACTGATGACCTGGTTTGGGAAAAGGTACGCAAAAGCGACGTAAACTCCGAAAATAGCACCTGAAGCGCCGAGCATGCCGCCATTGTACATACGTGGATCAACGCCCATTTGTTCCAGTTCCCACCATTGTACACCCATGTGCAGGGCGTAGGCGCCTACGCCGCAAAAGAGGTAATAAAACAAAAAACGGCGGTGCCCCCAGGCCATTTCAACCATAGGACCGAAAAAATACAGGGACAACATGTTGAAAGCCAGGTGCATAAAATTGCCGTGCATAAACATGTGTGTCGCCAGTTGATACGGCTGGAAATTGGCGCTGCCGGGGATGTATGCGGCGAGCATCGAGAGGCCGTCGGCAGAATAACTGCCGGCCACCAGGGATGCCACGAACATAATGACGTTGATGATGAGCAGGTGGCGTACGACGCCGGAAAAAGGCTGGTAAAACTGGTAAGAGGACATAAGCGAGAGTAGGGGGCGGATCAGCCGCTGAAACGTTTGTTCAGTTCGTCAATTTCTATGGTGATGAAACATTTGCGGCCCGACGGACTGTGGTAGGGCGTGGAGCAGGCAAAAAGCTGGTCGATAAGGTCCTGCATTTCCGCTACGCCGAGCATTTGTCCGCGGCGCAGGGCGGCATTGCGGGCCATCGAGCGTGCCAGGTTGTCGGTCACGCCCAATTCCAGCTCAAGGTTTTCTTTGTATTGGTTCAATACTTTTTCCAGCAGTTCTTCTTCACGGCCGCTGGGCAAGGTATCGGGGTAACCATGGATGATGAAGGTGTTGCCCCCAAATTCGGCCACGTCGAAACCCAGGTCGTTGATTTCGTTCAGGATGCCGCGCAGCAAAGCTGCATCGGCCGGCGGCAGTTCGAGGTGTTTGGGAAACAATGCCTTCTGGGTGGAAACGGCCTGTTGTTGCAGGGCCTGGAGGTAACGTTCGTACAGGATACGTTCGCTGGCCGCCTGCTGGTCGATGAGCAGGAAGCCGGATTTGATCTGGTTCACGATGTAATGCCCGTGGATCTGGTAAGGTTCTTTTTGCACCCTTGAAAAACTTCCGCTTTCGTCGTCGATGAAGTTTCCGCCGGCCCCGCTCATCACTTCAAAGCTGTTGGGCTGGGCAAAATGTTCTTCGGTTTCGCCCGATGGCGGCGTGGTGGATTCCTCCTCTTGTCCGCCCGCGTTCATACCTTCGTACAACTGTTGCCAGCGGCGCAGGTTTTCGGCGTGTCGGTTTTCGTCGTTGCCGCTGCTTCCTACGGTGCGCGACGATTCCTGGCGTAGGGAGGGCATGGGTACGGGCCTTCCGGTAAAAGCGGGTTCCTGTTCGAAATCGAGCGTGGGCGTGATGTTGTGTGAGCCGAGGGCGTGGCGCACCGTTACTTTGAGGTAATGGTACACGAGTTTTTCGTCGTCGAACTTGATTTCCTGCTTCGTGGGATGCACGTTGATGTCGATGCGCGCCGGATCGATGTCGAGAAAAAGCACGTAAAAAGGGTAGGCGTCGGACGGCAGCAGGTCGTCGTAGGCGCCCACCACGGCGTGGTGCAGGTAATTGCTTTTGATGAAGCGTTTGTTGACGAAAAAGAGTTGTTCGCCCCGCGCTTTTTTAAAATAATCGGGTTTGCCCACAAAACCGCTGATGCGCAACACGTCGGTTTCTTCGAGTACGGGCACGAGTTTTTTATTCAGGCTTTCGCCAAAAATTTTCACGATGCGCTGGCGAAGGTTGCCGGGCGGCAGGTGAAAAATTTCCTGGTCGTTGTGGTGCAGGGAAAAAAACAAATCGGGGTGCGCCATGGCCACGCGCTGAAACTCATCGAGGATGTGTCGCATTTCCACCGAGTCGCTTTTGAGGAAATTGCGGCGGGCGGGTACGTTGTAAAACAGGTTGCGTACGGCCAGACTTGTACCGGCGGGCCCGGAAAAAGGTTCGTGGGCTTTCACCGTCGAATCTTCGATGAGGATGCGGGTGCCGAGTTCTTCGGAGGCGCGGCGGGTGCGCAGTTCCACCTGGGCTACGGCGGCGATGGACGCGAGTGCTTCGCCCCGGAAACCCATGGTCCGGATGGCAAAAAGATCGCGTGCATCGCGTATTTTGGAAGTTGCGTGGCGTTCAAAACTCATACGCGCATCGGTTTCCGACATGCCGCAGCCGTTGTCGACCACCTGAATGAGGGTTTTGCCGGCGTCGCGCACCATAAGCCTGAGCTGGGTGGCGCCGGCATCAATGGCGTTTTCAAGCAATTCCTTCACCACCGAAGCCGGCCGTTGCACAACTTCGCCGGCGGCAATCTGGTTGGCCACACTTTCCGGGAGCAATTGGATGACATCCGTCATAGATCAGTACGTAACGCAGCAGGCAGATTTGTGTTTTTGTTTGGTAACATTTGGCAGCGTTTCGCAGCAAAGATACCCCATTTTGCGCGAGTTGGAACGCCCCCCGAGGGTATACCTTTTTTGAAAAAATGAAAAAAAAGACGGAAAAGCCCAAATCTTCCCGGCTGTGTTTATTTTTGCGCCACATTACACCGAATCATACAACACCCACCATCATGGATAACATACAGAACACCCGCGGTAAAGGCTATTGCATCATGTACCTCGTTATGTTCCTTTTCTTCATCATCGCCCTTCTTCTGATGCTGTACAACCGCAACGGCATCCTGGATTTCGCGAAATAAGCCTCGATTGGTCGGTTGGTCTGCTGGTCGGTTCGTCGGTTGGTCAGCTTGTCGGTTAATCATTTGGTTAAACATGAGTCATCCCGAATTTTTGGGGTGACTCATGTTTT
>JADLBE010000258.1 GCA_020847915.1 Saprospiraceae bacterium | reverse complement strand
CAATCCACCGAACGTATACGTTTCGCCTTCACAAATGGTGGCTTCAAGCATGGTTTGGGAACTGGGCAACACATTCAGCTTCAGCGTCACCGTGGAGTCGCAGCCGTTGAAGGCCGGGAGCACCGCCGTGTACGTGCCCGCTAACTGGAGCATTTGACCGTTGAAACTGTAAGTTTCGCCTTCGCAAATGGTCGCATCCACGGTCGTCTGTGCCGTAGGCAGCACCTGCAGGATCAGGGTGACCGTGGAGTCGGTGCCGTCGCTGGCGATGAGCACAACTTCGTAGGTACCAGGCTGGTCGAGCACGGAGCCGTTGAAGGTATACGTCTCGTTGTCGCAAATGCTGGCTTCAATGGTGGTGTCACCGGGAAGGTTCAGCACCGGCGCCGTTGCATGCAGCTGTGTGCCGAAGCAACACAAAACTAACAACAGGAGACTGAAAAATGCAAAATGAAATTGGTTTGACCGGGCGGTCGAAAAAGGGATAGTTGTTGGAAACATGGTAAAGTAAGATTAGTGAAAAAAAACATGGGAATATAAGCCAGGCATTCCGCCATACGGAACACCGGAAAATAAAAAAGCCGTTAGCTGCCCGTGTGTTGCACACAGCAGCAGCCAGAAAGTGGTCCGGACCAGCAGTCCGAACAAAAGAAATTTACCAGGGAATGATTAGTTACACCGGGGAAGATCCGGCGCCGAAGGCATACTACGGGAGAATATGCGGATTATTTTACAAACTGTGGCGACACCACCAGCTCTTTCGACCCCGGGGTGTACACATAAAAACCCTCGCCGCTTTTTGCGCCGAGTTTGCCCGCCATCACCATGTTTACAAGCAATGGACAAGGAGCGTATTTCGGATTGCCAAATCCTTCGTGCAAAACGCGAAGGATGGAAAGACATACATCAAGGCCGATAAAATCCGCCAGTTGAAGCGGTCCCATCGGGTGTGCCATACCAAGTTTCATCACCGTATCGATGCCATCCACGCCGCTGACGCCTTCATACAAGGTATAAATGGCTTCGTTGATCATGGGCATCAAAATACGGTTGGCAACAAAACCGGGATAGTCATTTACTTCTACGGGAACTTTGCCGAGTTGTTTCGACAACTGCATAATTTGTGCAGTCACCGCATCGGTGGTGGCGTAACCGCGGATTACCTCCACAAGTTTCATCACCGGAACGGGGTTCATGAAGTGCATTCCGATCACCTGTGCCGGGCGTTTGGTTGCCGCCGCGATTTGGGTGATGCTGATGCTGGAAGTATTGCTAGCCAAAATGGCCGAAACCGGCGCATGTTGGTCCATTTCGGCAAATATTTTGAGTTTTAATGCCGTGTTTTCAGTAGCGGCTTCCACCACCAGGTCGGCGTTGGAAACACCGGCTGCCAGGTCGGACTGGGTGCGAATACGTGCAAGCGTGGCGGATTTTTCTTCTTCGCTAAGGGAACCTTTGGCTACCTGGCGGTCGAGGTTTTTGCCGATGGTTGCAAGCGCTTTTTCCAAAGCTGCAGGTGCAACATCAATGAGGGTGACGTCGAATCCGTGTTGCGCAAAAACGTGGGCAATGCCGTTGCCCATGGTGCCGCCGCCGATGACCGCTATGTTTTTCATACGTTGATTGAATATCTGGTTGATTGCGGGCGCAAAGGTGAGGCAAAAAGTTTAAAGTTTAAAGTTTAAAGTTGAGTCCACAGTCGTCAGTCCACAGTCGACAGCCAGGCGGAAGTAGGACTGTCGACTGTCGACTCAACTTTAAACTTTAAACTTTAAACTTTAAACTTTCAGCTCTTTTCAACAAAGTCGCTGTCCGGAAACAAAACCTGGGCCTCCATTTCCAATGGCGTTTGCACCATTTCACCGTCTACTTTGTGCTGAACAAATGTTTCCGGCCACAACAAATTGCCTTCGGCCGACACTTCCACGCTCATAAACGTATCCTCGCTGGCAAAAATCTGGTACGCCGCTGAACCGTCCAGAAGCCAATCGTTCAATTTTTTGGAGAAATCGTTGATCCTGACCTCTCCGGTGTCCCAAAGCGCTGCAACCCAAAAAGGTTCGGCTTCCACTATGCGGATGATTTTATGTTTCGTTTCTTTATTCACCCTGCAAAGGTACCCCAATGGACGTTGCCGCAATGTTATTTTTTCCGCCAGCACACCATCAGCGACGGCGTCAGGCCCAAAATCTGATGCCATTCGGTCGCCGCATCGAGACTGATGCCGTTTCCCAAAAGCAAACCCGCGCCAAAAGTTACCCGGGCCGGACTGCTGCGCACACCGGTCCTGAACACCATTTTTTCTGTCGGACGGTATTCCAAACCGCATTTCACCTGTCCCTGGCGCTCCAGTTCTTTTTCAACTTCGGCAATCAACACAAACACACCGCCCGGCTTCCAGGCGCCACCCAGTAGGAATACGGTGGGCAAAGGCGCCACGGAGGACAAGCGTTGTTGAAAAGGGTTTTGTATTCGGGATGCGAGCCAAACGGTGGGCAAAACTTTGGCCAAAAATCCGATGCCCATGGTGAAGCCGGTTGCAGAACCGTATTCCGGGGCGGCAAGGTGCAATACGTCCAGACTTGCACCCAGGCTCCAGTTTGGGGCCAGTTTCCTGCCGTAGACTCCCCTGAACCGTTGTTCCTTGTAAACTTCCAGGCCCGAATGGGTCAACTCAAATCCGGCGCCGCTGTTTTTGTTGATTTGAAACAAACCGCTGGCATGGGCGGATTGCCAATCGGTTTGTCCGTACGGCAACGCCGAACTTGCACACACCAAAGCTCGGGGTGCAAAACCGGCCACCGCCTCATTGCTAAAACCCGCTCCCGCATCGGGATATGCCAAAACGGCGCCGCCCAGTGCCATGGCGACGGCATGATCGAAAGGGCGCATAAATACCTGGGAAAAGGATGGGTGGAGAAAAACAAAAAAGCAAAGAAAAATGATGTACTTCATCCGGAATCAGTTTTGGGCCAAATGGCCTTGAACAGTGGCGTTTTAGCGGAAAAACGCAGGATCCGGATGGATAAACCCGTAAAAAAGGAGGGGTACGGGCAAAAAAAAGCCCCTCACCGCGAGCCTATCCGGAGGGGCAACCATGAGATTATAATGGTTCCATTGTTAGGTGGAAATGGCCGTTCCGAAGGCTCGGCTCATCACACTTTGCAAAGTGTAACCACTCGAAAAAAAGTATTAATAGAAAATGAATACTTTGAAATCGGGTAAATCTCGGTTGAAAATATTGGGATGGATAGGACAGGCGATTAAAAAAAAGGCGCCCTCTTTTTAGAGAAGCGCCACAAACATACACCTGTTTTGAATTTTACCCAAGTTTTGCGGGCAATATTTTATCAGCCTGCGGATTTCTTGCGTTCTTTAAAATCGAGCCGCAAAGAAAAGATGTGTGAGTACCGAACCTGCGACACGTTGCCGATGTCGGTAAGCGCATAATCGAGCTGTACCCTACCCAGGCGCATGCCCACCCCGAAGTTTGGTTGTACGGTCATGTTTTCCTTATTGGGATCAAAATCATCTTTTACTTTTTGGAAGTTGCCGACGCCAGCGCGCAGCTGCACGTATCCCTTGTAGTCGGCTTCCAGACCGAACCGCGGATCCATGTTGATACTTTCCGAACTCACGAGTACGTTGCGCTGACCGTCTGTGGTGAATTCCATGTCGAGTGCCGGGAGCAGCGACGTGTTTTCACCCAACCGAATCAGGTATGCGCCGCCAAGAATGAAACGCGGATTGGTGATTTCGGTATTGCTTACCGGTATTTCGTTGCCGGTTTGCTGGTACACTTCCTTCTCTTTTTCCGTGAGGGTAAACGACCAGGCATTAAACGTGGTGGTGATGTCGCGGGCCATCAGTCCGAGGCGGAGGTTGCCTTTTTTGTATTGGGCACCGAAATCGGCGCCAAAACCCCAACTGCTGCCGATGTCGCCCACTACCCTGCGCACCACTTTGACGCTACCGCCGAGTGAAAAGGCAGGATTTTTGAGCAAACGGGTGGCATAACTGCCTGAAAGTGCATAGTCCGCAGCGGAAAAGGGCGACACATTGTCGTAGTTCACGCTGCCGTCCACGGGGTCCACAAGATTGATGGTGTACGGGATGTTGTCGATGCCCAGGCGGATGAGTGAAAACGCGAGGTAAGAGCCACGTTCTTTGTTGAGCGACTTACCGAAGCCGATGTAGTCGTATTGCGAAACACCGACAAACCACTCGGCGTGCATGGCGGCGAGTTGAAGGGGCGCTTCGATGCCTGCCAGACCCGCCGGATTCCAGTAGGCGGCGGTAATGTCGTTGACAAAAGCGGTTTGAGCACCGGCCATACCGTGGGCCCGGGCGCCTACGCCGATGGCCAAAAAGTCGTTGCTGTATTTTTGGGCCTGTGCGGCAGGAATGGCCAACAGGAGCAAAAGAAAAGGTAGAAAGGATTGCTTTGGCATAATACGCTACTTTTACGGGACTTTATTGGCAACCTGGCCCAACCCCGACGCACAAAGATGACGTCGTATAGGGTATACATGGTTGCCTGAAGACAAAAACCTTTGAATTTTCACACACGCACTTCATGAAAAAACTACTTCTTTTTCTTTTGATTTTTTCCAGCTTGCGCTCCGGCGCCCAGGAATCGCTCAACATGACCCTGCTGGGGCATTGGGACGACGAAACCCTGCCCATTGCTTCGCCGGGCAACCTCAACCTGCAATACAGCGGATGCTGGGCCCTGGCCGTCAACGGCAGCGAAATTGCCGTACTCGGCGGCGCCAGCCACGTTTTGTTTTTCGACATCACCAACCCCGCACAACCCGAACTTATCGGCAAATTTCAAGGTACTGCCACCACGGTTTGGCGCGAAATGAAGTCGTATAAAAACCGCATTTATGCCGTTTCCGACAACACAACGGAAGGTTTGATGATTTTTGACCTTTCACAGGCGCCCGACACCATCATTCAAACCTACTGGAGCAACGCCATTTTTAACAACAGCCACACCATCACGCTCGATACAGTTTCGGGCCGAATCTACCTCAACGGCTCCAACCTGGGCACTGTGGGCATCCTGGATGTAAGTCAGGACCCCGATGATCCACAACTGCTCAACGCACCCTTTCTGCAGGGCAACTACATCCACGATTCGTACGTGCGCAACGATACCTTATACGCCTCCTCGGGCTTCGAAGGGTATTTCGTACACGACCTCACCGACCCACAGAACCCCGTTACCCTGGCCAACATTTCCACCCAGGGTTACAACCACAATTCATGGGTAACGACCGACGGCAAATACGCCTATTACACCGAAGAAATTCCGGCCGGCAAACCCATACGCATCGTGGATTTGCAAGGCCTGAGCGCCACCATGCCCGAAATTGAAGTGGTGGGCGGTTTCCTCGACGTGCTTACGCCCAACACGCCAACCATGACGCCCATTCCGCACAACGTGTACATCAAGGATACCCTGCTTTTTAATTCTCAATACGAAGACGGACTGCTGGTGTACAGCATCGCCGATCCGCTCAATCCTGTTTTGGTAGGTTTTTACGATACCCACCCGCAAAACGTCGGTCAATACAAAGGCTACTATGGCAACTGGGGCAACTACCCCTGGCTGCCGTCGGGTACCATTGTGGCTGGCGACATGCAAAACGGCCTGTTCCTGCTGCAACTCGACATGGTCACCGGCACCAAACAGCCCCAAAACAACCTCGACGTACTCGTTGCCCCCAATCCGGCCACCGACGTGCTTCGTCTACAGGTACCCAACGCACAAGGCAGCTGGTCGTACCAGTTGTTCAACAGCGCCGGCGTAACCGTACGCCAGGGCAACCAGAGCAGCGACACACTTGAAATCCAAAGGCAAAACCTGAGCGCCGGATTCTACTACGTGCGCATCCAGGATGAAAAGGGCAACCAAACCACCAAAAAAGTGGTGTTCCAATAAGAAAAGCCCTTGGGTGAGGCGAAACCTCCTTCGTCGGAGATGTCACCTCACCCAAAGCCCAGCGCATCCCGACAATCCCCCCATACCCTTTCTTTTGGGGGTAAATACAAAGCGGGTGCGGCCATATGGCCGCACCCGCTTTGTATTTACCCCCAAAAGAAAGGGTTACTAAAAAAAACAGCCCTCCGCCCGTTCTCATTCGAACGGGCTGGAGGGCCCCCGCCTTCGGTTTTATCTTCAAGCTGCCTTCGCAGCTTTGGTATCTTGTTGTGTCAGGCTTT
>JADLBE010000257.1 GCA_020847915.1 Saprospiraceae bacterium | reverse complement strand
TTCGCCGCCGCGCAATGTCCGATAATCGTGGACGCCGGTGAGGATATTTACCTGTGCGCCCCTCCCACGCCCACACAGCTCAACGGCAACATCGACGGCGATTACCTCAACTTTTCCTGGTCCCCAACCACGGGCATGAGCGGCTCCACCAGCCTTACCCCTACCGTTTCGGTGTCGCAAACCATCACGTATGTTTTGCGCGCCCGTGCCGCCGACTACAGCAACAACCTCATTGTCAATGGCGACTTCGGCGGCGGAAACAGCGATTTCAGCAGCGATTATATTTTTAGTCCGGGCGATCTTGTGCCCGAAGGGGTTTACGATGTTCTCGACAACCCGCAAAATTCCCACCCTGGATTTTCCCCTTGTCAGGACCATACCGGCGGTGGCAACATGCTTGCCGTAAACGGTTCCGGAACACCCAACAGCAACGTGTGGTGCCAAACCATCACGGTTATGCCCAACACCCAATATGTTTTCCAGTGCTGGGTAGCTACCCTTGTTGCCTCTTCACCCGCCATTTTGCAATTCAGCATCAATGGTGGTTTGCTCGGACCCGCGTTCAACGCTCCTGGCTCTACTTGCAACTGGGTACGGTTTTTCTCCACCTGGAATTCCGGCAGCAACACCTCCGCTACCATTTGCATCGTTAACCAAAACACGGTGCTCGGTGGCAACGACTTCGCGCTCGACGATCTGCTTTTTGCCCCTACCTGTGAAGTGACCGATTCGGTTACTGTCAACATCATCAACGTTGCCGCAGCCGCATCTCCCGCCGTCAGCATGCTGCCTTGTGAAGGCGCAGAAGTAACCCTTTCCGGTGTGGGTTCCAGTACCGGCGACAATGTCACTTACGAGTGGGATACGCCAAACGGCAACATTGTTTCCGGCGCCAACACCCTGTCGCCCGTGGTGAATGCCGCTGGAACCTACACCATCACAGTAACCTATGAAGAAAACGGCGCCATTTGTACCAAAACGGCTTCGGTAAATGTGATTGAAAGCCCAAATCCTCTGGCTGCCTGGATTGTGCCGCCACAACCCATCGGTTGTGGATCGAGTACCACCACCCTCATCGGCAACTCCAGCCAGCCAGGCAATTCCACCTACCAGTGGTCAACCTTCAACGGCAACATCATTTCCGGATTCACCAGTAAAAATGCCGTGGTAGACCAACCCGGCACCTACACCCTGGTGGTCACCAACACCATAACCGGCTGCACCGCCGAAGCGGAAGTTACCGTCACCACAGCCACAAATCCGCCTGTTTCGGTAGCCAATGCACTCGATACCGTAACCTGCATCAACAGCCAGGCTGCGCTTTCAGGCGCCGGATCCACCACAGGCGCCAACATTTCCTATACCTGGAGCACACCCAACGGCAGTTTAATTTCCGGACAAAACCAGCTCAACGCCGTTGCCGGCGCACCGGGTTTGTACATCCTCACGGTTTTGAACAGCACCAACAACTGCAGCACCGCCGACACCACCACGGTTTTGGGCGACATCACGCCTCCGGTCACCGACATTCAGGTACCCGGCGTGCTCGACTGTGATACCGATACCCTGACCATTTCGGGCACGGTTTTGCCGACAGGCGCCACCTTTGCCTGGACGACCGCAAGCGGCGGCACCATCGTTTCCGGCAACAATACCCTGACACCACAGGTCACCACCACGGGCATCTACACACTTACCGCCACCAATCCTGTAAACGGCTGCACCTCGAGCCACAGCGACACCGTAACGAACAACCTAACACCTCCGCTGGCCGTAGTCGCCATGCCGGATACCCTTACCTGCCAACAAAACAGTGTAATACTTTCCGGCGCCGGCTCAAGCACCGGACCGAATTTCGGGTATGCCTGGACAGCTTCTTCGGGCGGCAACATTGTAGCCGGGGCCAATACGCTCAATCCGGTGGTGAATGCCGCCGGCGCCTACACCCTGACGGTGCTCGACAGCATCAACGGTTGTACCGCCTCAGCCTCCGCGCTTGTAGCCGCAGATACCAACATCGTTTCAGCGGTCGCCACGGCGCCCGATTCCCTGAGTTGTGCGGTGTTAAACACCCAACTCAGCGCGGCCGGCTCCAGTACGGGACCAACCATCACCTATGCCTGGAGTACGCTCAACGGCAACATCGTTTCGGGCGCCGACACCGGTTCGCCCACCGCCGATTTACCGGGCCTTTACAGTCTGCTGGTTTCCAATACCGCAAACGGTTGCAGCGCCACCGACCTGGCCATTTTGGTGCTTGACACCTCGGCGGCGCAGCTTCAAATTACCCTGCCCGATACGCTGACCTGCGCCATACCCTCCATTTCGCTTACGGCTCAAAACCTTGCATCCGGTGCGTTCATTTACATGTGGACCGCATCATCCAGCGGCAACATTGTTTCCGGAGAAAACACACTGAATCCTGTGGTTGATGCCGCGGGCACGTATACACTGCTGGCAACAAGCAACACCAGCGGATGTACCGCTTCCGTTTCAACCGATGTTGAAATCGAAACCGGCGTACCTGTGGTGAACATCGCCGTGCCGGACGTGCTCACCTGTGCCGTCACCACCATCACCCTCGACGGCAGCGCTTCCACCACTGGCAGCGCCATCACGTACGCCTGGAACACCACCGACGGCAACATCGTATCGGGCGCCAACACCTCCGTTGCCCAGGCCGACGCCACCGGCACCTACACCTTGCTGGTAACCAACACCAACAACGGCTGCACCTCCACGGCTTCGATAACCGTTTCTGAAGACCTGGCGCCACCTTCCGTGGAAGCCGGCAACAACGATACCCTCACCTGCAACCTGCTTTCACTTACACTGCAAGGCTCGGGAGCTGCACCTGTTACGTATGCCTGGACCGCCACTTTGGGTGGAAACATCATTTCGGGCGCCAATACGGCCAGTCCGGTCATTGATGCACCGGGCACTTATGTTCTGACGGTAACCAGCAGTCTGAACGGCTGTACCGCCACCGATCAGGTCATTGTTTTTAACGACGACAACGCCCCACTGGCCAATGCCGGCGCCTCCCCTACCCTCACCTGTTTGCTTACACAAACCATGCTGAATGGTACCGGCAGTTCGGGTGCAGGCATCAGTTACCAATGGAGCGCCGTGGGTGGCAACATCGTTTCCGGCGCCAATACCCTCACGCCGGTCATCGATGCACCCGGCACCTATACGTTGCAGGTAAACAACGCCCTCAACGGCTGTTCAAGCACCTCGTCGGTACAGGTTTTGGAAGACATCGCCGTACCAACCCTCGATGCCGGCGTTGCGGCCACACTTACCTGCACCACCACCCAGCTCAGCCTTACCGGCTCGGGTACACCCGGCAGTGGTTTTGCCTGGACAACGCTCAACGGCAACATTGTTTCGGGCGCAAACACACTGACCCCCCTCGTAAACTCCACGGGCACGTATACGCTTATCGCCACCAATCCGGCCAACGGCTGCACCTCCACCGACAACACCACCGTAGGTATTGATACCATGCCGCCTCAAACGGCCATAACCACGCCATTGGAGCTAACTTGTGTGCTCACCAATCAAACACTACAAGGAACCGCACAGACAGGTGGTGATCCGTTCAGTACGGCATGGACTGCCATGGGTGGCGGCAACATTGTTTCCGGCGGAACAACCTTATCGCCCGTTGTTGATGCGCCCGGTACATACACCATGACCGTGACCAACACCACCAACGGTTGCAGCGACATGTCCACCACGCTGGTAGCCGAGGACATCGTGCCTCCCGTTGCCGACGCCGGCGCAACAGAAACCATCACCTGCGACGAAACAAGCGTAACACTCGACGGTTCCGGTTCATCCACAGGTCCGGACTTTACCCTGAGCTGGTCGGGCAGCGGCATCGTTTCGGGCGGTACGTCGCCAAGCCCGGTTGTTGATGAGGCAGGCTCCTACACCATCACCGTTTTGAACATTCAAAACGGCTGTACTGCTTCCGACAACACGCTGGTGGATGCCGACACCCTTGCCCCCACAGCTGTGGTGGCTACGCCCGGCCAACTTACCTGCATCACAAATACGGTGACACTTAATGCCAACGGCTCCTCGCCTGGGGCAAACTTTGTTTACCAATGGACACCAACCAACGGTGGCAACATCGTTTCCGGACCAACCACGCTTACACCTGTGGTAGATGCTTCGGGTTCGTACCTGCTTACCGTTGAAAACCAAACCAACGGATGCACTGCCCAGACGCAAACCCAGGTGACGGAAAACACCACGCCGCCCACCGCCGAGGCAGGTGCTGCGGTTTTGTTGCACTGCAACCAAAGCGAAGATAACCTGCAGGGAAGCAGCAACGCACCCGGCGTTCAATATACCTGGAGCACCACCAACGGCAACATCGTTTCCGGCGCCAATGGCGCCACGCCTTTGGTCAATGCCGCAGGTACTTACCAGGTTACGGTAACCGATCCGGCCAACGGCTGTACCGCCACGGATCAAACGACAGCTTCGAGCGTGGAACCTCCGGCGTTCGACCCCACGGCGGTTCAACCCAATTGTTTGGACCCACGTGGCGACATCGACTTCGGGCCCGTATTTGGAGGCGCCGAGCCGTTCCGGTATTCGGTCGACGGTGGACAAACTTTCCAGTCGTCGCCCATTTTTGGTAACTTGTCTTCGGATACTTACAACCTTGTTGTGGAAGACGTTTACGGCTGTACGGCCATGGAAACCATATCCTTGCAACCACCCGTTGAACCCACCGTCGCACTTCCGGAATTTGTAAAAATCTCGCTCGGCGATTCCATACAGTTGCAGCCAGTCATCAACATGCCCGTGGCCCAAATTGCGAGCTGGGCCTGGACGCCCTCCACAGGATTGTCGTGTTCGGATTGTGAAACACCGTGGGCAGGACCCTACGTAAACACCCAATACGTTTTGGTCATCACGACACCGGAAGGTTGTACGGCGACCGACAAAGTTTTGGTGGTGGTAGATCGGTCGCGCAACGTTTATGCCCCCAACATTTTTTCACCCGACGGCGACGGGTACAACGACCGGTTTACCCTTTTTGCCAGGGGCGTTGTCAACATCAAACAACTGCGCGTATACGATAGGTGGGGCAATGCGTTGTTCCTGGGAGAAAACCTCATGCCCAACGATGAAAGCGAAGGTTGGGACGGCTCTTTCCGTGGAGACATCCTGAATCCCGGCGTTTTTGTCTGGTTTGCCGAACTTGAATTTATTGACGGACAAACAGAATTGTTTTCCGGTGATGTGACCATAAAAAGATAACAATACTTTGCAACACTTATGTCAGAAAAGTTAGGAACAGGCATTTTATTGGGGCGTTTTCAGGTTTTTGAACTCAACGAAATTCACGCCAGGCTCATCGATACCGTACGTGATCAACACGAACAGATGCATCTATTCATAGGATCAAACCCTGCTCCAAGCGATCACAATCCGCTCGAATGGGTGTTTCGCGCACAAATGTTTGAGGAGGAGTACGGTAACACACTGGCTGTACACGAAATGCCGGATTTGCCCGATGACCGTATTTGGAGTCAGGAACTCGACCGTCGCATTATGGAACTCCGGCCCAAAGGCGATGTCATCATTTACGGCACCGATCTGGATTTTGTACAGCGTTACAGCGGTAAATACAAAACGGCCATCCTGGAAGCCAGCGACGACGATTTTCCGGAAGATGCCGTAGGCGCCAACGTGGAACATTTGCGCGACTTCCGTGCCGGAGTACTTTACGCCACCATGCGCCGCTACCCTACCGTTTATCCGACGGTGGACATTGCAGTTTTCCGCAACGACAACAAAGAAGTTTTGCTTGCACGCAAGGAAAACGAACTCAAATACCGTTTCCCGGGCGGTTTTGCCGATCCAACTGACGATAGTTATGAAATGGCCGCCATCCGCGAATTGATGGAAGAATGCGGCGAAGTGGAAGTGGAGGAGCTGACCTACCTTGGCTCCTGCAAAATCGACGACTGGCGTTACCGCGGCTCCATGGACAGCATCATGACGCACCTCTACACCTGCGTCATCACCGACGGAGAACCGGAACCCAACGACGATATCTCAGAATTGCGTTGGTTCGACGTGCAAAAAATCAACGCCGAAACGTTTGTACCTGAACACCGGCCACTTTTTGAAATGTTGGTGGAGTATCTTGCGGATATGGTTTAGGTTCGGTTAGCGGTTAGCAGGATTGAATTACGAGATACGAAATTTGAAATTTGATGTTTGAATTTAAAGGGCCCTCACTCCGCCATTAAGACTTATTGGCGGAGTGAGGGCCCTTTAAATTCAAACATCAAATTTCAAATTTCGTATCTCGTAATTCAATCCTGCCCGCTAATTCACCTCTTCCTCAACAATTTCTTCCTTCACTTCCTCAATAGGTGGTGTATCCACCACATCAAGTTCGAAGCGCAGGTTGTCGATGATGAATTCCTGGCGTTCGGGGGTGTTTTTGCCCATGTAGTAATCGAGGACGTGGTCGAGGTTGGTATCTTCAGGAAGGAAGACGGGATCGAGGCGGATGCCGTTTCCGATAAAGTCGGCGAATTCGTTGGGAGAAATTTCACCCAAACCTTTGAATCGCGTGATTTCCGGTTTTCCGCGCAGCTTTTTGATGGCAGCCTGCTTTTCACTTTCGGAGTAGCAATAAAACGTTTGTTGTTTGTCGCGCACACGGAAAAGTGGTGTATCGAGGATGTAGAGGTGGCCGTTGCGCACCAGATCGGGGAAAAACTGGAGAAAAAACGTAAGCAAAAGCAGGCGTATGTGCATGCCGTCTACGTCGGCATCGGTGGCGATCACCACGCGGTTGTAACGCAGGTCGTCGAGCGAATCCTCAATGTTGAGGGCGTGTTGCAAAAGGTTGAACTCTTCGTTTTGGTACACCACCTTTTTGGTCATGCCAAAGCAGTTCAGGGGTTTACCACGCAAGCTAAACACGGCCTGGGTATCCACATCACGGGCCTTGGTAAGTGAGCCCGAAGCGGAATCGCCCTCGGTGATAAAAACCGTACTGCCGAGGCGTTTTTCCTCGGCGCCTTTTTCGTTGAGGTGGAAGCGGCAGTCCCGAAGTTTTTTGTTGTGGATGTTCGCGGCTTTGGCGCGTTGGTTGGCTATTTTTTTAACGTCTGCTATTTCCTTGCGTTCGCGTTCGCTTTGCTGGATGCGTTTGAGCATCTCTTTGGCGACTTCCGGATTGCGGTGCAGGAAATTGTCGAGCGACTTGGACAAAAACTCGGCCATCCAGGTGCGGATGGCTGGACCGTCGGGGGCGATGCGTTCGGAGCCGAGCCTGGTTTTGGTCTGACTTTCAAACACGGGTTCTTCCACCCGGACACTTACTGCTGCGATGATGCTTTCGCGGATGTCTTTGGCGTCGAATTGTTTTTTGAAGTGGTCGCGGATCACTTTGACGAGTGCTTCCCGAAAAGCGACGAGGTGGGTGCCGCCCTGTGTGGTGTTTTGTCCGTTGACGAATGAATAATATTGTTCGCCGTAGTGATCGCCGTGGGTTATGGCAACTTCCACGTCTTCACCTTTGAGGTGGATGATGGGGTAACGTATGTTTTCTGCGTTGGTTTTTTTCTCCAGCAGGTCGAGCAGGCCGTTTTTGGACAGGAAAGTTTTGCCGTTGAAGTTGATCTTCAGGCCGGCATTCAGGTAGGCGTAGTTCCAGAGTTGTTGCTCGACGTATTCAAAAACCCATCGGAAATTGCGGAACAAACCGTTGTCGGGTTTGAAATGGATCAGCGTGCCGTTTTCCTCTTTGGTCGGACCGGGTTTTTCGTCTTTGATCAGGTTGCCAAACTGAAATTCGGCAGATTTGGCCTGACCTTCACGTATGGCTGTAACTTTGAAATATTCGGAAAGGGCATTCACGGCTTTGGTACCCACACCATTGAGGCCCACCGATTTTTTAAACGCTTTGCTGTCGTATTTGGCGCCGGTATTGATTTTACTCACCACGTCCACCACCTTTCCAAGCGGGATACCACGGCCGTAATCGCGTACTGTAACACCCGTTTCGTTGATAAAAACATCGATGTTTTTGCCATAACCCATCGCAAATTCGTCGATGGAGTTGTCGATCACCTCTTTGATGAGTACGTAAATACCATCGTCGGGGCTGGAGCCGTCGCCGAGTTTACCAATGTACATACCAGGGCGCAGGCGAATGTGCTCGCGCCAGTCAAGACTTTTGATTTCGTCTTCCGTATACCGTACTTCCGTCATGGGCTGTGCTTTTGCAGGCCGGGCAGGTTCCGCGGCTTTGGATTTATGCTTTTTTCCTGTTTGATAAATCGTGCCCAAGGTAACGCAGTTTTTGAAGTTGTGCAAATAACTGTTTCATGCGGACACAAATTTAAAACAAATATTTCTATTTTAAAACAAAATGTTTTTATGGGACACTAAGTCTATAGACCTGCCAAGTCTTTAAACTTGGCAGGTCTATAGACTTAGTGCCCCGCTACCCTCCAAACTGCCTGAGGTGGTGATCGAGGTGCATGTACAACAACGTTCCCCACTGTTCCGGGGTGAGGTTTCCAAAGATGTTGTGCCGCGCCCAGGGACCTTTCAAACCTATTTGAAAGGCCTCCTGCAAATTCTTGAGCAGGCGTTGTTTTTCAACTTCAAACAACCGGTGGTCGGCCACCACAAAGGTATCGGCGGTGGGCATGCCCGGACTAAAATGTGTTTTGCGCAAAATAACCCACCTGATGAGGTGGTACAAAGGCCACGGAAATGCCATGGGCAGTCTTTGTTTGCCCAAACCTACTTCCAGGGGGATGTTGAGGTGTGCCATCATTTGCGCAGCATCCATTTTGCCCCATTGCCGCGGAGCTTCGGGTGTTAGGTTTTCAAGGCGGTGCCTGATGGCCTGGTAGTCTTCTTGGGTAAAAAGGGAAGGCTTTGGCATAAAGATTGACGAAATACGAAATTTGAAATTTGAATCCGACTGTCGACTGTCGACTGTCGACTTAAAAAGGATACCCCACTGCAAAATTCAGGAGCAGGTTTTCCTTGCGCCAGTCCTTGCTGCCAAGATTAATGTCGTCGAATACCCAGCGGCTTCCTTCTGCAAGCCAGGGTTTGCGCAGGGGAACGGCCAGGTCGAGGCGTATGACAAGATAACTGAATACGAATCGCAGGCCGACACCAGCACCAACGGCGAATTCTTTGTAAAAACTGTTGAATTTAAATACACCTCCAGGGTAATCCGGCACTTCATTCAAAACCCACGTGTTGCCAAAATCGATGAAACTGGCCATCTCCCATCTGGGCAGAAAACGGTAACGGTGCTCGAAGGAGCTTTCCAGCATGATGTTACCGGCATGGTCGCTCACAAGGAGTAGGTCGTCGCCAGTGGCATCGGGAGGTAACGTGCCCGGACCAAAATACCTTGGAGGAAACGCCCGCACGCTGTTGGCGCCGCCCACGATATACAGGTCGTTGATGTTGAACGTGCTGGACGAACCGGCAGAGATGGGCAAACCGGCGTTGGCTATAACTTTGGCGCCGAGGGAGGTTTTGTTGGTGAGTTTGTAAAAATACCGGAAATCATTTTCTATAAAACTCACCAGATTGAACCGCGGCAAAACTGGAGATGTGAGCTCAGAAGGTAAAAATCCGCCACCGCGCAACTGGGTATACCCGCGGTAATACACATTGGAGCGTCGGGTGAGCTGAAATCGGTTGTCGATGATCAGGCTGTAGTTTGGTCCAATGGTAACCTCAGGTGCATAGTTGATGTACTGATTGGTGGTATCGGTTTGAATAACCGTTTCAAACGCATCCCTGAAGGTGGGTGGCTGAATGGCTGTGAAACGCATACCCACTTGTAAAAGATTGATTTCGTGCGTTACCGTAGGCCTTCGACTGTTTTTTAAAACCAAGCCTCCTTCAAATTCAAATTCATGCAAAGTGACGCCCAATTTCGACTCGATAAGCTCCTTGGGCAAAATGACGTAACGGTTCATTTCGTACCCCAACATAAACTTGGTTTGGACCAGCGGTGCATAATATTTACCATGGCGCACCCGGGGCGGACGAAACCTCGGGATCCAGAGGGTCAGGTTGGTTGCGATGGGAAACAAATTCACATCGTATGCTTCGTCATCCTGCTTGGGCAAACGCAATGCCTCACCCGAAACAACCCATCGCAGCAATTCGCCTCGACCAAAAGCATTCCTCCTGTCGACAGTAGCCTTAAACTCCGCTCCCCAATACAAATTGGGTGCAAAAACAGCCGACAAAGCGATTTTGGCTTTGTTGCGGGAAAAAGGTGTCAGGGTCACACGTACATCCATCAAACTATCCGAATCAGGTGAGGGCACAAAGCCCACATTGATGAACTTGTAGGTGCCCAGGTGCGCCAAATAGGCAAGTGTGGCATCGTGTTCTTCTGAATTGTATTTTCTCCCACAACGCAAACACATGGTTTTGCGCAACAAATAGTTGGGTATCGTACTGCCCGTGAACTGTCCGAAGGTTATGCAATCATGTATTTTGATTGAATCGGGCAGAAACCTGCCGGTGGTATCCAATTTGGCCAAATAATGGATATGGTTGATGAATTGCGGTGTTTTGGCGCGTTCCGTAACGGAAGGTTTGATCACCATATTGAACCTTACCCTGCCCCCAACGGCCAGCGTATCGGCCTGTATCAACAAATGATCGGCTTCAAAATAATAAAACCCTTCTTTTTGCATGGTGCCGGCAATGCGCAGCCGTTCCTGTTTGATCTTTTCGAGGTTGTAGGGTTCCCCTACCTTCAGGAACGACTTGTCCCTGGCGTTGCGAATGCTTGTTTCCAAAGCTCCATCCGAAACCGGAAAAACAACCGTGTCGATGACGGTGGCCTGTGCTTTGACAAACACTTCGTAACGCATTTTGGCGCTGCGCCTGGATGGTTTCTCGATGCGTTCACTAACCACTTCGACTTTAAAAAAACCATTGTTGGCCGCTCGGTTGGCCAAAAGTGCTTCCGTTGTTGCAGCCATGTCCGATTTCAACAATACCGGCTTTTTTCCCATTTTCCGCTGTATCCAGGAGTCCTCCTTGGTGTGAAGGTAAATCCACAAACCCGGCGAAAGGCCTAAAAAGCTTTTGTTGGGCGCCGGGACACTCACCACACTTTTTACATCCGACTTCAAAGTTCCGAGGTCCCATTTTTTGCTGTCCGGAATCACTTTTACTTTTGCGCCTCTGTACAATACCTGCCCCTCCGGAAGCCGTTTTCCGGAAGTACAAGCCGCAGCCAATAAAACCATAAATAAAAAAAGGGAACGTATCAAGGGCATCATTGTTGGGTTCCGGAAGTCGGGTTAGTGTTTTGTTTTTTATTCTTTTTCTTGAAGAAATTCCAATTTATACCATCAAATTCTTTTTCAAAAATGACACCGGCGCCGGATTGTGTAACGTTGCGCTGGAAAAAGTCGTTGAATTCCTGGTTGGAAAAAACGGTGGTTTTCCATACCCCTTTTTTGTCCATCCTATACTCCAAAGATACATTGTCAAAATAGCTGTTGTTGTTTTGGGCACTTTTGCTGTCGGAATCAACAGCTGTACTTCCTTCAATTTCAAAACGTAAACGTTTGTCAAAAAAATCTTTTTTGAGGGTCACATCAACATTGGTTTGTGAACTTGATGCACCGGCGCTGTACAGGTTTATATCAATATCAATCCAGGTTATGTCGTTGGTCAGGTTGTTGAGTTGTTGGGATATGAGGTTGTTCAGGTTCGATTGTATGTCGATGGCTTGTCCGGCCGATGTGCTGCTGCCGGTGAAGGCATTAAAAACCAGGAGGTTGAATACCTCCAGGGCTTGTTGCTCCGGATTTTGGTTCAAATTGTCTACCGCGCGTACGATGTCTTCCTTGCCCGAATTGCGGTAACTGGTTCCGTCCTCTGAGTCGACCGGATAATCGACGTAAAAATCAATTTTCAGGTCATCGAGGTATCCGGTAACTTTTGCGACCAACCAAAACATTTCCTTGTCATAATCTGCATACGTGGAATCCTGACCTCCACCGGACAGCAAGGGTACGGGCGAAGTGCGTACCTCGTAAAAAGCTTCTACATTGATGTTGGGGTTTTCCGGACTTTTAACCCAGTCCAGGGTGCTTCCTTGTTTCAACTGAAATTGCCTTCGGAAAATGTTTTGATACGTATACGAAGCCTTGCCTTCGGAAAATTCAACCAACCCGTTGAGCTCGATGTCGCCTTGCGGAAAAATATCCACGTGCAGGTCGCCAAAAGGCCTCACTTCTACGATGTCGCGAGTTAAAGGATTCAGGAAAACGCGAAGCAGCATGTTTTCTTCCTGGTTCAACTCGAGGTCGAGGGCTAGCCGAAAAGGGAATACGGTTACCGGCAAGGTATCCACAACCTGCTCGGTGGTATCGTAAGTGATGAATTCAACAATACCGGAGGCATCGTTGATGGACGTGTTGCCGTTGTCGTACAGGTAGTTCACCTCCGATCCACGCAGAGGTTTTGCCCTGAAATTCAGAACGGGCGAACTCAGCGGCCCTTTCACCGTACCGTCTACGTCGGCATACAGTACCCCGTAGTACGCTATGGAAGCCACTTCCTTGGAATCCAGGAGCAAGACGTCCTTTCCTTCCGCCCTCAAATCAAGCAGGATGTTGTCCATACTGCCCAGGTCGACCGTACCGTTTACAACAATCGGATGCCGTTTTTTATCAAAGAGGCGTGTGTTGTTCAGCACAATCAGGTTGTTGGTTATGGTCAAACTGTCGTTTGGCAATTCGTACAACACGTTGTTGAGGGGTGTGCGGAGCCTGGCGTTGTCGAAAGCGATTCGTCCGTTGAGTAAGGGATTGCGGTAGTTGCCCTTGTACGTCAGGCGTCCAGAAACGATGCCCGACAATTCGCTGAGAATGGAACCTACCCAGGGCTCCAGGACATTCAATTGGAGCGTATCGAGCCTTGCCGTCATGTCGAGGTTGCCATTCACATTGAAATTGCCCCGCAAGCTGACTTTGTTGGCTCCCGTGATGCGCAGGCGTGTTTGAAAACTATCCCTTGCGGCCGGGGTGACCGAGGCCCGCAAGTCGCCAATTGGGCGCATCATCATGATTAAATCACGGATGCCTACCCTGGCACTGATGTGGGGCTGGTCGGAAAGCAACGAATCGACGCGCAAGGTTCCGTTGAAGTTGCCCGACATAAATGTGGAATCACGTTGCAGGATGCGGGCCACGTTGCCAAGGTCGATGGCTCTGAGTTCTACCTTAAGGTTGTTAACCATGTCGCCTTCCACCGACAACAATTGGGAGTCGCGTTCGAGTCGGAAATGTTCCACCAACCCCACGCCTCCGGTGGTATTGTAAACGACTTTGTTGAGTGGATCCATGGTCCAGGTGGCATATTGCAACACCAGCGATGAATCGAGCTGCACCATCCACTGGGTGTCTCTTGCCACCACGTCGGCGCCAAGTTTTACTTTGGTTACGTTCAAACTGTCAAACAATGCAACATCTCCTTCCAGGATGCCTGATTGGGCTCGCACGGCAATCGAAATGGAATCTGGCGCCAGTTTGTCCATAAAATACAAATTACCGCTTTCCAGGCCGGCAAGTGCTTCTTTCTGATCGAGCAGGACCGAAGCGTACAACATTTCACCACCAAATCCGGCGTAATTCAATGCTTCACAAAACAGCTCGGTTTTAAAAATACCATCGCGGTACCCTCCGATGATTTTAATGGGTTTTAAGGCATTGAGGTCGGGCACCAAAAACCCGCTTAGTGATTCCGGATGTTGAAAATCAACTTGCCAAAACACCGTGTCGCCGGCCGGCAGGGATGGATAAACAAGGTTGCTGTCCGGTTTGAAATGGTAGCTCACCACTTCGCTCAGCACCGAAGGCGCGGTAAGCGGATCAAACAATCCACTCACATTTACATTGAGCCAGGTGCTTGTAAATGCCACGTCGTTCACCCTGTTTTCGGAGGAAAAAATGCCTACAAAACTATCTGCTTCTATGGCGCCCTTTTCGCTGTACAGTTGCATCGAATCAATGACAAAACCGCCATGCACCAAAAAAGGCAGGCTGTCGCTGAACAAAAGACTGTCGACGACCAGTGTAAACTTGCCGTTGTTATCGAAAGGAAACGGGAATGTATCGGTGGTTTGGGTAAAATTGGTTTGAAGATTCAGGTCCAAAAACATGCCCGTTGGAGCATATTGTTTGCCCGAGAAGTCAGTATTGTTAAAAACATACCCATACCAAAACAGTTGCTTTAAATAAACATCAGCGATCCAGGAACCAGCCGTATCAGTTTGCATGGTTCCTTGCATTGAGATTTTCTGATCGCCCTGTAAACCAAGGGATTGCAAAAAACTGTCTTGTAAAACGGCATCAGGCTGCAGCCCTTCCACATCAAACACCAACGAATTGCCGGTCAAAGAGTCTGGGCTCATCTGAAAATT
>JADLBE010000256.1 GCA_020847915.1 Saprospiraceae bacterium | reverse complement strand
CCATAACGCGATCCTGACTCGAGTGAAACCCTTGTTTTGCAAATACCGCGCAGTAATTGATACATTAAAAAAGCGCAACAAGTTGTTTCCAACAAGTTGCGCTATGGTAGTGTCGGGATGACAGGATTCGAACCTGCGACCACACGCCCCCCAGACGTGTACTCTACCGGGCTGAGCTACATCCCGAAAAATAAAATTAACGTTGGGACTCTACAAGTCCCGGAAATAAAAAGCAGTCAAAAAACCGGGCTACTTTGGTCGGGCCTACTGGATTCGAACCAGTGACCTCTACGATGTCAACGTAGCGCTCTAACCAACTGAGCTAAGGTCCGTTTTCCTTAAGCGGACGCAAAGATAAGACGCCGCGCAGACTTTTCACAAACTTCGCGGTAAAAAATCTGAACGGACGTTTTCCAGCTTACAACTCCTCCAACTCCCCAATCTGCTCCAAATACCTGAATGTTTCTTTGGCCTCCGCCTCATCCACGACGCTGATGGCTGCCCCGACGTGTACCAAAACGTAATCGCCGATTTGGGCGCCTGGTACCATGCAGAGGTTGACCTCGCGGAAAATGCCGCCAAACTGAACCTTACCGCTTCGGAAAGTTTCGTCGAGTTCGGTTGTAATGCTGATGATTTGACCAGGGATGGCTAGACACATGACAGGTTATTTTGAAAAATGGGATGCCGTTTGTTGTTTTTTTATCCACGCGTACCACTGGTTCATTCCTTCGCCCGAAGTGGCTGAAAGTTCGATAAACTCAAGGCCTGGATTTACCTGAAGTGCAAAAGTTTTCAGGGCTTCCACATCAAATTTGAGGTAAGGCAGCAGGTCGATTTTGTTGATGATGCAAAGTTGGGAAGTATGGAACATGTCAGGGTACTTCAGGGGTTTGTCTTCACCCTCCGTAATGCTGATGACCACCACGCGTTTGGATTCTCCAAGATCAAACATGGAGGGACAAACAAGGTTACCCACGTTTTCGATCACCACCACACTGTTTTCGGTAGGTTGCAACTGGCGGATGGCCTGGTGCACCATTTCAGCTTCCAGGTGACAGCCTTTCCCGGTATTCACCTGTACGACGGGTGCACCTCCTGCGGCGATGCGTTCGGCGTCGCGTGAAGTTTGCTGATCGCCTTCCACGATAAAAAAGGCCATTTCCCTGCCTTTGTCGGCAAGGGTACGTTCAAGAATGCTGGTTTTGCCCGATCCCGGTGAACTGACCATGTTCAGAGCCACAATGTTTTTGGCTTCAAAATATCCGCGGTTGCGTTCGGCCAGTCGGTTGTTTTTATCCAAAATATCACGTTCGATGTCGACGACAAGTTTGGAATTTGCAGTTCGGAGTTCGGAGTTTGCAGTTCGGAGTTCGGAGTTTGCAGTTCGGAGTTCGGAGTTTGCAGTTCGGAGTTCGGAGTTTGCTGGTGAATGATCGGAGTTCGACAACTTCAAACCGGCAAAAGACCGGGGCCTGGCGCCCGGCAGGAAAGCTTTCAGTTGGTGGCCGTCGCCGGCACATCCGCAGGTTGCGCACATAGTTCGATGGTTTTGATTTTAAGTTCTTCGCCTGTTTGCACATTGATCAGGTGTGAACGGCAATTTGGACAAGGATCAAAATAATTTATCATGGAAAAACCGGTACCGCAATCGCTGCACACAGCCGTCCCCGGAACAATTTCGATTTGGCATTCGGCACCGTCCAGCAACGTGTTTTGAACCGCTGCGGGCCAAAGGAATTCCAAACTCCCGGTTTCCACACCAGCCAGTGTACCAATTTGCAAAACGACGGCTTCCACACGGTAGCTGCCGCCTTTTCGGGTCACTTCGGTTTCCACCGTGTCGATGATGCTTTGAATGATGGACAATTCGTGCATGAAAAGATCATGTATTTAAGAAAGTAAAATTCAAGGTAATCGTCTGATGACCTAATGATGACAATCAGCTTTCTGACTGATGAGGGTCAGAAATTTTCGGCTGGAATCAAGAATACCTTTAAACGCCAATTTACATGTTAATTTTTTTTAAAAACCCATTGCCTTATGTCTACACGTCCGGAACGCCCCACTTACTACGAGGAACTCCTGCACCGCGGTTATTCGCGGCGCGATTTCATGAAGTTTTGTACTGCGATCGCGGCCTACCTTGGGCTTGAGGCTACCGGGGCGGCACAAGTGGCACAGGCATTGTCAGAAAAACCCCGCCTTCCGGTGATCTGGCTGCACTTTCAGGAATGTACCTGTTGCAGCGAAAGTTTCATCCGTTCCTCCCATCCTATTGTAGCTGATATTCTGCTCGATAAATTGTCGCTCGACTACACTGAAACCCTTATGGCCGCCTCGGGCCACCAGGCCGAAAAGTGCATGCGCGACACCATGGAAAAATACAAAGGTGAATATGTGTTGTGCATCGAAGGTTCGGTACCGACCGAAGCCGACGGCGTGTATTGCATGATTGGTGGCCGCACATCGCTGGACATTCTCAAAGAAGTTTCCGCTACGGCCAAAGCCGTTATTTGCTGGGGAAGTTGTGCCTCCAACGGCTGTGTTCAATCGGCCAAGCCCAATCCTACCGGCGCCAAACCCATCCACAAACTGATCAAAGGCGTACCGATCATCAAAGTGCCCGGCTGTCCTCCCATCGGCGAAGTTATGGCCGGTGTATTGGTGCACCTCATCACCTTCGGCACTTTGCCCGAACTTGATGGCGTGGGCCGTCCAAAAGCATTTTACTCCAAACGGGTGCACGATACCTGCTACCGCCGTCCGTTCTACGATGCCGGTTTGTTTGTGGAAACCTTCGATGATGAGAACGCCAAAAAAGGCTACTGTCTCTACAAGGTTGGCTGCAAAGGGCCAACCACCTACAACGCCTGTTCGGTTACCAAATGGAACAACGGTACAAGTTATCCCATCCAATCGGGCCACGGCTGCTTCGGCTGCTCGGAAGAAAACTATTGGGACGCAGGCGCACTTTACCTGCGCAACCAGCCTTTCCCGGGTTTTGGCATCGAATCGGACGCCGATAAAATTGGTACGGCAGCCGCCATTGCAACGGGTGTGGGTATTGCCGCACACGCCGTCATGACCAACATCCGGAAATCGAAACTGATCAAGGATGTTATTGACGAAGGCAAGGATGCCGAAAAGGAACTTTGATATTCCAAAAAACCACTGAATAACTTAATTATTGATCTTCAGTCAGTTAAGAGCTTGTTCGGATTTTGGTTTTGAGGCGAGCATGAGCAAATTTTCTTTTAAAGAAGGCAAAATTTGCAGCTGTAGCCGGGTGCCTACAGCGAAAATTTTAACGCACTTTAAAATAAAATTTGCCGGGCGTAGCCCAAAATCCTAAATCCGAACAAGCTCTAAGCTGCTGAAAAAATAAACTCATCATGAGTGAACGTATCGTTGTAGATCCCGTCACCCGCATTGAGGGACACCTCAGGGTAGAAGCCGACATTCAAAACGGAAAAATCGTTGATGCCTATTCTTCGGGCACCATGGTTCGCGGTATTGAAAAAATACTGCGCGGCCGCGACCCGCGCGACGCATGGGCATTTGTAGGACGTGTATGTGGTGTTTGTACTTCCGTACACTCTCTGGCATCCGTCAGGTCTGTGGAAGACGCCCTCGACATTGTTATTCCGCCCAATGCAGAACTGGTGCGCAACATCATGTTTGCAGCACAATACATGCACGACCACGTGGTGCATTTTTACCACCTGCACGCGCTCGACTGGGTGGATGTGGTTAGTGCCCTGAAGGCCGATCCGAAGGAAGCCTCCACCATTGCGCAAAGCATTTCCAATTACCCCAAAAGCTCGCCCGGGTATTTTTCCGACCTGCAAAAACGGTTGGGAAAATTTGTGGAAAGTGGCCAGCTCGGCATTTTTGCCAATGGCTATTGGGGCCACCCTGCTTACAAGTTGCCCCCTGCCATCAACCTGATTGCCGTGGCTCACTACCTGGAAGCGTTGGAATGGCAAAAAGAAATCGTCAAGGTCCACGCCATTTTCGGCGGCAAAAACCCCCACCCCAACTACCTCGTGGGTGGTATGGCATGCAGCATCGGACTCGATGATGTGAGCTCGATCAATGCCGAACGTTTGGCTTATGTGGGCCAGTTGCTGGAAGACGCCAAAGAATTTATTACGCAGGTATACATCCCTGATTTATTGGCCATTGCACCGTATTACCTCGATTGGGGCGCCATCGGTGGCGGCCTTGGCAATTACCTTTGCTACGGCGATTTGCCCACCAACGGCTACCGCGATGTAAGCTCGTACAAATTCCCGGCCGGCGCCATTTTGAACAAAGACCTGAGCAAGATCCATGAGGTCAACATGCGCGACGATGCTGAGATCCAGGAATTCATCGACAACTCCTGGTACGAATATCCAGAAAATGCCAAAGGTCTGCACCCCTGGAAAGGTGAAACCGATATCAAATACACGGGTCCAAAACCGCCGTTCGACCACCTGGATACCACCAAAGCTTACAGCTACCTGAAAACGCCACGGTGGAAAGGCCATGCCATGGAAGTAGGCCCACTTGCCCGTGTACTCGTTGGTTATGCCAGCGGCCGTGAAGAATTCAAAGCCATTGTGGACAGCACGTTGCAAAAACTCGGCGTACCGGCAACAGCGCTTTTTTCCACACTGGGTCGTACGGCAGCCCGCGGTCTGGAATCCGCTCTGATGGCCGACTGGGGACTTGGTTTCTACAACGACCTGATCAGCAACATCCGCAACGGCGATACCCGCATGGCGAACATGGAAAAATTCGGTCCGGAAAAATGGCCGCAAAAAGCCCAGGGCGTTGGTCACTCCGAAGCTCCGCGCGGTGCGCTTGGCCACTGGATTGTGATTGAAGACCAAAAAATCGCCAACTACCAGCTGGTGGTGCCCACAACGTGGAACGCTTCACCACGCGACGGCGAGGGCAAACTTTCGGCCTACGAATCGTCGCTGATCGACACGCCTGTAGCCGATGCGCACCAGCCCGTTGAAATCCTCCGTACCATCCACTCTTTCGACCCATGCCTGGCCTGTGCCGTACACCTTTACGATGAGGACGGCAAGCAAGTGAGCAGAACACGGGTTGTATAGAGAATCATTGAATCCTTGAATGTAACAACCATGTCCAGCTATAAACTTCTTCGCCGCGTATTTGTATGGGAGTTGCCGGTTCGTGTATACCACTGGATCAACGCCCTTGCAATCACCACGCTTTGCGTGACCGGCTACATGATCGGCAAACCACCTGCCATAATGTTTGGTGGCGAAGCCTGGGAACGGCACCTCTTCGGATGGATCCGTTACGTACACTTCGTGGCAGCCTACATCTTCGTTTTTAACTTCATCTTCCGCATTTACTGGGGTTTTGTGGGCAACAAATATGCCGACTGGAAAAACTTCATTCCGACCAACCGCCGGTATTTCCAGCAAATGTGGGAGGTGCTCAAGATTGATATATTTCAAACCAAGCCCGGTGGTCACATGTCTGTGGGCCATAACGAACTGGCAGGATTTATTTATTTCTTCACGTTTCTTGCCTTTTTGGCGCAGGTTATCACGGGTTTTGCTTTGTATGAGCCCATGAGTGATTCCTGGTTTGCCGGAATGTTCTCCTGGGTGGTTCCGTTGTTTGGCGCCGATTCCTATGTGCGCAACATTCACCACATCCTCATGTGGTTTTTCATCCTGTTCACCATCATCCACGTTTATTTGGTTTTTTACCACGATTACGTAGAAGGCCGTGGCGAAATATCGTCGATGGGCGGTGGCTGGAAATTTATTGAGGAAGATGCTTTTGAAGCGCACCAAAAAAGAGAAGCTGAGGAAAAAGCTGCTGAAGAAAAAGCCGCAACTGAAAAAAACAACAAAGCCGCCTGAAACATTATGGAAGACATCAAGGACAACGTACTGTTTCTGGGCATTGGCAATTACCTGATGGGCGATGAGGGCGTAGGCGTCTTCATCGCCCAAAAGTTGAGCAATGGCTCTCTGCCGCCGGGTGCGGCTGTACTCGACGGCGGCACGGGTGGCTTCCACCTCATGGGCGCCATGGAGAGCCATCCGTTTGTCATCATGGCTGATGCTACCCTCGACGGTCGTCCGGCAGGTACCATCAGGCGCATTGCACCCCGTTTTTCCTCCGACTTCCCGAGGGCCATGAGTACCCACGACGTGGGACTGCGCGATGTGGTCGAGGCCATGAGCATCCGCGAAACCTTGCCAAAAATACTGCTGTATGTGATTTCTGTGGAGGACGTGCAACCCATGACCATCGGACTTACACCCGCTGTGGAAGCGGCTGCAGAGGAAATTATAGCTGAAGTGGAGTCGTTGCTGGCGGGTGTGCAAGCCGATATAGTTGCCTCTCTAAATAATTAAGGTTCAGGGTTTAGGAGAATTTGTGTATATTGCATAAATCCTAAGGAAACAAGCTGAGACATAACTTCGTGTTGATCAGCAACTGTTCACCTAAATGCCCTTTATGAAATTATACATCAAATACATGGTCAGCCTCCGTTGCAAAATGGTAGTGATTGACGAACTCAAAAAGCTGGGTCTTCAACATACAGGTGTTGAGCTTGGCATGGTAGAAATATCAGATGACATTACCAATGAACAACGTGAACTGTTAAAAACAGACCTGCAAAAATCCGGTCTGGAGCTCATCGACGACAAAAAAAGTATCCTGATAGAAAAGATCAAAAATGTGATCATCGACATGATCCATTATTCCGATGAGCTTCCCAAAGTCAATTATTCGGAATACATCAGCGAAAAGCTGAATTATGATTACACGTACCTCCCCAATTTATTTTCAGAGTTCAGAGGTATTACCATTCAGCAATTCATCATCATGCACAAAATTGAAAAGGTGAAAGAGCTGCTTTTGTACGACGAACTGAATTTAACGGAAATTTCCTACAAATTGCATTACAGCAGTGTAGCGCACCTTTCCAACCAATTTAAAAAAGTAACGGGGCTTTCCCCTACTTTTTATAAAAAGCTAAAAGAGCTACGCAGGGGAAATTTGGAAAATGTGTGATTTTTGCAACCTATTTCCAGCAAAGTACAACATACACGGGGCGTGGTTCCCACATCTTTGTGTAGCGGTTATGAGTTACTTACTTGATGCGTTCTATTCTGACAAACCAATCTAAGTAGCTTACATACTACCATCTGTGTAGCAAGGCTTTACGCATGAGCTGTATCCGAAAGCGGGTACGGCTCATGTTTTTTTTGGCTGCACAGGGTGGTTTACTGCAGGCATACTACCCTATTTACCTCTCAGAAAATCAGTGAATTATACAAGCTATTTACAGCAAAGTACAACACTTACGGATTGCACTGGCCACATCTTTGTAGTGCGGTTATGAGTTACTCATTTGATTCGTTCCATACTAACAAACCAAACTAAGCGCCTCAATAAACCAACATCTGTGTAGCAAGGCTTTACGCATGAGTCGTACCCGAAAGCGGGCACGGCTCATGTTTTTTTATGGCCCATCCAAACCTCCCAAAACACAAAAGTCACCCCGAAAAAACTTCGGGATGACTTTTGTTATGAAACCGGAATTATTACCCTTGCTCTAATAAGAGTTCGGTAACCCAATGAAACTATTTTGATATTTTGACCATACGCAACTTTTGCTGCACCTTGTCGCTTTGCAAAACAACTGTGTAAACGCCTGAAGGCAGCTTCTGCGTTGAAAACTTAAACGTATTGTAACCTTCAACGGCTTGAACTGCTTCTTCGCTCATTACACCTGAACCATTTACAAAACGTACCAGCAATTCGGTATCGTTTTCGGCTTCAAACAGGATGGTAACTTCATCCACAACCGGGTTGGGAGAAAGGCTGAGGCCATACAGGTTGTCCCGGTTTTTAACTGCATCCCTGCGTACCTGGTTGGGGCACGGATTGTTCAGCTGGCAATTTTGGTAGTAGCTGTTGATGTTGTTTACAGCATCGTTGGTCATGGTTCCGAAGCCAGTCGGGAATGCTCCCAAACCTGCGAGGTAGTTGTTGGACAGGTTAACCAGTCCCTGTACGGTAACAAGGTCAACTTCCATCAGTCCCATCACCACGGGGTCAACCAGGCAGTCTGGCAACGAAGCCAGTTTTTGCACAGCAAGATCGCGCTCGTTGTATTGTTTGTTGTACCAAATGTTCAATTGCAGTGCCATCAGGTTGGCCGCCAGTTTGTTGCGCAACGTTCCATCGTCGTTCAACATCTTGGCTGGTTGCAGACAATTGGTTGTTGAATCAAACACATGGTTGCCCAATCCAAACTGGTAGGTATTGCTGATGCCTGGCAACAAACTCTGAACACATTCCGGGCTGGCAGCTGATACGGTTCTGCCAAAGTTGCCAACGGTAAGACTTTCGAATGCATTGAAATAGGCTTCCAAAATCTCTGTTGTAGAGGTTCCGTTGATTACCCCGTTGACGTTGCCCCAAATACCTTGCGGTGCGGTACAAAGTGGTTTGCAATTTCCGACAGCAACAAAAGTAACCGTAAATTTCTCGGTCCAGTTTCCACACAAGTCCTTGGCTCTTACAACGTAGGTAACGAAGTTCGGACCTGTGATGGGTGTGCTGTCGCTGATGCAAATGATGTCGTAGCAGTTGTCGAAAAAGTATGGCGCCAAAATTCCGGTAAGATCACCCGGTCCTGGCAAATCATCCACACACAATACTTCAAGCGTATCTGGTCCGGTATACGTGGGCGGTATGGAGTCAATGACCAGGAAGGGTACATCACAATCGCTAACCATGTTGCCGCACTCATCGGTGGCCATGTACCAGTAGGATACATTCATGGGCCAGTAAACACAACCGACACCCTGAACCGACGTCATGACGGAGACATAAACACTGCCGCAGTTGTCTGTAGCAACCACACCCGACAGATCCGGAAGCGGTACATCAAATTCGCAGGTAAGCAAAAAGTCGCCCTCAGGGCATTCTACGATTACAGGTGGTGTGGTATCCACGATGGAAAATGTTGCCCTTACGTAGTTTGTGTTGCCACATTCGTCGGTCGCCCTGAATTCGTACGTACGGATAAACGTGTTGCCGCAACCCGGAACGTTCGAAATGAATACGAGGTCGGTGACAACATCGCCACAAAGGTCACTTACCTGGGCGTTGCCGAAGTTTTCGAGCCAGAGTTCAAGTTCCAGATCACTGTTGGATCCTTCAACACATTCAATTTCCAAATTGACCGGCAAGACATCAAACGTTGGCGGAGTAAGATCATACACCGTATAACCAACATCCCTGAAGCTGGTATTGCCACATTCGTCGGTTGCAATGAATCGAATGTACCTTGTAAACGTAGCGCCACAGCCTGTGGAATCATAAATGAACGGACTGTTGGTGAAACTCCAGGTTATTTCGGAGCAATCTGAAGCAACCGATCCACCCAAATTATCAAGCCAAATTTGGAAGCCATCCTCGTTTAATTCCGAGTTGCATTCCAGGAAAACATCTGCCGGTTCGGTGGTGAATTGTGGCGCATAGGTATCCAACACGGTGATCATCTGCGTTGCCAGTGTCGAGTTGCCACAAACATCGGTAGCCCTCCAGGTACGGATTAGGGTGTACAGTGTCGGACAAATTCCGGGCAACTGTGTTTCTCCAACAAACTGAACCGATACAATTCCTGTACAATTGTCGATGGCCTGAGGTGTTACAATAGCAGGAACAACAAAACATTCAACCGTGATGTTCGGCGGTACATTTACAAAAGTTGGAAGCACATCATCAAACACCGTTATGATCTGGGCGCATGTAGCTGAATTTGCACAGGCATCCGTTGCTCGGTAGGTGCGGGTAACGGTAAGTCGGTTTGCACAAATCTGATTGGTTACAACATCACCAAGGCTCACCACCGTGACCGTGCCGCTGCACAAATCAAAGGCGGTTGGCACAACAGGTAACGGTATGTCCGTCACACAGGTTACGGTTTGACTGACCGGACAAGTTATTACAGGCGCCGTATTGTCGGTTACGTTGATGGTGCGGCTGCACGTTGCTGCGTTGCCGCAGTCGTCGATGGCCGTCCAGGTACGTATAACACTGAATTCCTGCGGACAAATTCCGGGTATGGTGGCGTCAACAAAGGATACCGTAGGAATGGCATCACACAAATCGGTGGCAGTTGCTAATGGAAAAATTGGCAAAGCCGGGCATTCCACATTTGCTGTTACGGTAGGACAAACAAGCACTGGCGCTGTATTGTCGGTAACGTTGATCGTAACACTACACGAGGTTGCGTTGCCGCAGGCGTCGGTAGCGGTAAAGGTGCGCGTTACACTGAACTCCTGAGGACAAAGTCCGGGAATGGTAGCATCCAAAAAAGTAACTGATGGTAGTGGATCGCACAAATCGGTGGCTGTAGCCAATGGGAAAACCGGCAATGCCGGACATTCTATGTTTGCAATTACGGTAGGACAAACAAGCAATGGCGCTGTGTTGTCCACCACATTGATCGTACGGCTGCAGGACGTTGCGTTGCCGCAGGCGTCGACGGCCGTCCAGGT
>JADLBE010000255.1 GCA_020847915.1 Saprospiraceae bacterium | reverse complement strand
TGCAAGCCACCCAGGCCCAACTCATCCAATCAGAAAAACTCGCCTCCCTCGGCGAACTCACCGCAGGCATAGCCCACGAAATCCAAAACCCGCTGAATTTTGTCAACAACTTTTCTGAGTTGAGCGTGGATCTGTCGGAGGAACTTAAAGAAGAGCTTAAAAAGCCGGAAAAAGACTGGACGCTCATTGAAGAATTGACCAACGACCTGTCCTCAAACCAGCAAAAAATAAACCAACACGGCAAACGGGCAGCCTCTATCGTCACCGGTATGCTTCAACACGCCCGCACGAGTTCAGGTAAAAAAGAACCCACAGACATCAATGCCCTGGCCGATGAATACCTGCGGCTCAGTTACCACGGTTTACGCGCCAAGGATCCCACATTCAATGCAAAAATGACCGGAGATTTTGACCCTGCCGTGGGCAAACTGGATGTGATCCCACAAGATATCGGACGGGTTTTGCTGAATTTGATCAACAATGCTTTTTATGCGGTTTCACAAAGGTCCCTATGGGATGACTCCCTACGGGATGACAAATATGAACCAACGGTGACCGTATCTACTAAAAAACGGGGCGATAAGGTTGAAATCCGGGTGCAGGACAACGGCACCGGTATCCCCGACAGTGTAAAAGCCAAAATTTTCCAGCCGTTTTTTACGACGAAACCGACTGGGCAGGGCACGGGATTGGGGTTATCCCTGGCGTACGATATTGTGACCAAAGGGCATGGGGGAGAACTGACGGTGGAAACGAAAGAAGGGGAGGGGACGGTGTTTGTTGTTCAGTTGCCTGTTTCTAACGCTAAATAAACCTTGGATTTTTTAAAACGGTATCGAAAAATATCGGATATCTGAATGGCAAAGAAGTGAATTTATACTTTTATGACTTTTAGAAGTCTGCATAAATACTTGATTTTTAATTACTTATCTTTTCGTCCTTCGCCACATACAACCCGTACATCATCGCGCCGGCCATCAAACCAAAATCCTTGAGCATGTTTGATAAAGCGATCTGAGACATGGCATCACCTTTCATGGCATCGGGGATGTCTGCCATCACGATCACCAGCAACAAAAGCAGGGCCATCAGCATGGATGCAAGTTTGTCGTATTTGCCTATCCACATGGCTATGGCCCCAGCTACCAGCGCAACGCCTACAATCCATACAATGGCAAGTTTAAAAGGCAGGTATTGGGGCACCGCATCGTCTGCAAGCGTTTGGGAATTCATAAAATGCAGCAGTCCGATGGTGGCGAAAGGCAGCGGGAAGATCCAACGGCCCAGGGAGAGGAAGGCGTTCAAAGTTTGAAGTTTAAAGTTTGAAGTTTAAAGTTTAAAGAAGTCAAAAGACCGATGTCAAAAGTAGTTGGATTCTAAAAATTAAAGTTAGACGTTTCCCTGTAAATCCGACCTTTGAACTTCTCTACTCCGGACTTTTGACTTTTGACTTCTTTAAACTTTAAACTTTAAACTTTAAACTTTGAACTCGCAAAGTGAACGGTGGCGCCTGATCCTTGGCCAGGATGCTGATCCCGACGAGCAAACACAGCTCGGCAAGGAGGAGCAGGGTATGGATGAGGTGCTTGAAGCGCTTTATGGCGAAGGCAAACGAAGCGGTGGATTGGGCAACTCTTCGCCACGCATCAACCGTTGGCTTGGCGATATCCGGCGTTATTTTCCCACACCCGTGGTGCAGGTGATGCAACGCGACGCCCTCGATCGGCTCGGCCTCACCCGCATGTTGCTCGAACCAGAATTGCTGGCCAGCATCGAACCCGATGTGCACCTGGTGGGCGTATTGCTTTCCCTGCACAAAGCCATGCCTGCACAAACACGTGAAACAGCACGCATCGTGGTGCGCAAAATGGTGGAAGACCTTGAAAAAAAGCTGCGCAATCCCCTGCGCGAAGCCGTTCAAAGCGCCCTGCACCGCAGTACCCGCAAACGCAGACCCAAAAACAACGAGATCGACTGGCGGCGCACCATCCTGCTGAACCTTAAACACTACAGCCCGGAACTGCGCAGCATCATCCCCGAAACCCTCGTGGGGTACGGCAGAAAAGGTCAGGCATTGCGGCACGTCATCCTACTGGTCGACCAAAGTGGTTCCATGGCTTCATCTGTGGTATACGCCGGCGTCATGGGCGCCGTGTTGGCTTCGCTGCGTTCCATTCGTACCCACATGGTATTGTTCGATACCGCCGTTGTGGACCTCACCGACAAACTCGACGATCCGGTTGAACTGCTGTTCGGCGCACAGCTCGGCGGCGGTACCGACATCAACAAAGCCCTGGGCTACGCCCAAACCCTGGTGCGTACACCTTCCGATACCATCCTTATCCTCATCAGCGATTTGTTCGAAGGTGGCAACCGGGCCGAAATGTTGAAAAAAGCCGCAGCCATCCAGGCGTCCGGCGTTACCTCAGTTTGCCTGCTCGCCCTCAACGACGAAGGCGCCCCGGCCTACGACCACGACAACGCAACTGCACTGGCCACACTCGGCATACCATCGTTTGCGTGTACTCCCGATAAATTCGCAGAGGTGATGGCCGATGCGATTCAAAAAAAGTCCGAAGTCCGAAAATAACCACATTAGGCACATAAGATTACTAAGGCACATTAGAAATTTTTCTCTAATGTGCCTTAGTAATCTTATGTGCCTAATGTGGTTATTTTCGGACTAATTTTCCTTCCACGTTGCCCCGAACTGCTCCACCAAAATGTTGTCGTAATGGTCGGCTTTTTCGAAAAGGTTTTGGAGCATGGCCATGCCCGTTTGAACATCGAGGTAGCGGTCGTAAATGATGAGGGAAAGCAGGATGTCCTGTTGGTGAACACTGAGTGCGAGCGCTTCGCTGGTATAGTTTTCGCGCAGCAGGTACTCGTACAGCGGTTTGATGTTTTCTTTGGGCAGTTGGCACAGGATGGCGTCGGCGCTCATCATGCCCGTTTTTTCGTGGTAATTGATGTTGATGCGCGCGCTGCCCTGGCGTATTTCCCAACTGTTGAGCCCGCAGCGGCTTAAAGCCACGTTGTGCCCGATTTTTGCCACAAGGTTTTCGATGGTTTTGGCTACACCGCTGGGTGAATATTCTTCCACGGCGCCGGGCAGTTGCACTTTGCTGCCGCAAAAGGTGCAGAAGCCATTTTCCACGGTTTTATCCGTCACAAGATTGGAGCATGCGGTGCAGCGGCAGGCATTCTGAGCATCGAGTTTGGAAAACTCCTGCAGGGTTTCGTCGAGGAAAGCCACGGGCAGCGAAAAACCTGCGTTGTCGCCTTCGCGTATGACAAAAGTATTCACACCCACCACCAAACCGTTGTTGTTCACCAACGGTCCGCCGCTGTTTCCCGGGTTCAGTGCCGCGTCGATGTGCAGGTAAGGGATGTTGTTGATGATCTCGCGGGTATTGGAAACGATGCCGCTTTTGACCGAAAACTTGAGTCCGAACGGATGTCCTACAGCCGTCACCTGATCGCGTTCGCGCAGCGGTTCACCTGTGCCCAAATGCACTTCGGGCATATCTTCCGCGTCTTGCGGAGCCGCAAGGAAAGCCAGATCGTATTTCCGGTCGATGTACTCCACCCGCGCCAGTTGTTTTTGAAAACGGCTGCCCTCAATGGTCACCGACCGGCTGCCTTCTACCACATGGTGGTTGGTTACGATGAGCCCGGGGCCTTTGAGGTAAAAGCCCGTGCCGGTACTGTATGGCGTCGCGATCTGGATGATCACGTTGCGGTAAGTTTCAACAAAATCGCTCATAGGGCTTGGTTGAGTTGCAGGTCTTTGACCATGTGCAGGTAACTGCGCGCAAAAAGCGCCGTGTTGCTGAAATCAAGCGCCGAAAGGTCGGGCTTAAGATGTGGGTATGTTTTTTTAAACGAACCGGCAATGTCGCGTATGGCTTCGGTTACGGTCCGTTTGTCGGGCCTTCCCAACGCGTCGTTGTAAGGAGTTGGAAAACCAAGGGCGCCAAAAAACGCCGGATTGGTGATTTCAAAAAAGAGGTGAAAAAAGGCGCGGTCGGGCAGGGGAGGCGCAAAGTGGAAAAGCGCATACCCAACGATGTATTGTGGCACGGCCATGGCCAGCGCTTCGTTGCTTTGTTGCAGGTGCCATTCCATGTTGGGCAGTTCCACATCGATGAGGGCGGCTATGCGCTCGTGGTTCACGGGCGGATTGATGCCAAAGGTGCTCCGGGTGCGGTACAGTTCGGCGAACATGGCCTCGCGCGGACGATCGAGCAATTGCTGAAGCGATTTGCGCATGGCGATGATTTTGTTCTGTGGCGTCCGGTCGTCTTTGGTAAAATACATGCCGTGCAACCTTTCAAGCACGTCCATGGTGTACCCTTCGGGCCGGAGCAGGTAATCGATGCGGAATGCCAGCGAAAGGAATAAAAAGGCATAACCGCCTGGGTACTGGTTCGGATCGGGTTTGGCGGCGTCCACAACAGCAAATGCAGTTTCTATTTCACTGCGCAGAAATTGGTATTTAATTTCTTTTTCCGCATCGGGAATGGCTGTAACCTGAAGCGGTTCAACAGGACGCAGGGTCCGGAACTCGTCGAGCAGCAGGTCGTCCTGTTTGTCGGCGTGGATGGCCAATTCACGCAACGCCTGTTGCAGTTTGAGTGGGGAAGCGTCGGTGCTGTGCGAATCAAAAAGGATGGTGATGTGGTTTTGGGGACTAAGTGCGAAGCGGCAAAATTTCAGGTTGAAATTGTATTCCATCAAGCGGCGTAAAAAACCAACGTTGAGGTCGTCGGCCTGGGCGATGAAACTTTCAGCCTTCACCTTTTTTTCCGACACGATGCCGCGTATGAGGCGGGATCCCTGACTGAACTCAAAAGTGAGTTCGCCTTGCTGATTTTCCTGCCACCTGAAGTTATCGGAATTGGGATCTTTCAGGTAAACAAAAAAGTCGAGGTAGGACTGGAGGATGTTGCCCTGGTCGAACTGCTGAACGGCATTGTCCCAGGCTTTTAATTGGACATCGGTTTTGTACGCGTCGGTATACCGCCCGAAGGCGATGTCGGGCTTGGTGCTGGCAGGTGCGCCGAAAAGTCGCTCAAAAAATCGCATGTGGCTGTTTCAGATGGCAAAAAAGAGCTGTAAAAGTAGCAAGTTTGCGTTGTAATTATCCAGCCAATCATGTCAAGCTTTCGCACTGTTTTGCCCGAATTTCCAGCGCCCTTCCGGTTGGGATACACCGACCGGCTGATGCTGCTGGGTTCCTGTTTTACGGAAAATATTTCCGCCAGGTTGCAAACAGCCCGGTTTTCGCTGCTTTCCCGTCCGTTTGGCACGGTGTACAACCCCATTTCCATGGCGCGTTGCCTCAACAGGCTGGTGCCGGGAAACCAACCTTTTAACCAAAATGAAATTTTTGAAAATGCCGGACTTTGGCGAAGTTGGGAGCACCACAGCGACTTTGCAGCGCCCGAACCCCTGGAAACACTCCGGATCATCAATACCCGCTACGATGAAGCGGCAGCTTTTTTGAAAAATACCAACACCCTCCTGCTTACCCTCGGAACCGCCGATGTCCACATGTTAAAAACCACCGGACAAGTGGTGGCCAACAACCACAAAATGCCGGCGGAGGCGTTTGAAACCCGCCGCATGACGCCGGAAGAAGTGGCCGAAACACTGGGTCTAGTGCTTGAAAAAATGCCGCATTGCAGGGTGGTGCTGACGGTTAGTCCGGTGCGGCACCTCCGACTGGGATTGCACGAAAACCAACTCAGCAAATCGGTGCTGTTGCTGGCTTGCGACATGTTGGTGCGCAACCATCCCAATGTTTTTTATTTCCCTGCCTACGAACTGCAGCTCGACGACTTGCGCGATTACCGTTTTTACACCGATGATATGATCCATCCCGCCGGCCCGGCCGTGGAATACATCTGGAAATATTTCAGCAAAACATTTTTTTCAGCAGAAACGCAGGAGCTGGTACGCCAATTGGAAAAACTGCACCGGGCGGTACTGCACCGGCCCTTCCATCCCGACACGCCGGAGCATCAGGCGTTTAAAATGGCGCAATTGCAAAATGTGCAAATGCTTGAAAAGAAGTATCCTTTCCTCAATTTACAAATTGAAAAGACGCATTTCTCACAATCCATTTAGACGTTTGCAATTCAGGCATTAAAAAAATGGGTAAACGCAGTTGGGCCGTCGGCCCAACTGCGTTTACCCGTTTTTTTAAATGCCTGAATTGCAAACGTAACTTTTCTTCACATACTCTTCGTCCTACCACCATCCACAGGCAAATTCACCCCGTTGATGTACGCTGCTGCCGGCGAGGCCAGAAATGCCACGGCTGCAGCAACTTCATTGGGTTCGCCGAAACGGCGTGCCGGAACATGACTTTTGAACATTTCGGCCACGGCTTCCGGGGTTTGTCCGATGGCCAAAGCGCGTTTTTCCACAATTTCATCCAAACGTCCCGTGCGGGTGTATCCCGGCAAAACGTTGTTTACCGTTACGCCGAACTTCCCTGCTTCGTTGGCCCAGGTTTTGGCCCAACCGGCCACAGCCCAGCGGGTGGTGTTGGACACACCGAGGTTGTCGAGCGGTTCTTTCACCGAAGTGCTGATCACGTTTACAATGCGGCCAAATCCGGCGTCTTTCATGCCGGGCAGCACTTCGCGGGCAAGCAATTGATTGGCCAGCAGGTGTTGTTGAAAAGCAGCCAGAAAGGCTGCTGGATCGGCTTCGGTGATGGGCCCGCCCGGAGGACCGCCCGTGTTGTTTACCAGGATATGGACCGTGTGGTTCAACGAGCGAACGGCGGCGAGCAGATCGTCGTGTCGGGTATAATCTACGGCAAGGTAGTTGTGTTGCTGTCCCTGTGTGGTGTCCAGCATGGACAATGCATCCTGCAGGTTTTTTTCAGTACGGGCGAGCAGGGTGACGTTGGCGCCGAGTGTTGCCAGTTCGATGGCTATGGCGCGGCCGATGCCTGCGCTGGCGCCGCCTACGAGGGCGTTTTTTCCAAGAAGCGAAAGGTTCATAGGGCGAAATTCAGCATTTTTTCGGCAAGGGCGGCAGGAAAAAACAAAAGCGTCATCCTGGCTAACCAGGCTGACGCTTTTTGCGTTTACTTGTTTGTTTTTTGTCCCGTTTAGTTCGGGTGGAATCCATAGTTTGACAGAATTTTGTCCTTCAGTTCTTTGCGGGCAAAGAAGATGCGGCTTTTAACCGTACCGAGCGGAAGGTCGAGTTCGTCGGCACTTTCCTGGTATTTATACCCTTCGAAGTGCATGAGGAAGGGGATTTTGATGCTGTCGTCGAGGCCTTCAATCATGCCGTTCAACTCCTTCATCATGATGTTTGTTTCAGCGCCGTTGCCGGTCGCATGACTGCCGGAGTTGAGGTAATACTGATTGTCGGTGGTATCGAGAATCGTGTTTGCCTTAACTTTTTTCCGGTAGTTGTTGATGAAGATGTTTTTCATAATCGTAAACATCCACGCCTTAAAATTGGTGCCTTGTTGAAATTTGTCGCGGTTCGACAAAGCCCTGAAGGCAGTCTCCTGGTAAAGATCTTTGGCGTCCTCCATGTTTTTCGTCAGGTTGTAGGCGAAAGAGTGGAGGAGGCTTTGCAAAGTGCTCAGTTTACTATTGAATTCCATGCTTGTCATGGTGCCTCCTTTATGTTTGTTTTTTGATGTTACAAAGGTAAAGGTTTGTTTAACGTAATCCAAATAATCCTTCAACAATTATTTGTCAGGTTTTGGCAATATTTGATGTCACAACACTAGAAATTAATACAAATCACTGTCATTCAATGCTTTGTACTGTTTAGATAAAATCTATCTTTTTTTTAAGTTTCAAAAAATATTGAAAAATGAGTAAGCTTTTGGTCATTGTTTAAGGTTGTTCATCCCCGGAGAAAGTACATTGGTCGGACCGATGAAGCCGTATGTCTGTTTTAGGGGGTATTTCATCACGACCTCGTGTTTGTTCTCAAAACTTTGACAAAAAGTAAGGAGAAAGACTTTTGGAAAAGGTAGGAGGTGGCATTTGATCGCATAATCATGCGGGTAAGGAAGCTGTAACCAATGATTGAGCTGGTCTGTCAGAGTAGCGGAACACCCTTCTACTTTGATTCAACAACCGACCATCCGAATGAAACGATTATTGAAAATCTCAGCTTACGTACTTGGCAGCGTAGTTTTGCTTGTTGCAGGCGTTGCACTTTTTGTCCAATTGCGCGGAATCCCTGATTATGCCTACGACATGCCCGCACACATTGCCAGTTTGGAAGTGCCCAAAGACAGTGCACACGTAGCCCGCGGCGCCGTACTCGGAACCACCCTTTGCAAGGCATGCCATTTAAACAACGAAGGCAAATTAGCCGGCAAGATGCTCGAAGACATCCCCGTAGTTTTTGGAACCGCCGCTTCGCTCAACATCACCAAGGATCCAGTTCATGGCATCGGCGCATGGACCGACGGCGAGCTTTATTACCTGCTTCGCACGGGATTGCGGAAAAATGACGGGTGGGCCGTCTTTATGCCCAAGTTCCCGAACATGTCCGACGATGATGTGTACAGTGTCATCGCCTGGCTGCGGTCCAACGACCCCGCGCTGGAACCCGACAGCCGCGAATTCCCACCCAACAAACCCAACTTTGTAGTAAAAGCGCTCGCCAACTTTGCGATATTCCCACCGGCATTGCACGAAAAACCCATCGTTGCTCCGCCAGCGTCGGACAAAATTGCTTTTGGTGAATACACCGCCAATGCCGTGGTGTCCTGTTTTGTTTGCCACTCGGCCAACATGGCCACCAACGACGAAGTGCACCCCGAACTTAGCGCAGGGTTTTACGGTGGCGGCAATCCAATGCTTAATGCTCAGGGAGAAACAGTGAACTCAGCCAACATTACCATGGACATGGAAACAGGCATCGGCAAATGGACGGAACAGGAGTTTGTCGATGCCGTGCGCTACGGCAAAAAGCCAGGCGGCGGTATGCTTGCCTACCCGATGCAACCACACACCGCCATCTCCGAAGAAGAAATCAAGGCCATCTTTGCTTATTTGAAAACGGTGCCGGTGATTTCCAATAAGGTGGAAAGGTACAAATAGCTGTTAGCAGGCAGCAGGCAGCAGGCAGCAGGCAGTAAAAAAAGACGCAAGGAATCCGTTCTTCGCGTCTTTTTTGCTGCCTGCTGCCTGCTAACAGCTGCCTGCTATTCACACCGTTCCCCGGTTTCGCAAACGCCAGATGGACAAAAACAGTCTGCCTGCCAAAACCGGCGCTGCAATGATGCTGCCTGCGCCGAAAAAAAGCATTTCGTTCCAGATGTAGTTTTCGATCGATTTTTGGTCGACCGCGGGCAGGTGGCCAGTAAGCGCTTCAAAAGTATTTTCCTCAATGTACCTCATAAAGCCGTTGAGGCCGCCGATGAGGTAAAAAAGAAAAGGGAAAACGGCGATGATGAGGGCGACTTTGATTTCCTGGCGTTTGGCCAGGAAGGTATGTGGCAGCAGAAAAATGTAACGGGTTAAGGTCACGAGTGTAATGACAAAGACGATGTTCCAGGTTTGGAACGGCCATACGTGCATGGCTTTTTGAATTGGGTACAAAACGGCAAGTACAACGATGGCGGTTACGATCCACCACAATATTTCGAGCACAAGCAGCAACCGCTGGCGTTTATCCATCATAAACTGTAAAGGTACACCGATTATTTACGGTGCTTGTTGGGATTGTTTAAAATGAAAGAAGTTGTGACGCCGCCAAAATAATACCAGTCGTTTTTGTCCGGATTGCCGTTGACGCTGATGCCGTCGAGATCGTCGGACAATACCGGCCGCCATCCAACATCAATACCAACGACAAGGCGTTCGAGTAC
>JADLBE010000254.1 GCA_020847915.1 Saprospiraceae bacterium | reverse complement strand
CTGCTTTACGTGAACGCTCAGGCCAACCCACCTGCCCCTGTGGCCGGTGCTGCTCCTGCTGCCGGTGCGGAAGGCGCCAAAGAAGGTGGCAACATGTGGTTGTTCGCAGGTCTTGCCCTCATCCTGGGGCTTTTGGCCTTCGCTCTGATGCGCATCATCAACAACCTGGGCAACATCAACCGTGTTCAGGCCGGCCAAATTCCAGAAACCAAAACCCTGGCTCAAATCCTCACCAGCAAAGGCGCCGTCGCTTTTATGGTGTTTGCACTGACGCTTATTTTTGGTTACAAATCGGTAGACAATGCCACCCGTATGGGTCGCCAACAGGAATACCAGCCAACGCAACCCATTGCGTTCAGCCATAAAATACACGCCGGCATCAACAAAGTTGATTGTCAGTACTGCCACGATTCGGCCCGCCGCTCGAAACACTCCTCGATCCCAGGCACGAACACGTGTATGAACTGCCATACCGCCGTAAAAAAAGGTACCATTTCCGGCACTTCCGAAATTACCAAGATTTTTGCTTCCATCGGCTTCGACCCAACCACCAACAAATACGTTGAGGGTTACGAAAACTGGTCGGACAAACAAATCGAAGAGCTGTATAAAAAATGGATAGGCCAGGAGTACATGGCCGACAACAGCCTCAGCGCCATGGACGACAACGGACGTACACTCGTTGAAAACCAATGGGAAGGCATCGTTAAGGCGCTCAAAAACGACTCAAACGGCAAAATCCAGGGTCCGATCGAATGGGTTCGTATCCACAACCTTGCCGACCATGCTTACTTCAACCACGCACAACACGTAACGGTTGGTAAAATTGAATGCCAGAAATGCCACGGTCCGGTTCAGGAAATGGAAGAAGTTTACCAGTATTCCACACTTGGTATGGGCTGGTGCATCAACTGTCACCGCGAAACCGAGGTAAAATTTGCTGAGAACGATTATTACAAACAGTTCGAACGTTACCACGACGAACTGAAATCGGGCAAACGCGAAAAAGTTACCGTTGAAGACGTGGGCGGTCTGGAATGCCAGAAATGCCACTATTGATTGCGGAATGCGGAATGGGGAATGCGGAATAACCGCTTCCGACATCCGGTCCTTCTTTCTCCTCTTTTTGATACAACATCTTTACAATACATACCATGCACGAGAATAACGGTATTTGGGTAAGCACCGAAGATTTGAATAAGGAGGAATCCTTCCTTCAATCGGCTGAAAAAGAGTTTTCCATCGAAAACATCGACCAAACCGAAGGCAATTGGGCTGCCAGCCGCCGCGATTTCCTGAAGCTTATGGGCTTTGGTCTGGGCGCAGCAACCATCGCTGCCTCCTGTGAAATTCCGGTCAAACGCGCCATTCCTTACGTATCGAAACCCGATGAAATCGTACCGGGTGTGGCCAACTATTTTGCCACGTCTTTCGTAAACGGCGGCGATTACTGTGCCGTTCTTGTTAAAACCCGTGAAGGTCGTCCGATTAAAATTGAAGGCAACAGCCTCTCCAACGTAACCGGTGGTGGTACCAGCGCCCGTGCGCAAGCCATGGTGCTTAGCCTTTACGATACCAAACGTATCAAATCTGCCGGCAAAATCGCCGACGGTGGCATAAACGATCAATCGTGGGCAGACTTCGACAAAGAGGTTAAAGCCAAACTGGCTGCCGGCGGAAACGTGCGCATCATCACCAATACCATCATCAGCCCAACGGCCAAAAAAGCCCTGGCTGAATTTGCTGCTAAATACCCGAACAGCCGTGTCGTTACGTACGATCCGGTTTCGAGCGCAGCCCTGCTGGCCGCCAACGAACAAAGCTTCGGCATCCGCGCCATTCCCGGTTACCGTTTTGACGCAGCTGAAGTGATCGTTTCCTTCGGCGCCGATTTCCTTGGCACCTGGATCAGCCCCGTGGAATACGCCCGCGCTTACGCCGAAAAACGCCGGGTAAAATCGGCCAAAGACAACATGTCGCGCCATTACCAGGTGGAAAGCCACATGTCGCTCACGGGTTCCAACGCCGATAACCGTATTATGGTGAAGCCCAGCGAACAAGGTGCAGCCATTTGTACCCTTTACAATGAAATAGCTTCTCTGACGGGTGGTGCCGGTATCGGCGGTCCGAAAGTGAACGATAAAGCCGCAGGTGCACTCAAAAAAGTGGCCAAAGAACTGGTTGCCGCCCGTGGTAAATCCCTCGTGGTTAGCGGCAGCAACAACGTTTCCGAACAGGTGATCGTAAACAAGATCAACGACATGCTCGGCAACGTCAACACAACGGTTGATTTCAGCCACCCCAGCTACCAGCGCCAGGGCGACGAGCGTGAAATGATGCGCCTCGTGGAAGAAATGAACGCCGGACAAGTGGCTGTAGCCATTGCTTGGGGTGCCAATCCGGCCTACGAACTGCCCAACAGCACCAAATTTGCCGAAGCTTTCGCCAAAGTAGGTACCCGTGTTTCTTTCTCGGGCATCTTAGACGAAACGACGCTGCTTTGCACCCACAGCGCACCAGCCAACCACCTGCTCGAATCGTGGGGTGATGCTGAACCCAGAAAAGGCCACTTCAGCCTTATCCAACCCACCATTGCGCCCCTGTTCAACACCCGCCAGGCAGAACACAGCCTTTTGGAATGGGCCGACAGCGCCAACCTCAACCGCGAGGACGAGCAGCCTTATTACCAATACCTGAAATCACATTGGGCAGGCGATTTGTTCGCCACCCAAAACAAATACAGCACACCTGCCGCGTTTTGGGACATGAGCCTGCACGACGGTATTTTTGAACAGGCACCATCTTTGGTGACGGCTGGTTTCAAAGGCACGGTAGATGCATCGGGTGTGACCAAACCATCCTCCAGCGAAGTTGAGATTTCGTTTTACGAAACCGTCAACATCGGCGGTGGCCAGTATGCCCACAATCCCTGGTTGCAGGAGATGCCCGACCCGATCACACGTACCGTTTGGGGCAACTACCTCAGCGTACCGGTAGAGTGGGATGGTGTGAACAACATCAACGGCTGGAAAAACCTCAACGACGGCGATACCGTAGAAGTTGACATCAACGGTCAGAAACAAACCTGCGTGGTTGTTAAAACTTTTGGCCAAATGCCGGGCACGGTTTCCATCGCCCTTGGTGGCGGTCGTCAAAGTGGAGGCTCAGGTGTTGGTTTTGGCGTCAATGTAAATCCATGGCTGCCTGTTCAGGGCGGTTTGGTACAATACCATACCGGCGCTTCTGTTTCGGGCAAAACCGGTGAAGAAAAACACTTCTCCTGTGTTCAGGACCACCATACCCTTGGTGTAACTGCCATGGGTAAGGAAGAAGGCAAGGTGATCAACGCTGATGAAAAATCGCTGGGATACAAAGGTTTCCAGGGCTCACTGACCGATCGTTCGATCATTTTCCACGCCAATTTCAAGGAATTGCCGAAGCTGGAAAAAGACATGGCTGATTTCCACGCCCATTCCAGCCACCTCAACGAACAAACCCTTTACCCCGACAATGTTGAGTACTTCGGTACCGGCATCAAATGGGGTATGTACATCGACCTCAACTCCTGCATCGGTTGCGGCGCCTGCCAGGTAGCCTGCTTAAGCGAAAACAACGTACCGGTTGTAGGTAAAAAAGAAGTTGCACGCCACCATGAAATGACATGGCTGCGCATCGACCGTTACTTCTACGGCGACCTGGAAAATCCCAAAGTGGTTTACCAGCCCATGATGTGCCAGCACTGCGACAATGCCCCTTGCGAAAACGTTTGTCCGGTAAATGCTACCAACCACTCGATGGAAGGCATCAACCAGATGGCGTACAACCGCTGCATCGGTACCCGCTACTGCGCCAACAACTGTCCATACAAAGTGCGCCGTTTCAACTGGCTCGACTATACCACCGCCGATACCTGGCCCGCCAACGAAGAGCGTGTGTTCTGGGTGGAAGGTGATGAAAAACCTTTCTACGCCGACAACCTCGTGCGTATGGTGATGAATCCAGACGTAACGGTCCGCTCACGCGGTGTTATTGAAAAATGCTCGTTGTGCGTTCAACGCATCCAGGAAGGTAAACTGACGGCCAAACAAGAAAGCCGTGCCATCATGGACAACGACGTGCGTACCGCCTGCCAAACGGCTTGTCCAACCGGCGCTATCGTATTCGGAAACACCAACAATCCAGACAGTGCTGTGAACAAGGCCCGCAAAAACGCAGGCGCCCTGGCCTACCAGGTGCTTGAAGAAATCAATGTGCGCCCTGTCGTTCAGTACTCCGCTAAAATCCACAACAGCAACGAAGAACTGGTTTCCTAAAGTTATCAGATTACAAAAGGAAAACCCGAACTCAACAACAGTCTAACCTAATATATTATGTCGCAAGCAGTAGCGCCGGTAAGGCACGTTCTGATCGAAGGCAACAAATCTTACCACAACATCACGGAAGATTTGTGTTCACCCACGGAAAAAGCGCCTACCAGAGAGTGGATCATAGCTTTTTCGTTGTCCGCGGCTTTCCTCGCCCTCTATGTATTTGCCATAGTTTGGACGGTATGGAAGGGCATCGGCGAGTGGGGCTCGAACCGAACCATTAACTGGGCGTGGGACATCACCAACTTCGTTTGGTGGATCGGTATCGGTCACGCAGGAACGCTGATCTCTGCCATCCTTTTGTTGTTCCGCCAACGCTGGCGTACGGGTGTGAACCGCGCAGCAGAAGCCATGACCATTTTTGCAGTAATCTGCGCCGGTCAGTTCCCGATTTTCCACATGGGACGTGTGTGGCTCGCGTTTTTCATCTTCCCGTTCCCCAACACCCGCGGTCCACTGTGGACCAACTTCAACTCGCCGCTGCTTTGGGACGTATTCGCCATCTCGACATACTTTTCCGTATCGCTGCTTTTTTGGTACACAGGTTTGGTACCCGACCTTGCAACGGTTCGTGACCGTGCTACGGGTTTCCGCCGCAAAATGTACGAACTGTTTTCGTTCGGCTGGACCGGCAGCGCCAAACACTGGCAACGTTGGGAAGCCCTTTCGCTGGTACTTGCCGGTATTTCCACGCCACTCGTACTTTCGGTACACACCATTGTATCCTTTGACTTTGCCACGTCGGTTATCCCGGGCTGGCACACCACCATCTTCCCCCCTTATTTCGTAGCGGGCGCCATTTTTTCAGGTTTTGCCATGGTGCAAACCCTGATGGTGCTTACACGTAAGGTACTTAAGCTGGAAGAATACATCACGATCAACCACATCGAATCGATGAACAAGGTTATCGTGCTCACGGGTACCATTGTAGGTGTTGCTTACCTCACCGAACTTTTCATCGCATGGTATTCCGGCTATGTTTACGAGCAGTTTGCTTTTTACAACCGCGTATTCGGTGTTTACTGGTGGGCATACTTCGGCATGATGTTCTGCAACGTGGTTAGTCCGCAACTTTTCTGGTCGCGCAAAATCCGTCGCAGCATCTGGTGGACGTTTTTCCTTTCCATCGTTGTAAACATCGGTATGTGGTTCGAGCGATTTGTCATCATTGCCACTACGCTTGCCCGCGACTACTTGCCATCCTCGTGGAGCTACTACAGCCCCACCTGGGTAGAAATCTCGATCTTTACGGGTACGATGGGTCTGTTTTTCACGCTCTACCTGATCTTCACCCGCGTAGCTCCTGTAGTTGCGGTTGCGGAGATCAAGTCTATCCTGAAAGTAGCAGGTGACCAATACGTAGGACCCAAAGCCCAAAAGCAACACGATCATGGCCATTCGGCCGCACCCGTGCGCAACGAAGATCAAAACGCAGGTTAAACCAACCCGCAAACGACAACAACATCAATTCGATCATACCTAATACCATCATACATGGCTGCTCATCAAAGCACTAAAGTCCTTTACGGATTGTACAACGACGAGGAAGACCTGAAACAAGCTGTCAAAGTTGCCAATGCAGGCCACCTCGACATCATGGACGTGTTTACCCCCTTTCCCGTGCACGGTTTAGATCCCATTCTTGGGCTTAAAGAAAGCCGTTTGCACTATTTGGGCTTCATTTACGGCGCCATTGGTGCTTTGTTCGGCTTCGGAATCATGAGCTGGGTTTTCACCATGGACTGGCCTCTTATGATCGGCGGCAAACCCTATTGGGCAGTACCTGCTTTCATTCCGATTACGTTTGAGCTCACGGTACTTTTTTCTGCCTGGGGTATGACCCTGACTTTTTACACCATTTGCGGCTTGTGGCCGGGTGTAAAAGCACAAACGCTGGACAACCGCATCACCGACGACAAGTTTTGCATCGCTTTTGATGTAACAGATGGCGCCGATGATACTGCGCTGAAAAATTTCTTCAGCCGTACAGGCGCTGCCGAAGTCAACATCAAAACCCTCTGATTCTAAACGCGAATTTACAATCCATTCATCCATGAAATATACAATTGGCGCGATCCTCGGTATTGCTTTGTTCGCCTGGATGTTTTCGCTTTGCTCTCCTGCAGGTAAAAACAAAACAGGCCACGAATACATGCCGGACATGTACCACTCGGTGTCTTACGAAGCCAACGTGCTGAGCGATTACCACTGGAACACCTGGGATGACAAAAGTACGTTTACCAAAGCGTCGCTTTCGCAACCCCGGGGCAAGGTAACCGGTTCCATTCCCCGCGGTTACACCGGCGTTCATTACACAGGCGCAGCAGCACTCGATGTTGTTCGCGGAAAAAACAGTCCGAACGCCATTGCTTCTCCAATAAACGGACAAGCTCCGTTCTACTACGCCAACAACGAAGAAGAACGTCTTCGTGCAGAACAGGAAATGGTCAATCCGTTTCCAAATCCTACCAAGGCTGATCTGGAAAAGGCGAAACCTTTGTATGATGTACAATGCGGCATTTGCCACGGTACCAAAGGCGATGGCCAGGGATGGCTGGTGGCCATGCCCAACAGCAAATATCCGGCACAGCCGAAAAACCTGCTGGCTGAAGACATGATAGCTGCCGGAGACGGGCGTTATTATTTCGCCATCATGTACGGTAAAAATCTGATGGGAGCCTATGCCGACAAACTTTCTTACGAGGAGCGCTGGCACGTGATCAACTACATCCGTACGCTGCAACCCAAGCCACAACCTGCTGCACCTGTACAATAATTGCTTTCGGGTAATGTACCCGTTGGTAAACTTGTAAAGCTGACCTGAAATCCTGCTTCGTCCATTAATAAAAAGCACCGGTGCAATTCCGGCAAACGATATGAACCTGAACGCACAATTCGAATTTGGAGGCAAACTGAAACGTGTACTGCTTGGCGGTATGGTTTTGGGTGTTGTGTGTCTCGCCCTCTCTTTCGTCGGCGATGATGAATACCATACGCGTTTCTGGACCAACTGGCTCCACAACTCGGTGTATTTCACCGGCATAGCTTTTACGGCCATGCTATTCCTTTCCGCCCAGATAACAGCGTTTGCTGGTTGGATGGTGACGTTTAAACGCGTTTGGGAGGCCATGAGCCAATTCATGTGGGTCGGCATCATCCTGATGGGTGTAATCGCCGTTGGTGTGTGGGGCCATTTCCACCACCTCTACCACTGGAACACCCCGGGCATCAGTGACCCGAACAGCCCGGTGTACGATGAAATTCTTGCCGGCAAATCGAGCTTCCTGAATCCAGTGTGGTTTACGGTAGGCGTTCTGGGTTTCCTGGCTTTGTGGTACTACTGGGCCAAAAACCTGCGCCAGGCTTCGGTTGACCAGGATACCATGGAAACAGCTGCTTTGGACTACAACAAGAAACAGCGCAAATGGGCCGCATCTTTCCTGCCCATCGGTGGTTTTTTGAGCACAGTGTTCATCTGGCAATCGGTCATGTCGATCGATTCTCACTGGTACAGCACCATGTTCGCCTGGTACAGCACCATTTCCATGCTGCTCGGAGGCATTTCCCTTACCATCATGTTGCTCATCTACCTTAAGTCGTTGGGTTACATGGAATACATTACGCAGAACCACCTGCACGACCTGGGTAAGTACCTTTTCGGCATCAGTGTGTTTTGGACCTACCTTTGGTTCGACCAGTTCATGCTTATCTGGTATGCCAACATAGGTGAAGAAACCATTTACTTCAAAGAACGCATGACCCACTATCCGGTGCTGTTCTGGGGTAACCTTTTGCTCAATTTTGTAACGCCGTTCCTTATCCTGATGCGCAACGACACCAAACGCAAGTTTGGCACCATGTTTTTCGTATCAATCATTGTGTTTTTTGGTCACTGGTGGGACTTTTTCTACATGATCAAGCCAGGCGCACGTATTGCCGCTTTTGAAGCAAAAGAAATTGCAGAAGGCAGGTTCAGCCACCATACGGGAGCTACAACCCTCAACGATCATATTCCTGCTGCCGCCGAAAGCCACGATGCTCCTGCGCACACCACTGTTGCCACGGCACATGATTCCACGGCGGCTCATGGTACGGCGGTTGAAAGCCACGACGCACCTACACATGCTTCTACAGGTACTCCGGAAGTTCATGCGAATGCTTCACAAGCCGGGACCCATGGTGAAGGTCCGCATGACGTTACCGATGCCGGCCACGGAGATGGCCACGGCGCCGAAGCTGCAGCACACCACGGTCCCGACAAGTCGTTCAAATTGGGATATTCCTTCCCTGGATTTCCCGAGCTTGGACTAATGATCGGCTTCCTCAGCCTTTTCCTATATTTCTTCTTCTGGCAACTTTCCAAAGCGCCGCTTTTGCCCGCCAAGGATCCTTACCTCGAAGAAAGCTTGCACCACGATACAGGCGCCCTCATCGAAGGAGAAGAAGGCGGCCACGCACACCACTGATAATGTCGTTTTTTGTTTAGACTGATTCTAATCAAGGTCTGCTTTTAGGCCTACCCTGAACAAACCATTTACCTTTGAGTTAATAGAAAAAACGTTTCAATGACTGCGCTTATCATACTTCTCTGTGTCATCCTGATCATCATCGTTTTGGTTCAAATCGGTAAAGTGACCGAATTGACTGCCCAAATTAAAGGCGAACGCGAGGTCTTGCGCGACAACAGCAAATGGAATGGCTGGCTGTCTCTTGCTTTCATGATGTTATTCCTGCCGGCCACCATTATTTCCGCCTGGATGTACAAAAACGAAATGATGGGTTACGGCCCGCACGCTGCGGCTTCGGCTCATGGCGGATTGCTCGACAGCCTGTTCAACATTACCTTGTTTTTCACGGGTATTGTTTTTGTACTAACCCACATTGCCCTTTTCTGGTTTGCGTACAAATACCGCTGGCAGGAAGGTCGCAAGGCCCGGTTTATTTCCCATGATAACCGCCTTGAAATTTGGTGGACGGTAATTCCAGCTGTGGTTATGGCCATTCTCGTGGTCAACGGTTTGAATGCCTGGAACACGGTAATGGCCGATATCCAGGGCGACGAAGATTTTATTGAAATTGAGGCTACAGGCCAACAATTCAACTGGATCATCCGTTACCCGGGACCCGACGGCAAACTCGGCGCCCGTGACTACAAACTCACCACGGCAGGCAATCAGTTGGGTCAGGATTTTACCGATCCGAAGAACTGGGACGATGCGTTGCCCGGCCAGGAACTGCTCCTGCCTGTGGGTAAAAAAATCCGCGTACGCATCACCGCCAAAGATGTATTGCACAACTTTTACCTGCCGCACATGCGTGTGAAAATGGACGCTGTTCCAGGTATGCCTACGTACTTTGTATTTACGCCCATCAAAACGACGGCTGAATACCGCAATGAATTGCGCAAATACGACGACTACAACACCCCTGCCGATCCAACCGACCCAACCGGTCCGAAACGCTGGGAAAAATTTGAATACGAACTCGCCTGCGCCGAACTTTGCGGTAAAGGTCACTACTCGATGAAACGTGTTTTCAAAGTGGTACCACAGGAAGAGTACGATGCCTGGGTTGCAAAACAGGAATCCTTCTACCTTACTCAGGTGCGTGGCAAGGATGATGATCCGAACAGAGAACGTGTTTTGGACGTTGAAGTAAAACAACGCGCCGCGACATTCTCGGAGAGCATCAAAAAAGCCATTGAATCCAACAGCCCTGCCGATAAGGTGCTGCGACTGGACAACATCTTTTACGAAACAGGTTCCGCAGTTGTAAAAACCGACAGCCGCTTCGAACTCGACAACCTGGTAGCCGCCATGAGCGCTTTCCCGCAAATGGTTATAGAGATTGGCGGACACACCGACAACTCGGGTGATCCAATAACCAACCAGGCGCTTTCTGCTCAACGTGCCAATGCAGTGGTGAAATACCTCACAGATCGTGGTATTGCTGCTTCACGGCTCAGGGCCGTAGGTTATGGCGATACCAAACCATCCGTCCCCAACGATACGCCCGAAAATATGGCCAAAAACCGCCGTACCGAACTGCGTATCCTCTAATAAAAAAAAGACCGTGTTTTCCACAATCGGAAAATACCGCATACGAACACCGACACCCAACTGAAGTTTTACATAAAACACAATTAAAATTTCTTGGATATGGCACATGTTGCATCCGCCGCAGAAACTTTAGAAGAAAAACTCACCCAAGAGTTGGGTTATGATGATCATTTTCATGAGCATCACCATGGCGATAAGTTCCAGTCGAACTTCCTGACACACTATATTTTCAGCACCGACCACAAGATGATTGCGCGTCAGTTCCTGATCACCGGTATGTTTTGGGCTTTTATTGGCGCAGGTATGTCGATCATCTTCCGTTTGCAACTTGGCTTCCCGGAAGCTGACCTTGCATGGCTCCGTCCGCTCCTGGGCAAATGGATCCAGGTAAACGAAGCAGGCATCGGCAAACTCGATCCCGAATTCTATTACGCCCTGGTTACCATGCACGGTACCATCCTGGTGTTTTTCGTACTTACCGCAGGCCTTAGCGGTACGTTCTCCAACCTGCTTATTCCATTGCAGGTAGGTGCGCGTGACATGGCTTCGCCCCTGCTCAACTCATTTTCGTACTGGGCATTTTTCCTTGCCGGTGTTGTAATGTTTTTGTCGCTGTTCCTCAGCACAGGGCCATTCTCGGGGGGATGGACGGCTTATCCTCCACTCAGTGCGCTTCCTCAGGCTTCCGACGGTTCTGGGGCAGGTATGACCATGTGGATCGTTTCCATGGCGCTGTTCGTTGTATCGGTACTTTTGGGCGGTGTGAACTACATCACCACGGTGCTCAACCTTCGTACCAAAGGCATGAACATGTGGCGTATGCCGCTGACCATCTGGGCGTTTTTTGTAACGGCCATCCTGGGTCTGCTTTCGTTCCCGGTTCTGCTTTCGGGTGTTTTTCTCCTGATGTTCGACCGCAGCATGGGTACTTCTTTCTACCTCAACGAAATTGTGGTGGGTGGTGAAGTCCTCGACCGCATTGGTGGCAGCCCGATTCTGTACCAGCACTTGTTCTGGTTTCTGGGTCACCCGGAGGTGTACATCATCATTTTGCCGGCGATGGGTATCGTTTCGGAAGTACTTTCGGTACATGCCCGCAAACCCATCTTCGGCTACCGCGCCATGGTGTTCTCCATCCTGGCCATTGCGTTCCTTTCGTTTATTGTTTGGGCGCACCACATGTTTATGTCGGGTGTAAATCCATTCATCAGCAACTTCTTTGTGATCTTTACACTCATCATTGCCGTACCATCGGCGGTGAAAGTGTTCAACTGGATATCCACCATTTACGGATCCAACCTCAGGTTCAATTCCGCCAGCCTTTTTGCCGTTGGTTTTGTTTCGATGTTTATTTCGGGCGGTCTGACCGGTATCTTCCTGGGCAACTCGGCCATCGACATCCAACTGCACGACACCTACTTCGTAGTAGCCCACTTCCACATCGTAATGGGTATTGCGGCGTTCTTCGGCATGTTTGCAGGTATTTACCACTGGTTCCCGAAAATGTTTGGTCGTTTTATGAACGAAACCCTGGGCAAAGTTCACTTCTGGGGTACACTGGTAGGCGCCTACGCCATTTTCTGGCCCATGCACTACACAGGTATGGCAGGTGTGCCACGCCGCTACTACAGCATCGACAACTTTGAATCGTTCAAGCACTTCACAGAGCTGAACCAATACATCACCATAGCTGCCATCGTAGTATTTTTCCTGCAGGTTCTGTTTATGGTAAACTTCTTTTACTCCATTTTCAGCGGTCGCAAACTCACGGTGAAAAACCCATGGGGCGCCAACTCGCTGGAGTGGACAACGCCGATCGAACCAGGTCACGGCAACTGGCCGAACAACATTCCTACGGTTCAGCGCTGGGCTTACGACTACGGTAAAAACGGAGAAGAGTTTATTCCGCAATACATTCCGCTCAAAGAGGGCGAACACGATCACGGACACTAAACCATGGAGCAAGATCAGGCAAGGACGACCACTGCAACAACGCAGGTTGGCGTATTCGACGGGATGGTGCAAGGCATCACCGATTTTGGGTTGCTTGTAAAGTTCAAGCTCACCCTGCTGGTGCTGTATTCCGCCCTGATGTCGTATGCCATTGCAGCGGGCGACAGGTTCAGTTGGTATGCCATGGCCTTGTTGGGGTTGGGAGGATTTCTGGTAACAGGAGCCGCCAATGCACTCAACCAGGTGTTGGAACGCGATTACGACCGCGAAATGCCCCGGACGGCCAACCGTCCGGTAGCTACAGGCCGTATGAGTGTTTCTACCGCTGTTTTGTATGCCGGCATCATGGCACTTGTCGGAATCAGTATCCTGACCCTTTTTAACCCGCTTACAGGGTTTTTGGGCATGTTGTCGTTGATTTCTTACGCTTTTATTTATACACCGCTGAAACGTTCTTCTGCGCTGGTGGCAGTTACGGTAGGCGCCATTCCCGGCGCGCTTCCACTCATCATTGGCACGGTTGCATACGAAGGTGTCATCACCTATACCGGATTAACGCTTTTTACCCTGCAATTCCTGTGGCAATTTCCGCACTTTTGGGCTGTGGCCTGGCTTGCCGATGACGACTACAAAAAAGCGGGATTTTACATGTTGCCTTCACGTAACGGTGAAAAAGATCAGACGACAGGACTGCTTTCGTTTGTGGTTTGTTTGTTGATGTTTGGAAATGCCGGACTTGGTTACTGGCTCGGGTTTACAAGCGTCTGGGCTACCGCACTGCTTTTCCTGCTCAACGGCTGGTTCGCCTGGCGCAGTTGGCAACTTTACCGCGACTGCTCACGCGATGCGGCACGCAAACAGATGTTCGCATCGTTTTTGCATCTGCCGGTTTCGCTGATCGTGTTGCTTATAGACAAAATTTAAAATCACCATGATTCAAACGGTGAGTAAACAATACAACAGAAACAAAATTCACCCCCACAAATTCGCACTGTGGGTGGCCATTGGCAGCATCATCATGATGTTCGTGTCCATCACCAGCGCGTATGTCGTTCGGAGGGCCAGCGGCAACTGGTATGAGTTTAAGTTGCCCGATATTTTCTTTCTGAATACCCTCGTCATTGTTGCCAGCAGTGTAACGCTGCAACTTTCTTACAATGCATTTGTGAAGGGCAGGGAAAAAATGTACAAATCCATGATGCTGTCCACCCTCGTACTTGGACTGGCGTTTGTGGTCCTGCAATACCAGGGCTGGGTTGCTTTGGATGCTATGGGTGCAACCTTTACCATCAACCCATCGAGTTCGTTTGTTTACGTGATTTCGGGAATGCATGCCGCCCACGTACTCGGCGGTGTGGCGGCCCTCATCGTAGCTTTGATACACGCATTTTCACTGCCTTACAAACCCACCCAGCGCCGCAAGGACCGCTTCAGTTTGGTGGTGCAGTACTGGCATTTTGTTGACGTCCTTTGGGTTTACCTCATTGGGTTTTTCATGTTGCAATCTTAAAAGACGCCGTTTAGAAACGCCTGAACGTTTTTAACGTTATTAACAACCAACTATTGATTGATTCTTATGGCAGAAACATCTGTTGCCCACGCACACGAAACGCACGATCACGACCACGATAACGATGGACTGTGGGAAGGCGCCAGGGAGCCCTTCAAAGCCAGTTACGGTAAATTGATGATGTGGTACTTCCTGCTTTCAGACGCATTTACGTTTGCAGGATTCCTTATCGCTTACGGCGCACTTCGTTTCAGTATGCCAACATGGCCTGAAGCCGATTTCGTATTTGCATCTTTTCCTTTTGTAAATGCCCACTGGCCACTTATTTTCGTTACGGTGATGACCTTTGTGCTCATCTTCAGTTCCGTGACCATGGTACGTGCCGTACAGGAAGGACACCGCGAAAATAAAAACGGCGTGGTGTTCTGGATGTTCCTCACCATCCTCGGCGGCGCTGCGTTCCTTGGTTGCCAGGCTTACGAATGGACAACCCTGATTGCAAAAGAAAATATGACGGTTAGTGTAAACCCCTTCGGACGCCACGTGGCCGACGGTATTTACCTCAATACGGATGGTACGGAAGCTAAAAACACCGACGGTTCAACAAAAACCTTCGTTAAAGGTGATGCTTATCTTTTGCACAAACACGGTGTTGTCCGCAACGGTCAAACCGTTCAGGAGTTTGATGTTCCGAAGTTGAAATACACAACCGGAGTTTATGCCGGCCAGGTACGTGATGCAGAGTTTGGTCCAAAAGCATTTGGAGCACTGTTTTTCTTCATCACAGGATTCCACGGTTTCCACGTATTCTCGGGTGTGTTGTTCCTGAGCATTATTGCCATCAATGCTGCCGGCGGTTTGTATGCGGCACGCAGAAACGGCTATGAAATGGTCGAAAAAATCGGTCTTTACTGGCACTTTGTGGATCTGGTGTGGGTGTTCGTATTCCTCGTGTTCTATCTTCTGTAATGCCGGAAACCAACACTTAAACACCCAACCTTAACTTCAAGCTTTCTCACAATATGTCTACACTTACCTACGAAGAACAAAAAGCACTGGTTTTCCGCGGTCTTTTCCTACTGGGGTTCATCACCATTGTTGAAGTGGTGATCGCCCTCTTCGCCAAAGGTCACCTGATTCACGGCGTGAAATTTTCCGAAGGATTTGGCCACTACCTTTACATGCTGTTGATGATAGCCTTCTCCTTGTTTAAGGCTTATTTCATCATATTTAAATTCATGCACATGGAGCATGAAGTAAAAGGCCTTGCCTTAACCGTACTTCTTCCAACCACGTTGTTGATTTGGGCCATCATCGCTTTTTTCCAGGAGGGCAATTCCTGGGGCGAGCGCCGCAACCAGATCAAGGAGAAAAACGAAGAAATAATCAAGCCTACACCTGTTGGCAAACCACAGGGTTTTTATTACATCCCTGGTCGGGAAGCCGCACGTTTGGGATAACATGAAATGACAATGCCATGACCTATCATGGCCGAAAATATCGGCGGCGGGGCAACAATGCCTCGCCGTTTTTTGTTGATTATCAGTACGTTGATCGTTTGTATGACACAGGAAAATACACAAAACAGCAAAGGCCGAAAAATCGCCATTTCGATTGCTCTGGGAATAATTCTTATCGTTTTACCAGGCATTTCGTGGATTTACCTGCGCAATGGTCTCAATTGGCGCAAAACCGCCCAGGCTGAGCTTAAAGAATTCGGCAAGGTTCGTTCGGCTCCGGTTATTTATGCCGACGGAACCAAATACGACCGCATCGACGGCAAGGTTTGTGTCATCCACTTTTTCGGAGATGACCCACAATTGACAGAGGCTAATAAAAAAATCATTGAGGACGGACAAAAACTGTTCGATCAATTCGGCCAAAACGATGCCTTCAGGCTTGTGATGGTTTCAAAGGAAGGAAGCAGTGAGTTTAGATCCCATTACCAAAAACTTCCCAGCATCGATTATGCTACCTGGGTTTGGTCGGGCGCAACAGGCTCCTGGAAAACCATCCTTATGAACGGCTACGAATCTTATTGCCTGCAGGAAGGTATCAAACCGGCTGAGGAGTATTACGCACTGGCCGATACTTCGGGAACCATTCGTCGTTATTACGACGCCCTCGACGATCAACAAGTGGCTCGTATGGTTCAACATGTTGCAATCCTTTTACCCAAAGAGTAATTTGTCGTATGTCTGTTATACAACCCAACATTCAACTGGAGAAAAAACTCAACACAACTGCATGGATCGTTTCGGCTGTGGTTTTGTTGCTGGTAGGATTGATGCGCAGGGTGAAAATTGACCTCGGTGTCGATTTTAGTTTCTTGCCGCCTTTTCATGCTTCACTCAATGCG
>JADLBE010000253.1 GCA_020847915.1 Saprospiraceae bacterium | reverse complement strand
GATTCTTGTTAAAAAAGGCGACGACGTGGTTGAAGGCACCGTTGTAATGCGTTTGTCCGGCGCTGCCGCCGAAACGACAACACCTGCGCCGGCCGCCGAGGTTGTCACGCCCGCTGCTCCCGCACCGCCTGTAGAACCTGCACCTGCTGCACCCGCAACCAACCAAGCTTCTTTTTCCAACATGGCATACGAATTCAAACTGCCTTCACTTGGTGAAGGCGTAACCGGCAAAGTGCTCGATATTTTGGTAAAAGCAGGCGATTCGGTTAAAAAAGACCAAATCGTAATGATCATCGGCACCGACAAAGTGGATGCAGAAATGCCCATCGACGCCGATGGCACAGTGGAAGCCATCCTCGTAAACAAAGGCGACGACGTGAACGAAGGCACGGTGGTTTTGCGCTTGTCCGGCGCCGGTGCTGCAACCGCAGCCCCCGCACCCGCTCCTGCAATACCTGCTGCGCCCGCCCCTGTGGTAACGGCTTCCAGCAACACCGCAGCGGTGGCAAGTTCACCCGCTGTGGCAAGTACCGGCAAACAACGCATCAGCCCGCTTGCCCGCAAACGCGCCAAAGAACTTGGCGTCAACCTTTCCGACGTTACGCCGCACGATGGCGCCGATCGCATTTCCTACAAAGACGTCCTGGATTTTGTCAAGAAAAAAATCGACACGGGTGGAGGAAGCAGCACATCGGCAGCTGCCGGCGCCATGGCGCACAAAAAACTGCCCAATTTTGAAAAATTCGGCAACGTGGAACGTGTTCCCCTCACCCGCATCGGCCAGATTACGGCCGACAACATGGTGTACGCTTTCAATGCCATACCGCACGCCTGGATTTCGGAAAAAGCCGACATCACCAAGCTGGAGGAACTGCGCCAGCAATACAAGGACCGTGTAAAAGCCGCCGGTGGCAACCTCACCACCACGGCCATCCTCACCAAAGCTTTGGCCGCGGTATTGCGCAAAATGCCGCAATTCAACACCAGTTTCGATCCGGATAAAAACGAAGTTATTTACAAAAAATTCGTCAACATCGGCATCGCTGTAGATACGCCACGAGGCCTTTTGGTGCCTGTGATCAAAAATGCCGACCAAAAAGGCCTGATGGACATTTCCATCGAACTTACCGAACTTTCGGTGCGCACACGCGACGGCAAAAACAAACCTGAAGACATGGAAGGCGGCACGTTTTCCATCTCCAACATCGGCGGCATCGGCGGCACCGGCATGTTGTCCATTGTGAACTGGCCCCAAACGGCCATCCTCAGCATCACAGCGGCCAGCATGGAACCGCACTGGAACGGGACTGCTTTTGAACCGCGCCTGATGATGCCCATGACCATCGGCTGGGACCACCGTGTGATCAACGGCGCCGACGCGGCACGTTTCCTGCAGGAACTCAAACACATCCTGGAAGAACCTTTCCTGGGCTGGTTTTAAATCAGAATTTGTAGATTTTACAGGATTGGTTTCTAACATACGATCATGTTGCAGGAAATACAAACGGCACTTGAACAACTCCAGCAGGACATGCTGAAAGCCGTCCATTTGCGCAAAAAACTGATCGATGGGTTGCATCCGCAACAACAGGCAAGTGCACAAAATCTGCTCCACTACCTGACATTGCGTTGTGAAGACATCCGTATGCTTCAGGAAAACCTGCACGAAGCCGGACTTTCTTCGCTGGCCAGTTCCGAAAGTCATACCCTGCGCCAATTGCAGGCTATTTTGGAACGTTTGGGACAAAATATTCCGGCAGCCAATTTGTCGAAATGCACCCATCGGGTGGCCCGACGCACCATCCACAAACATGCCGAGACGTTGTTCGGAAGGAAAAACAACCCGAGCATCCCCCACCTGATGGTCACGTTTGATACAACGCATGCCACCAACTACCGAAGTGTATTGCGCCTTTTACGCAACGGGATGAACGTAGCACGCATCAATTGTGCACACGACGATGAAAACGTATGGATGCAAATGGTAAAAAACGTTAAACGTGCCAGCAGGGAAACCGGTCATCCGTGTAAAATTTACGTCGACCTGGCCGGACCCAAAATCCGAACATCCATCCTTGGAAAAGGCAGCGACAAAGGCCGGGTTAAGCTTGAAAAAGGTCAACGCGTCTTATTGGCTGAAAACTACGTCGAATTTGATCCCGAAAGTGTGGTCATCGGCTGTACCCTGCCTGGTATTGTGGATCAACTGCACAAAGACGAGAGGGTACTTTTTGATGACGGCAAGTTTGAAGCCCGCGTGGTAAAAGTATCCAAAGGCAAAGCTACCCTGCGCATGTTGCGCTGCAGCACCGAAAAACCGCGTTTAAAAGCCGAAAAAGGGATCAATTTCCCAGATTCCAAACTGCGCATGAGCAGTTTGACGGATGATGACCTCGCAGCCCTGCCTTTTGTTCGCCAGCACGCCGATTTGGTTGGGTATTCTTTTGTGCGTACACCGGAGGACGTGCAACAACTCCACCAACATCTTGGCAACGGTAATTCCCCGCTCCTGGTGCTCAAAATCGAAACACCGGAAGCCGTTGAAAATTTGCCTTCCCTGCTGCTCGAAGGCATGAAACACAACGTTTTCGGTGTGATGATCGCACGGGGCGACCTTGCTGTGGAGATCGGGTTCGAACGCCTGAGCGAAATCCAGGAAGAAATCCTGTGGATTTGCGAAGCCGCTCACGTCCCAGTGATCTGGGCCACCCAGGTGTTGGAAACCCTCAACAAATCGGGACTGGCTACCCGTTCGGAAGTGACCGACGCCGCACACGCCTCTGTTGCCGAATGTGTGATGATCAACAAAGGTGATTACACGTTGCAGGTTTTGGAAACGTTGAAAGACATCATGCAGCGTTCGGGAGGCCACCATGTGAAAAAACGTTTCGTTTTCAGGCCTTTGAGCCTGGCGAAACGTTTTATGGAAGGGTAACGCCAGGCTCCGCTTGGTGTTACATTTTTACCCAACGTTTGTTTGCCCTCCCTTTTCCATCGGAAAGCACTACGACGTACATGCCTGAAGCATAGTGCGCTACGGGCATTTCCAACCGTTGTTCGCTGCCGGTGGTTGTTATCGAACGTTCTTCGATTAACCTGGAAAATGGATCAAAAACCTGCACCTGTAAATTCCGATTTGCCGTTTCGCTGTTGATGACCAGGTTTAAAACCTCATGTACAGGGTTGGCTCCACTCAGTCCAAATCGAACCCCGGCAATTGCGGCAGCTTCTTTGGTGCTTACGTGGATGCAACCATCAAGCATGGAACGATGGATTTGTAAAGGTGACGTTGATGAATCGATCATTATTCCCAATTGCCAAAGCTGTGTGTGCACTGTGGTGTAGTGAATAGAAGCATCTGGACCACATTTGTCGATGTAATACCACTCATAAGAGGTGCGGTCGAAATACTGCACGAACAATTGCCCTACATCGTTGAATATCGAATCAACCCACACCTGATCGGTACGTAACCGGATGGTATTGGGACGCCATTCACCGCGTATACCCAGCATGCCGTAAGCATCGTAAAAAGTGTTGCGATTTCCGGTTTTTGAGTGATATCCATAGGCTCCAATATGTATTGCCTTGTAGGAATCGGTAAAAGTATCGAGGTAATTCAACGGTGTTACACGCAACAGTTGGGGATCGGAGTATTTGAAAATTTTTCCGTCAATCCACTCTCCCAAAAGCCAAAGGTTGTTTTGATCGCGCAAGTAATATTCCTCCCGCATAACCGTGTCGTAAAAAACCCAACCCAGATTGGCATCAGGGAAATCATCCGGCACATTCAAAGTCCACGGAAGCGTCTGAAACCAACTCACAGAAGTTTCAACATCAGGTTCCCAATGCTGAAAATCCCAAACCACATCAGCACCGGCAGCGCCTTCATCGCTGTTTTGCGCATCCATGGGTTGTGCGTAATTACCATATATTCCGGCAATGGGAAAAAAATAACTTTCATACACGGGTTGGCTGAATGCAACGGAGCAAAACAGCAGCATGGCATAAATCGTCAGGATTGTTTTCATGGTTTTAGGGTTTTGTTTTATTTACAAAACAAATATAACCTAAGTTAAACATGAAAGCTGGCACATGGCGCGAATTGTCCAAAATCTACTAAAAAATGCGTCTTTCAAATTATGAAATGGAAGGCAATAGTTTACACACAACTTTACGATTGCTTTACCAAATGTCCTGTTTTCCAGAGCGGCGAAATATTTGTAGCCAAAAGTTACCCCAATGATTCGTGGAGGTGCCGCGCACCCCAACAAGTTTCGGTGCGCTGCACCTCCACGAATCATTGGGGTAACTTTTGGCTACAGATATTTCGCCGCTCTGCGGCTGCCTCCCAGAAAATCAAACTCAAAAAGTATTCAATGCATAGCTGGGCTATAAAACATGAGTCACCCCAAAAACATTTGGGATGACTCTTGTTCTTCTCAAAAACCAACTAAAGGCCCTTTAAACTTTAAATTCCAACCTTACATCTTTACAAAACCTTTGCTCAAACGGGCGTTGCCATCGGTGATGCTCACGAAGTACAAACCGGGGGTGCAATTGGCCACGTTTATATCCACACTGAGTACAGCGCCGTTGGAAGTGATGTTTTGGGTGGAAACCAATTGTCCGTTGCGGCTGTACACTTGCAGTTGCAGGGTTTCACCAGCAGTAGCGGTTTCGATGTCCAAAGCAAGCACATCGGCCACGGGGTTGGCGCCACGGAAAGCCAGATTACCTTCAAATGTTGGAACTTCAGCCACACCAGTCAAAACATCGGTGGTGAAGTTGATCGATTTGGAAAGCGGGATTACTTCCACATCAGGTGGGAAGCCGGGTACGATGCTGACGTTGGTTCCTTCGTAGTAGGATATGGTAACCAACGGACCAGGCTGTGAAGCCACATACCACTCGTAGTTGGTTGTGGTGGTGTTGGAAATGTTCATGAGACCGCCGAAATCGGTGGTATCACGGTTTACAACGATCGATTTAACCCTCATGGCGTTGTTATACGTTCCGATGGGCAAAATCAGGGTACCATAAGCATCGTATTGGGATTCACGTTCACCGTAAATATTGAGCAGGAAGCCACCGCCTGCATCGATACCACCCCAGAATACATCGCTGTAGTTGCCGTTGAACGACAATGGCGCTTTCATTACGGTTTCAGGGTTGGAATACTCGATCGCAAAATCCATGGTGGCTACACCAAGCACGTTGAACTCGGTGGACGTTTTTTGGTAATAACCATAAACCGCCTCGGGATCAAAATTTACACCACAGATGTTGGATGTTGGAAAAAGTGGCTCGTAAGGCGTACCAGCCGACGTTTGGAAATTGGTCGTGTAGGAAGTGCCCGAAGCGGCAACAAGGTTGGAAAAATTCCAGGTGATGTTGGCGCCCGCAACACCTTCACCAACAGCGTTGGAATCGGTAGCTTCTGCTACGGTAATGAGTTCGCCGATGTCCGGAAAAACAGTATTGTTCAGTGTAGGCTGGGCCCAAAGCCCCGAAATGCCAAAAATGAACAAAACCAACAAGGAAAGCGTGTTTTTAAATTGCATCATGGTAG
>JADLBE010000252.1 GCA_020847915.1 Saprospiraceae bacterium | reverse complement strand
TTTTTCACATCTTTATGCAACGTATACGTTATCAATCGTTTGTAGGGCATGGTTGAGCATAATTCAACTATTGGGGGAAATACTCCCTTTAAGTGAACCGTTTTTTGACGTTACACTTTACTTTTACCCCCAAGCCACCATTTCTCCTTTGTCCACAATCACCTCCTTCCTCCGCCGCCAGGCATTCCTCAACAACACCCGCGCCATGCAGCTTTACCAGCTCATGCGCCTGGGAAGCATCGTGTTGTCGAGCATCGTGTTGGCCAAAAGTGGGTTGGGAACGTCGGACATCGGTGTGTACGAAGCATTGACTTACCTGGGCACCACCTTTTCCTTTTTCTGGATCAACGGTTTGTTGCAGGCCATGCCTGCTGTACACAGTCGGCTGGAGCAGGAAGCCAAGCCTGCGTTTTTGTTCCAGGTTTTTTTTGTTTTTTCCGGCCTATCCCTGCTGGTTTTTACCCTTTTGTTTTTTGGAAAAAACCCTGTTGTGCCGTGGGTTACCGGACTGGGAGCCGCGCCCGATTATTTCCCCTGGTTTTGCCTGTTTTTACTGTTCAATCTGCCCACGTACCCCACGGAATATTTCTATTTGCTGAAAAACCATCCTCGCGGCATCGTTTGGTGGGGTGTGGTTGGTTTTGGCGGACAAGTACTCGCCCTTGCCTTACCACTGTACGCAGGCTGGGGACTCACCGTTGCCATGCAAAACCTGGCGGCTTTGGCTTTGGTGCGGCTGCTGTGGACCGCGACGCTTGCTTTCCGGTGGGGCAGGGTAGTGTGGCGGCCCGATTTGGTGCGGCATTTTTTAAACTTCAGTGCGCCACTGGTGCTCAATGTATTGGTGGGCAGTTTGGTACTTTTGTTCGACAACTGGCTGGTGGGCTGGTATTACGGCGACGAAGCTTTGTTCGCCGTTTTCCGTTACGGTTCGCGCGATTTTCCTTTGGCTTCGGCCATGGCCACGGCTTTGGGCGCGGCCATGATACCCATGCTCGGCGCCGATCCGGAGGCCGGGCGGGCCATGTTGAAAAAACGCAGCGTGAAACTTTTTCACCTCATTTTTCCCTTGTCGATGGCGCTGATGCTGCTCAGCGGCACGTTGTTTCCCATTGTTTTTAACCCAGAGTTTGCCGCCAGCGCACCACTTTTCAACATCTACTTGCTCATGACCGCCAGCAGGGTTTTGCTGCCCAATGCCTTGTTGCTGGCGGGTGGACAACCACGCGTCATTTTTAAAGTGGGCGTCCTCGAATTGTTGGTAAAAATAATGTTGGGTTTTGTGTTTATCCGCTGGTGGGGACTCGAAGGCGTGGCCTGGTCGGCCGTAGCGGCGTTTTGGGTGGAAAAACTCGGACTGATCTGGTATTTGAAAAACCGCATGCAACTGCCCACGCGAAGCTGGCTCGATTTGAAATGGTTTTTTGGTTACCTGCTGGCTTTGCTTGCGGTTTACGCCCTTACGCTGGTGTTGTAATCCGGCTGATGATGTTTTTTATAACCGTTTCGTCACTTTCCCAATAAGCGCTTTCCAGTCCGGGCAACGCGCTGGTTTCCCCGGCGTCTTTGGCTACTTTTCCCGTAAAATGAAAATCTACGGCGCCGCTGATTCTGGCGGTTTCCACAATATTTTCAGCGTTGAGTCCGCCGCCGGGCATCACCTGCATGCGTCCGAGCGTCTTTGTTACCAGGTCTTGCAACAGGAATCTTCCTTCGTGGGCATTGGGCGCTTGTCCGGACGTAAGCAACCGTTGAACCCCAAGATCCATCAGCCTGTCGAGTGCTTCGAAAGGATCGTTGGCATAATCGAAAGCCCTGTGGCAAGTTACGTGCAAACCTTCTGCGGCATCGATGAGACGGCGCATCACGGGCACATCGAGGTCGCCTGCAGCATTAAGCGCACCGATGACCACACCTGCAGCGCCCGCCTCGCGGCAAAACGCGATGTCGGCGAGCATGACGGCAATTTCGCGTTCATCGTAGCGGAAATGGCCTTCGCGCGGACGTATAAGCACATGCACGGGCAAACCGCCCTGTTCAACGCAGGCGCGGATGAGTCCGGCCGAAGGCGTTACGCCGCCGTTGTCGAGTGCACTGCACAATTCAACACGGTGGGCGCCGGCGCGGAAAGCGGCCTGTGTGGAGGCCAGACTGGTAACACAGATTTCGAAGTGCATGGTGCAAATTTAGAGCTTGTCATGCAGATTTGTAAAATTGCCGTACTTTCATCGCATCCAAAGCAATTCACTTCCCGGTTTGAAAACAATGATCCGAACTGTTCCCGCCCTTGTTCTGACGGTCCTGTTGGCCTCAGCAGGTGTAATGCATGCCCAGGACCTGCATTATTCCCAGTTTTACCACAATCCGATGCACCACAATCCGGCGCTCACCGGGATTTTTGAAGGACAGTGGCGTGCCGCAGCGCAGTACCGCAGTCAGTGGACAAGCGTGCCGGTTTCCTATTCCACCTTTTCGGCTTCGTTCGACAACAAGGTGATTCGCCGGGGCAGCAACATGCTTTCGGTGGGACTCAACCTGCAACACGACCAGGCGGGAGATGCCAAACTGAGCTGGACACAAGGTGGTTTGCAGGTTTCCGCAGCGCATGCTTTGGGTGAAAGACATGCCATTTCGGTGGGATTTGGTTTGGCTGCTGCGCAACGTTCGTTCGACATAACTGCCCTGAAATTTCAAAACCAATGGAACGGCGAAGTGTACGATCCGAACCTTGCCACCCAGGAAAATTTCAACAAAAATTCGGGCATTTCACCCACACTTTCTGCCGGTTTGAACTGGCATTTTCAGGCTGAAGAAACACGCACCCGCTTTGATCTGGGCGCCGGCGCTTTTCACCTCAACCGTCCGAACGTCGCTTTTCTGGACGACAACGATGTGGAATTGCCCATGCGTCTGGCGGTTCAAACCAACGTGCTTGTGCAAGTGGGCGCCTCTTCCGACCTTGTTTTTTACGGACTTCAACACATCATGGGTGAAGCCACGGAATCAATTCTTGGTTTGGGTGTACGGCAAATCCTGTCCATGGGCCCGGGCAATTTTACGGCGGTGCAACTTTCGGCCGGCATGCGCGAAGGAGATGCCATCATTCCTGCTTTGCAAATCGAACGCAACAACTGGACGGTCGGCCTTAGCTACGACATCAACACCTCCGAATTTGATGTCGCCACCAACGGTCGCGGCGGTTTCGAAGTGGCCGTGATTTACCGGCATTTGCCCGTGCCCCCGGTTAAAACCTTCAAAGCTTGCCCCATTTTTTAACAGCAAACTTTACCGGCCTTTTTACTTTGTGCATTCCCAACCAGTCCTGCATCTTAAACACCATATCCTTTTTTACAAATGGAAATACTCGACGAAACCCCATCACCGGAACAAAAAACTCCCGAAGTCGGCAACAGGCTTGCTATGATGGTCCTAGACCACATCCTTTTCTCCGTAGCAGGCGCGATCATTATGTTGCCCATTTGGTTTGTCTTCATTTTCACTACCCTCAAGGAAGGCGGTCCCAATCCAACAACAGGTAGTGAGGCCGTTTTTGGCGGCATCCAGGTTATGTTGGTGCTTTATGCTTTCATCATGGCCATTTACCTCAACAAAGACGCTATTAACGGTCGTAGTCCGGCCAAACGTATCCTCGGCGCTCGGGTGGTCGACATGACCGACGGACAAACCGCCAGTCCCATGAAATGCCTGTTGCGCAACATCACCCTGATTTTTTGGCCCATCGAAGCTTTGCTTGCTTTGCTTACGTCGGACCGCAGACGGGCGGGCGACTACCTTGCCGGCACACGTGTGGTGATGCAGGCGCCCGACAATCCGCCTGCGCCACTGGATTGGGGAAAAATCCTGCTGTCCTACCTGGCTGGTGTCGGCCTTATTGGATTGTTGATGCTGCCGGTTTATTTCATGATGGGCGTGCTCGAAGACAAAGCCAAAGAGAATCTTGAGATGTACGACAGCAGCTCTATGGACGACGGCGAAACAAGCGACGAAACGACCCTGGCTTCCGAAATGGACGCTTCTTTGACCGTGATGCTCGAACCGGCTTTGGCCGAATACATGAGCGACATCAGCGTTCAAACCACCGAACAAGGCGCCGATAATTACGTCGTTGACATCAGCGGCGTCGCATTGCTCGACGATTTGATGAACGACGACGAGCAACTGGACGTGCTCAAAAAAATGGCACAAAAGACCCTGGAAGAAAAATTGCCCGAGGCCAGTTTGCCTGTAAAAGGACGCATCGTCATCCGTTCGGCAGACCCCAACAGCAAAGAAATGAGAATATTGTCATTTTAGCAGGCAGCAGGCAGCAGGCAGCAGGCAGTCTTTTTTCGAATGTTAAAGGACCGCCTGCTGCCTGCTGCCTGCTGCCTGCTGCCAACTAAAATTTATGCGAGCATTGCGTTTTTTAATCTTTAGTTTGTTTTTTCTCCCCTCTGTATTGTCGGGACAGTCTTTGCGTGCTTATGAAAAAGCGGGCGATGAAGCGTTTAAACGCAAGGACTACGGCGCGGCGGTACAGCATTATGCCACGGTGTTGCAGCGCGATGCTGATAATGCCGATGTTTTATGGAAATATGCCGAATGTGCCCGCATTTTTTATGCTTTGCCGGAGGCGGAAAAAAGTTACCTCGCGGTGGAAGCGGATGAAAAAAAACGCAGCGATTTTCCGCTGTTGTATTACCGGTTGGGTGAGGTGAAAAAAGCACAGGGCGATTACCAGAATGCCCTGAAATATTTTGAACAGTTTTTGGCAGCGCCGGCGAAAGCGGATCCTGTTTTTGTGGAAAAAGCCAAAAATGAAGTGGAACATTGCCGCTGGGCTCTGACGGAAATGGCCAAAACACCGGAATGGACCATCGCGCATCCGGGCAAGGAAATCAACAGTCCGTACAGCGATTTCGGCGCCGTACCCCGTGGCGACACGATTTTTTATTCCTCTTACCGTTTTGATAAAAAAGGCGATAAATCCGTTCCCAAACGCAAAACCACGAAATTGCTTACGTCCATAGGCGGCAAACGTTCGCGTGAAGTAGGCAGGGGTTTTCCGTCGGGCGACTCCACCCATGTGGCCCACCTGACCTTTACACCGGAGGGCGTTTTTATGTTTTATACACTTTGCAAAAATGTAAACGAATCCGACATCCGTTGTGAAATCTGGATGATGGTGAAAGACATCCGTGGCCGTTGGTCGAAGCCCGCACGCCTGCCTGAACCTGTGAACATGCCGGGTTACACCGCCACCCAGCCTAACGTCGGTATGGATACGGTGACCAAGCAGCCGTACCTGTTTTTTGCAAGCGACAGACCGGGAGGCAAAGGCAAAATGGACCTGTGGCAGGTGCCGTTGGACACGTTGTGGTTTTGTCCGTGCAACCAGCCCGTAAACGGCCAGAAGCCCCTGCGTTTGCCGACGTTTAAACCACCCGTCAACCTCACTGCCGTCAACACCGCAGAAAACGACGCCACGCCTTTTTTCCACACGCCTGCCCAAACGTTGTTTTTCAGTTCCGAGGGCGGACGTGGTTTCGGAGGTTACGACATCTTCAAATCGGCTTACAGTTCCGGCAGGTACAACGCCCCGGAAAACGCGGGTTACGGGCTCAACAGCAGTTACAACGATCTTTATTTTTCCTTAAAACCCGATGGCGACAAAGGTTATTTGAGCAGCAACAGGCCCGGATCGTTTTACCTCGACGAGTCGAACAAAGCCTGTTGCAACGATATTTTTACCGCTGAACGCATCAAGCCGAAGGATCCCATGGATCCGGACGGCAATGTTCCCGGTGTGGCAGGCAAAGTGCCCGGTACCGACCGGCCGATCAACACACGTCCCATTCCGCAATTGCCTACGCCCGACGATGAGCCCGACGAGTTGCAGGATTTTGTGGGTTTGCCTTTGTTTTTCGACAACGACGAGCCCGACAAACGTACCCGCCGCACGTTTACCAAAAAATCGTACGACGAAACGGTGTTGCCTTACCTCGAACGCCAGGAGGAATACCGCGAAAAATTTGCCGAAGGCTTAAATGGCACGAAACGTGAAGAGGCTGAAAACCTGATCGACATCTTTTTTGATTACGAAGTACGGCGCGGTTACGAACGCCTTACCCAACTGTGTGAACTGTTGCAAACACGGTTACAAAACAAAGAAACCGTGGAGGTCATCATCAAAGGTTTTACGAGTCCCCGCGCAGAAAGCGATTACAACGTCAACCTTGGAAAACGCCGCATCAGCAGCGTGCGCAACCAATTTGAAAAGTACAGCAACGGAGCACTCAAACCGTACATCGACAGCGGGCAACTGAAAATTTCGGAAGCCAGTTTTGGAGAAACCACGGCACGAACGGGGATTAGCGACAAACTGGAAGACGAACGCAACTCCGTGTACCACCCCGATGCTTCCCGGGAACGCCGTGTAGAAATCGTAGAAATCAGGGAAAAAAAGTAAATGCACTACAACTAAAAAAAAATTTTGCCGTTACGGTGACCATTGGTTTAAATTTGCCGTCTAGCAACACGTAACAACGTTGTGAAATGCTGTTGCCCCGACTTGCCCTCATCACTGCATAAAACGCCCAGCCTTGGCCAAGAAACGCATCGTTAAAGATTACGACGCCTTGTCGGAAGAAATCATCCGACAGGTTAAAATGAAGTACCCCACCGGATACTCCAACCACCT
>JADLBE010000251.1 GCA_020847915.1 Saprospiraceae bacterium | reverse complement strand
GTTTTTACCCCGCGGAGCAGGCTGTCGAGCGGGCGCCAGATGAGGTTGTACAGTTCGGTACCGTAAGCGGGCGCCTGGTCGAGCACTTTGCCGGTTCGGGCGGCGTAAAGCGTGGAGGTGGCCTGGGCTTTGTCTCCGGTTTTGTCGAGCAGGGCCTGGAGTTGTTTTTCTTCGAAAAGGGGGATCCAGGCAGGAACAGTATCGTTGGGCAAAACAACCATGGCCACATACCTGGTGGAATCCGTTTTTTGATTGCGGCTGTCGTAAAAATGAAATTGCAAAAATTCGATGGCCGCCTCGTTTTTTTCCAGGGAGTGATCCACTTCGGTCACGGAAACCTGACGGCGGGCTTCGGCAAACCCGGCCGAAAGGCGGACCAGTTGTTTTTCCGCTTCAGCCGCCTGCCTTTGCAGGATGGCGACGGAGGAGCTGTCTCGTTGGGCAGGCGATTTGGCATACAAATCTGCGAGTCCACGGTGGCAACTTTTCCAATGGTCGCTGATGGTTTGAACAGAATCTGAGGTGTTTTGGATAAAAAATTGCAGCGATCTGTTTTTTTCCTGCAACATGCCTTTGTAAAAAAGCGCGTCGTCCCACGCTGTTTGTAGCAAGCCGGATGATGTGGTCTTTTGGTTGTACAGGTAAGAAAGGAAGGATTCCGTTTGTTGCACACTGCCTTTAACATACTGATCCATCTCCTGTTCGGTAAGGAAATATTGGGCTCTGGACATGTAAAGTCTGTTCAAAACCTCGGTCTCCATCAAAGGAGTTCCGGCCCTGACTGTTTGTCCGCAACGAAGGTAATTGGAGGCCAGGTCACTCAGCGTCGCTACATATTTCGGATGTTGTTTGTCAACGGATCGGGACAAAATGTTTACGGCGTCCAGCATGGTGGTATCAGCTTCCAAACACTTACCCTGGGCGGCATAGGCATTTGCCAATCCCCTCAGACTTTTGCTGTAGTTGGGATGCTCCATGCCCTGGGTTGCTGCGTAGATGTCTTTGGCTTCCAGAAACAGTTTTTCAGCCTCCGTCGGATCTCCTGTTTCAAGTTTAACCGACCCCAATCCGTACAGGATGTTGGCGTAGTTGGGATGTTGTGTAACGGCAAGTTCCCGTCGAATGTCCATGGCCATACGAAAAAGAGAATCCGCCATTTCGTACCTTTCTTGTCTGAGGTAAAGGTTGGCATGGTTGGTGATGTAAAACGCAAAACTGGTTGATTTTTCCCCGAAGGCTTTGCGCCAAACCTCCCTCAACGAAACAAAAATGTGTTCGGAATCTTCGTATTGACCAATTTTGTAATAATACACGGCAAGGTTGTTTGAAAACAGGCCGTAAGACTGTTGATTCAACGGTGTCCGGTTCAGGATGATGTTGATGGCTTCCTTATACAAGGGTTCAACTTTGCTGAACTCCCCGGTGCGCTCGTAATTAGTCGCCAGATTGTTCAGGCAGGACGCGTAATAACGGTGTGATGTTCCGAGGCTATTGCCCATGGCTGCTTGTGCTTCCAGGAGCATTTCCGTTACCTGGCCGTACCGTCCCATCGCCTGGTAACAATTGGAAAGTTCGATCAGACACCAGGCGTAATCATCGCTGCCTTTTCCGGAGGCGTTTTCAAACACATCTTTGGCCTTGTAACGGAGTTTAAGTTCTGCTTCGAATTGTGCTTTGGCTTTGTAATAATTGGCCCAATTGGTCAGGAAAAATCCATAGTCCCTGTTGTTGTTGCCCAGGATTTTTTCCGAGGCCTCTATGCACCGTGCATAATAAGGCGCAGCTTCTTCGTATTGGTACCTTTCCAAATGGTAAATGGCCATGTTGTTTAGCGCCCAACAATACCCAGCATCCAGTTGGCCAATTTCTTTTTCCCACAATCTGATGGCTTCAAGGTAATTTTCTTTGGTTTCGACAGATCTGCCGGCATAATCGTAGGTTCTGCCTATGTTAAAAACACAAAGTGCGTGGCTGACGTTTTTTGTGCCCAGCTTTTCAACAGCCAGGGAATCTGCTTCACGAATAATGGCCAGGGCTTCTTTTAAGTTGCCCGAGGAAACCAGCGAACGGTTGACCTGAATCAGGCTGTCAACCTTTCGTACGACTGTGGAATCAATGGTTTGGGCCACCAGTGCCACTTGGCTTGTAAGTAAAAAAATGATCCACAAGGACTGCCGAATGCTCATTTGAATTGTATTTGGGGTTAAAAAAATCAAGCATACCAGGAATTCACTTCAACACCTCCAGAATTACCGTCTCCACACCGGCCTCGTTGCCCTGGTAGGCAGCCGTCGGGCCGCGGCTGGAACTTCCTTCCAGGTAAGTTTCAGCGAATAAATTTTCAAAAAAACTTCGCCCTTTCGCCGAGCGCCCGCGTGTACTTATGGCTTCGCGCAGATCGATGGGATTGGGTGTGGTAATGAGTTTGAGCACCTCACGTCCGGGGGTGTCGAACATGACCCTGTGGATGTTGCTTTCCATACCGGGATCCAAACGAAAATCTGCGGGTAACCAACCTTCCCCGGGCAGCAGCACACTTACTTTGTTGTTCGCGTCGATGTCGATGATGGTGTAATACACAGGCTTTTCGCCACGGTTCACCACCCTGATGAATGCCGTGTCCTTTTCCGCACGAAGAGGTAAGGAAGCATGGATGGATGGGGTGCTTTTTTTTGATCCGACCTGCGCGGTAAAATCGGCGCGGTAGGGACTGCCCTGGAATTGCAACGTGCGCAGGAATTGAGCCTGAAGGTATTGGGCCAAAGCATCGCACAATGCTTTCAACGTGGGTTCCGGTTGGTTGGCGTTGTACCGCTGCTCCCATACCTCCACTCCTTCGATGGTTATTACGCTTAATTTGCCTTTTTCAAAATACACCAGGAGCTCGGCTTCCGGTGCCGGTGCGATTTGGACAGGCTGCAGGGCCGACAAACGCTGATGTACGGCGCCGTTGATCTCCGCATTGGCGATGTCTATGTGAACCTTCAGGTTGTAACCTGAAAAACACCGTTGGGTAACAAAAATCCAGGCGGAAAGGCATTGGGTTGTTGAAAGCGGTTTGTCGAGTTTGACGATGCATTCCAGAAGATTCGTGGTTCCTTCGGGAACAATACCGCGAGCAAGCGGGGCCGAGGTTATGGTGTCGCGGGTTTCCGGCGCGTACAAAGCCACTTTAGCGCCCGGGTGAAGGCCGTGCATCAAACCACCCGCAACCAGCAGTGTGGTGGAGTCGATCTGAAGGTACGTTTTGAAATAGGGCGGCGGCGGAGCAATGCGTCCTCCAAAGACCAGCCTGTCCACGTCGCCTTCCTGTTGTGGGGTTTGTATGCGGCTGAGCATCGTCATGTTCAGGGCTGTTCGTTCGAAAAGACCGCGGTAGGTACTTCCCACTTGCACCTCCGCCATCGCTTTGCAAAACGCCAGGGTGAGCAGCGCGAGGTATTGACCACCTTCCAAAGGCATTTCATAACTGGCCTGGTGGGGCATGCTGGAATAAAAGGCGATCAGTGGAGCCATCAACGTGTCTTCCGTGTCGCTGAGCCTGTTCTGGTCGGGTTTGCCGCCATCGGCGCCGCGTCCGCGCATGCCGCTGCCCGAATGGCAGGCATCAAGTACAACGAAAAGTTGACCTTCAGCACCTGCGTTGCGACGAACGTCGTTGACCCAACGGCCCAGTTCATCGTCGGTGATGAGGTTGCGGTGGTCTTTGGCGGATAAAATACGACCATTGTAGGGTACAAAAGCTTCGTCGAGCTGATCGGCCTCGTCGCCGTTTTCATCGAACACCTGCACGCCGTGACCGTAATAATGTACCACAATGATGTCGCCCGGCAGGGTAGTAGAGGCAAGGGTTTTGAAGGCATTGTGAATGCCGTCTTTGGAGGCCAGACTGTCGGTGATGACCACGATATTGGCAGGGGCGAAGCCTTGGCCCACGAGGGATAACCGCACGGATTCAACACCTTGTACGGCGTTTAATGGGGTGTATTTGCTGCTTTTATAGGCGCCAACCCCGACAAGCAGTGCCCGTTTGGTGGGCTGGGCATCCAGACTGCTGGAAGCTATACACAACAAAATCAGGAGAAAAGGAAGCTTTGGGATTTGAGGCATGTTTGCGGGATAACAATATAAATGCAAGACAAATAAAAACATTTAGTACCGCTTTTGAGCCTAGCCCGACCGTTTTTTTTGAAAACGAGTTGTTCGGGCACATCCATATCCTTTTCAACCATACATGCTGGGGTGTTTCAAGCGCTTGGTGTCAGTGATTTAAACACACCCAATGGTGAGCTAAATCATTTAAGGCCGTGCTTTTGTACAGTAGGTTGCGTCTGTTTATCAGTCAATTCCTACAAAATACAATCTGTCATGAACCTGAAATCATTTGTCCTGTCGGCATCGTTCCTGCTTTGCGCTTCCTTGTTGTTTGCCCAAAAAGCGCAGGATACCGTTGTTATCCAACCATTTTATCAGGAGGCTTTAAAGCAGCCTGTACAATTCACCATGGTATTGCCTTTCAAAACCCAGGTGCGAAAAAAAGAAACTCAAGGTGAAACCGTCACTTCGCCCCTGGTGTATGTGATTACACCCAAAAAGTCGTCGATGGGAATGGAGTTGAACCTGCACTTGTCCGATGTTACCTCCGGATTCAGTGTCAAATTCATCCAGGAGGCCTCCGGAAAACAGATCAAAATTGCTTCTTCGGCGGTGCGTGCCGTCAGGTTGTACAGCAATCCGGAGAAAAACGAGGGCATGTACCTTTTGTTCCTGAAAGAAATTACGGTGGATGGTGAAACCCGTGATCTCGGGCTTACCGTTACCGGCCGCCAGGACAGGCTGGAAAAATACTATGCCGCTTTGTTGAAAGCGTTTGAATCGAGTGTGGTTTCGAGGTAAGGGCGTGGGATTGATTTTTCCAGAAGAAATATTGTCAAATTGCGATATTTATTGAATGCGCAACCTGGTTTTACTTTTTCTAATCGCGGCAGCATGTAAAGCTGCAAAACAACCAGAAATGGTGGATGGCGATTATGACGTTAATTAGCCAATGAACCAACCGCGAAGCGGTTGAATATGAATAGCTCCGGGTGAAACCCGGGGTAGTATTCCCCACGGGCCCGCAACCGCGAAGCGGTTGAATATGAACTCAGCCAGGAAAGGGTGTGATCATACTCAAATTCAAAAAGACTGATGCGCAACCTTGTTTTATTACTACTAATCGCAGTGTCATGTAAAGCTGCAAAACAACCGGAAATGGTGGATGGCGATTATGATGTTAAGGTCATTGCCATTAGGGATTATTTACCCGAAGTAGGTCACCTCATGACGTGCGCTATCGGTACCGACACATTATTGTTAATTTCTGAAAATGAAAAAAACGAATTGATTTGTGAGGAATTCCTTGAAGTAGGGAAAACATATCGGTTGCCCTTGATAAGACAGCATAAAATTGATACGGGCGATTTTAACATTGTTCTGTCAAATGATCTTTATATAGACGGTGTATTGGTCCATTCTCGAAAATACAAATTATACAAAAGCAATTTGTTGGATGGATTGTGTTTGAAAAAAGGGTAATGGTAGGTGTCATTTCTAAAAAGACCCTGGCCTATTTTAGAGTTTTTTATATCGTAAATGAACCGTTGATTGCGCTCGTTATGTGGCCATCAGGTGTCTCGCTTCACTCGACATGACAAGTCGCTTATTATCAAGGCATTATTCGGATTTCTCGCTACGCTCGAAATTTTTGAATGTCAATCCCTTCTGGGCTTAGATCATTGACCTTGTTGTGATCAACACGTGTTCAGAATTTCGAGCGTAGCGAGACGTCCGGATAATGCCTTGATAATAAGCGTCTTGTCATGTCGAGCGAAGCGAGACACCTGATGCTGATATCCAACGATATTTCACCCGATTTACGCACTGTTCATTAGGAGCGAAGCGAAACACCTGAATGTTCATATCCAACAATATTTCACCTCATTTAACCCAGATTCATTAGGCCCTGAAGTCAAGTCAAATTCCTTATTTGAAATCCCGTATTTCGTAAACGAAACATGCGAAACTGATTTACGAAATACGAAATACGAAATTTGAAATTTGAATTGGATTTTTGAAATTGGATTTTTTGATTTTAGAATTTGCCCATCACCGTCACATAAACGCCCCGTCCATCCGACGGAATAATACCCGGCCCCGGATAACTGTCTGCCCGACGGGTGAAATAGTAGGCGTTGAAAAGGTTGTTACAACTGGCCTCAACGGTGAGCCATTTCCAGTTGTACGACGCTGAAAGGTCGGCCACGGTGTAGGATGGGATGGCGCCTTCCACGGCCGTGGCGGTGCGTTCGGCGTTGGTGGCGTCGGAATAGTGTTTGGCGGTGTAGGCTACCTGAAAGGAGGCGCGCCACGGACCCATGTGTACACCCGTGCCTGTACGCACCATCACAGGAGGCGCCATTTCCACAAATTTCCCGTCCACCGAGTTGTCTTCGCTGTTGATGTAACGCGCGTCCACCACGGCGCCGTTTACAAAAACGGTCCAGCGCAGGCGTGGGTTGGGGCGTTTCAGCAGCGACAACACATCGGTTTCAGCAAAGGCTTCCAAACCAATGTTGCGGGCGTCTGCTATGTTTCCGCGCCAGCGGTAGTCGTTGTACAGCGGCGGCTGGTCGGCGCGCAATACCTGTCCGATGCGGCCTTTGTATGCAATGTAAAAAGCGGTGACTTCGTAGTGCAGGAATCCTTCTTTGCCGCCGCGAATGCCCAGGTCGGCCGTAAAACCTTCCTCGTCGCGGATGTTGGGATCCACCACGAGGTTGGGATTGGTGATGCGCAGGTCGGTGAAGTTGATGGCACGGTAATTTTGGGAAATGTTACCGTAAATTTCCGTAGCCGCATTGGCTTTGTAAGTTACGCCCAATCCGCCCAGGATGAAATCGCGTTTACGGTCGAGGTCCTCGTAAATGGTGTTTTCCACCACGATGTTGCCGGCGGCGTCGTACACGGTTTGTTTGTAATAACCCTCTGCGCGGGTGTCGATGTTTTCATAACGGATGCCGGGCGTAATGCTCCAGCGGGACGACAAGTTGAATATGTGTTCCAGGAAAACGGCTTCGTTGTGGTTGGGGAAAGCGTAGTCGGAATTTTCCAGGTTTTCCGGGTGCAGGAACTCAAAATTGGCGTCGCTGCCATCGGTGCCGTCGCCTTGTTTGGCGGTGGAATAGCCCCGGTAAAGTCGGTACCCAACGAGCAGGGTTTGGGGCTGACCGAACAGTTCGTAGGTATGCAACAAGCGACCTTCCTGTCCAAAATTCTGGAACTGCCCGTCGATGAGCGTACGGTTGCCGCCAAAATCGACCACGTTGATACGTTCGAGGTTGCCCACCGACTGTCTGCCTGAGTACAAACCGAAAGTGCGTACGTTCAGGCGTGTTTTGTCGTTAAAATTGTAGTTCAACGTGATGGCGCCTACGTTCCAGTTCACGTTGAACCAGTTGCGTTCGCGCACCGATTGCTGCGGGTTGTCTTCAAACATCTTGTCCGTAAGTCCGCCCGGCTGCTGAGTCAGGTACCGCATGCGTGTGTAATCGAAGCCGATGTTGAATTTTTCCGTGGCTTTGTAATTCATACCGGCGTAGCCACAGGTGTATTCAAAACCGCTGTTGGGCCGCCAGCCGTCGCCGCGTTTGTATTGGGCATAGGCGTAGTAATTAACCTTGCCCACCGTGCCGCCCACGCTGTTGAACGAGCCGAAAAAGCCCCAGGAACCGAGGGTTTGGCGTGTGGTGAATTCGATTTTGCGGTCTGCCGGACCTTTTTTAAACCTGAAATTCAAAAGTCCGCCGAACTGGGTGCCGTATTGCAACGAAGCTGCGCCACGCACAATTTCGATACGTTCGAGGGCTTCGGCGGGTGGCGTGTAATAACTTTCGGGGTAACCAAGCGCGTCGGCGCTGATGTCGTAACCGTTTTGGCGGGTGTTGAAGTTGGCGGTACGGTTGGGACTGAGTCCACGGCCGCCGATGCCGAGTTGCAGGCCGGCGCCGTCGCTTTCCCAGATGTTGAGGCCTGTGATGCGGCTGTAAACCTGGCGCGGATTGTTGGTGGCGAGGTTGGCGGTGATTTCAGGCAAAACGATCACCTCTGTTTTTTTGCCTTTGTAGATGCCGTAATTTTCAACACCACGCATGTTGGTGCTGCCAAATTCGTCGGCATCGTGGCTGATGATCACCTCGCGAATTTGTTGCGGAGCCATCGTGTCAACCGGCGTTT
>JADLBE010000250.1 GCA_020847915.1 Saprospiraceae bacterium | reverse complement strand
TGAGAAAATACTTGCGAACTCAAGCCGTTGATGCTTGCGAATAATGCTGCGGACGCCTACTTTCGTCCGCAGCAATTGTTTTTATCCCATGCCAACACCGCCACTGATCAAAAGCGGCCATTTGCTTTTGGCCGAACCTTTTATGCTCGACCCCTATTTCCGAAGGGCGGCAGTCCTCTTGTGTGAACACCACGAACAGGGCAGCCTCGGCTTTATCCTCAACAAAAGCATCGACATGGGCATCAATGACCTCATGTCCGATTTTCCCTCCATGGATTCGGAAGTGTATTACGGCGGACCCGTTCAAACCGATACGCTGCATTACGTACACAACATCGGCGATCTTTTGGAAGACAGCGTAAAAGTCGGCGACGGCATCTGGTGGGGCGGCGATTTTGAAAAATTGAAATTCCTGATCACGTCAGACCTCATCAAACCAAACAACATCCGGTTTTTTGTGGGCTATTCCGGGTGGTCGGCCGGACAACTCACCGACGAACTCGAGTCGGGCTCCTGGCTGCTCACCGACAGCGATGCCAATTACATTTTCAAAACCAAACCAGCCGAGTTGTGGAGCACCGCCATGCACAACATGGGCAACCTGTTTGAAGTGCTCGCTGATATGCCCGAAAACATCAGCTGGAACTGACTACCATCGTTTCCCAGGGAAGCAAATCCGGCAATCCTGCCACTTGAATCGGTCCTGCCGTGAGGTTTACAAAAACTTTGTAAGGTTCCGCTTCGTACAAAATGGTCAAAACATACTGACCAGGTCCCATTTCGTCTACCAACAAAATTTTGCTGCCCTGCCACATCAGGGCATCTTCCAATTCACAACGTTGCTCGGCGGTGTAGTCGTTGGGGTCGTCGGAGGTCCACAACCATTGCCCCAGCAAACTTTGCAACAAAAGCGCCGTTTGTTGCTGCTCGGGTGTAAAACGATGGTCAAGCAAGGTAAAACAACCGTTTTCATTGTTCCAAAGCCCGCCGTTCAACTGCCAGCGCGCCAAAGCGGTTTTTAAACCACCCAAAACATCGACTTTTTTCATCCACGGCAACCGGTTTAACCAACCGGTTCGTGGCGGCGACAAGGGTTCCGGACAACACCGAACGGCATCAACCTGTCCTATGGCGCTGCCCAAAGGCACTTCATCGGCCATAAGCCATGTTTTACCGCAGGCGCTGCGCAAAAAAGCCAAAGCTTCGTGCATCACCTGTCCACGGGTTTTGCCCGAAGGCGGGGCAAGGCAAACGGCTTCCATCATCCCGGCCTGCACCACGTTGAAGCCCCATTTGTCGCAAATGATGTGCAACAGGCCATGGAGGTAGTCCTGCACTTCCGGATGGTAAAAATTCAATACGAACAACTGTTGCTTCCCGTACACCACGTTTTTGCCCGATATTTCTTTCAAAAACCATTCGGGATTTTGACGCACAAGCTGGGAGTCCTGTGCAGCCACAAAGGGCGCCAACCAAATTCCGGCTTTTAAACCGGCCTGTCGAACTTGTTGTACCGCAGCGCCCATACCGGATGGAAATGCAGTTGATGTTTGCCGCCAGTCGCCCAGGTTTTTTTGCCAGCCTTCGGCAAAAAACACCATGATGTAGGGCAGGTTGCTGGATGTTAAATGGTTGAGGGTAGTTTCCAGGTCTTTTTCGTAAAATGGGGTACGTCCCTGGGTTGTCCATACAAGTGATGGTTCCAACCGGCGGGGCGGAGCGTCCAGCATTTTAAACCAACGGTCAAACACTTCCTGTTCGGTGCCGGCGCTGGTCCACAAGTCGAGGGCCGGAAAAGAGTGGGAGAGGGACAGCCCGCCCATATCCTTGCGCACACGAAGCAGTGCGGTATTTGGGTCGAAATGGAAAAAAGTAAAACCGGTTTGTTCGTTCAGGGAGCCCCAAAACAACCGGTCCGCTTTTTGACCTTCCACACGCCAGCCTTGTGCAGGCGCCTGTGCCCAGGCGTACGTCCAGCCACTTTGAAAACCTTTGCCCGATGGTAAACCCAAAGATCCGCCGTCGGCCATGGCGCCATCGCCCGGCTGTGCAGCCACGCAAGCGCTGCGGGATTGGTAGCCGTTGGCAAAAAAACGCAGGGGCGCCGGATCGGGCAGGCGGAATTGCAGTTCCAGATGTTGGATAAAAATATCCTGTTTGGGATGCAGAAAAACGGTATACCGCAAGCCGCCGACTACAGCTTCCTGCTGAAAATCAACATAAAACGTATCGAAAAAGCTGGGTTTTCCGGTGTGAAGTGTATATTCCTTGCCGTCTACATTCAAGGTAGCCTGATGGATGGTCATGGCTGTTTTTGTTGGACAAGGTAGAAATTGTTTTGGAGTGTACGTAAATGAGGTGTCTCGCTAACGCTCGACATGACACAATTTTAAGGACATATTGGGGTGAAGGGAGCGCGGGCCGCAGGCCCGCGCTCCCTTCACCCCTCCAGCGACTACCGTGTGTCATGTCGACAGTAAGGAGACAACTGATATCGCCTTTTGATGTACCGGGTGGCGCCAACCGCGAAGCGGTTGAATATGAATAGCTCCGGGTGTAACCCGGGGTAAAGATCCCCCCGGGTTACACCCGGAGCTATTCATATTCAACCACTTCGTTGTTGGTGCCATAGCCAATCGGCAGAGTGGTTCATTAGGAAAATCAGCGAGACACCTCATTTAACTTGCTTCATTAGAAGCGTTATCCAGACACCTCGTGCAATACCGGCACAGACAACTTTCTCCTCTCCTCCAACATCCTTACAATCCTCAACCGCGCCACCGGCCAATCATCATCCGTGATGCTGAAAAAGCAGGAATTGCGGTGACTGCCGTCCGGGCGCACCATGTGTTTGCGTTGCAGTCCTTCGAAACGTGCGCCGATTTTTTCCAAAGCTTTTTGTGAACGCAGGTTGTACTCATCGGTTTTAAATCCTACCCGCAACATGCCCAACTGTTCGAAGGCATAATCAAGCATCAGCATTTTGGCCTGTAAATTCACCGTGCCGCCCCATACGGCGCTGCTCAGCCACGTCCAGCCAATCTCCATTTTGCGGTGTTTGCCCACGATTTCCTGAAAACGCGTGGCGCCTAGCAACTGACCGGTACGTTTGTCCACCACCACCAGCGGATGGGCAGTTCCGGCGTCTTTTTGTTTCAGGGCATCGAGGCCCCATTGCCAGAACACTTCGGTGTCCCATCCCGCTATGGGCAGGTGTTGCCAAATGTTGATGTCGCGGGCTATTTCCTGCAACACCGGCAGGTGGGCCGGACGCATGGTTACGAGGGAGCAGCAGGCGCCGTCGAGCTGGAGGTGTTCGGGAATGTTCATGTTGTGATGGGTCGTTTAATCACACAAAGTTGTGCTTTGTATGTTGAACACATGTGCCCCGAATGGAAACTTAAAGTAGATTTAAAACTACCTTTGTGCCGATGTTTAAACGCGATCCATTGTCTTTGCACCCCATCCTGGTCCGGGAAGTCGCCCGTGCCCTCAGCGGTATTTTTATTGAAAACCGTCATGCCGACAAGGTGATTGAATACGCCTTGAAGCAAAACCCCAAAGCAGGCAGCCGCGACAGGGCTTTCATCGCCGAAACGACCTACCTCGTGGTGCGGTATTACCGTTTTTTTTGCGCCGTATTGGGTGAAGAACCCAAAAGTTTCGCCGGCTTTTGGCGCCTCATCGGCATTGCCATGCTGGTACATCCGGATGTAAACGCACGCCGCGATTCGTTGCCGGATTGGGAGGAATTTGAAGACATCAAGCCCGACGTTGTACGTGCAAAAGCGGAAAAACTGCTCGAAAACCGCGCCATGGCCGAAAGTATCCCCGATTGGCTCGATGCCGTGGGTACACAGGAACTTGGCGATTTATGGCCGGCAACCCTGCACGCACTCAACGAACCTGCCCGTGTTGTTTTGCGTACCAACACCTTAAAAACGACCCGCGCCGATTTGCAAAAACGTTTGCTGGAAGAGGAAGTGGAAACCGAACCGGTGGGGGAGGGCGATGCTTTGGTTTTGGTAAAGCGCAAAAATGTATTTTTAACAAAGGCGTTCAAAGCAGGTTTGTTCGAACTGCAGGACTATTCCAGTCAGCAGGTAGCTGCCCTGCTTGCCCCCGAACCCGGCATGCGGGTGGTGGACGCCTGTGCAGGCGGTGGCGGCAAAGCTTTGCACCTTGCTGCACTGATGCAAAACAAAGGCAATCTGATAGCCCTCGATACCGTGGGTTGGAAGCTCGATGCACTTCGCCTGCGCGCACGCCGGGCCGGCGCAAGCAACATTGAAGCGCGCGCCATCGAATCGCGCAAGGTCGTGAAAAGGTTGTATGGCACGGCCGACAGACTGTTGCTCGACGTGCCCTGCAGCGGACTGGGCGTGCTTCGGCGCAACCCGGATTCCAAATGGAAACTGTCCGAAGAAAGCATCGCATCGCTGCGCCAAACCCAGCAGGAAATCCTGCAGCAATACAGCCCCATTCTGAAACCAGGCGGACGAATGCTTTATGCTACCTGCAGCATTTTGCCTTCGGAAAACACAGAGCAGGTCAAAGCTTTTTTGGCGTCGGAAGCAGGAAAAAATTTCCGCCTGCTTACCGAACGCAGTATTTTACCGCAGGATGAAGGCTTCGATGGGTTTTTCCTGGCGTTGCTCGAAAAACAATCCGAAATCAATATTTAAATCCATTTATACATGTCCCTTGCTTCTTTTTTCACACGATACGCAGCCTACAACCACTGGGCCAACCGCCTCATGGTTGACTGGGTGCGCAACGCAGAAAGACCTCTGCTCGACGCCCATACGCCTTCGAGTTTTCCAACCCTGCACACAACGCTGCTCCACATCTGGGATGCCCAGTTCATCTGGGCGGAACGCCTGCACGGCGCAACGCCACATATTTTTCCGTCGCACGAACACCAAAGTTTGCACGAAGAAACCTTCGAAGGCGTTTTGCGCTCTTCGGAGAAACTGGTGCATTTTGTTCAGGACCAGGAAGATGCATTCTTTGATGGTTTGATGACCTACAGCACCACCAGTGGCAAAATCATCACCAACCAGGTTTCCGACATCCTATTGCAGGTGTTGCAGCACAGCACTTACCACCGCGGACAACTTGTAACCATGGGCCGCAGTCTCGGATTGGAAAATCCGCCACAAACCGATTTTATCGCCTTTACCCGTCTTACCCCCTAACCTGGCATGCACATCATCCATTTTTCCGATACCCACCTCGGTTTCCAGGCTTACGACAACGTGGATGACAACGGCATCAATGCCCGCGAACAGGATGTGTACGATGCTTTTGAAAGGATTGTTGATCGCATTTGTGCTGAAAAACCCGATGTGGTGATCCATTCGGGCGATTTTTTCCACCGGCCTAGTCCAAGCAACCGCGCCCTTACTTTTGGTATGGAGCAGTTGCGCAGGGTATGCGACCTGGACATTCCCCTGGTTGTTATTTCGGGCAACCATGAAACACCCAAAACGGTGTACACCAGTCCCATCCTGCGTGCCTTGCGCACGCTGCATTGTGTGTATCCCGCCTTCGGCGATGTTTGGGAAAAATGGACTTTTGGGGACGTTACGGTGCATGCAATGCCGCATATCAACGACTACCGAAAACTTTTCGAAGAACTCGAAAAATTGCAACCCGTGGAAGGCAGTTTCAACATCCTTATGCTGCACACTTCCCTGGGTAAACGTTACCTCATGGAGGAATACGGCGAACAGGTTTTTCCGCCCGAATTTGAAGAAAAACTGCAGGGTTTCCAGTACGTAGCCCTTGGGCATTGGCACAATTACCAGCAGGTGAATTTGCACCCCAACGCCTGGTACAGCGGTTCAACCGAACGTTTCAGCGACACGGAAATTGGTGCGGAAAAAGGGTTCATCAACCTGAAACTTGCGGCCGACGGCACCTTCACCAACACTTTTGAGGCGATTCCCACAAGACCGTGGCTTAAGTTCGAGTCACACCATTGTCATGCGCTCAGTGTGGATGAACTGCGTGAAAAAATCAAATCTTTTGCGGTGGAAAACGACACCCGGGGGGCAATTATGACACTGGTATTCAATGATATACGTGTTGAGCAATCGTTGGAGATCAGCAACCAGCACCTGCGTGAAATTTTTCCGCACTGCTTTCAGTTGTTGCCCAAAAGACGCATGTACAACGAAAAATCGCATGCCACCCGGTGGGAAGCGCAGTCGTTCGACAGTTTGGACAAACTTTTCTCCGCTTATGTGCGGGAGCAATACCGCGACGATGAGGCCATGGCCCAAAAACTTGCACAAAAGGCTGCCTCCTTTTTTAATCAACATTGACGCATGATCCTGCAATCCCTGCTTCTTCAGAATTACAAACAATACGGCGATTTGAAGCTCGAATTCCGTGAGGGACTGGTGGGCATCATCGGAAAAAACGGCGCCGGCAAATCCACCCTTTTTGAAGCGGTGTTGTATTGTTTGTACGGGAAAGATGAAATCAACAACAAGGAGTTGATGCGCTCGTCGTTTGCCGACGGCAAATTGCCCGTAAAACTGCAACTCGATTTTTTGGTGGGTGAAACCAAATACAGCATCCAACGGGAACTGCGGGGAAAAAAACTCGATACGGTTGTCGCCAGACTTTTTAAAAACGACGAACTGATTGCCAACAGTTTTACGGCGGTGAACGACACGGTGACCAAATTGCTGAACCTCGACCGGGAAGCGTTC
>JADLBE010000249.1 GCA_020847915.1 Saprospiraceae bacterium | reverse complement strand
GTCATTTACACAGCTCAGGACGTTTCCGGAAACATATCCATTTGCGCCTTTGATGTGTTTGTGGTAGACCAGGTGGCGCCCCAGTTTGCTTCCTGCCCGCAGGATACTGTGATCAGTGCAGGCGCTTGTGGTGCAACGTACAACTGGTCATTCCCGACTGCTTCCGACAACTGTACGCCAGTCGAGGAACTAACCCTCATTACATCCGGCATACCCGTTGACAGCTTTACTTTCAATGTTGGTACAACCAGCATTGTTATACTTGTGGAAGATGGCAGCTCCAATTTTGATACCTGTACCTTTACGGTCACGGTGAACAGCGACCAGGTACCGACGTTCCAAAATGTACCTGCCAACCAGATCCTGTCGGGTTGTTCGGCCGTTGCGACATGGACGCCGCCTACAACCGCAGGTTTTTGCGATACCGTTTACGTAACATCCAATTACCAGCCGGGCGAAACATTCCCCGCAGGTGTAACGATCGTAACCTACACGGCTACCGATTCAATCAGCCAACCCATCACGGCAACCTTTACCATTACAGTTCAGGAAAACATACCACCCGTTTTTACAAACTGTCCTGAAACCGTGGTTGTGAATACCGGAGCCGCCATTGTTTTGGATCCGGATAATTTCATTTTGTTTGCCGATACAGTTTCCACCTGTGATGCCGTAGAACTTGAGTTCCAGCCGCTTTCGGCAACGGACGACTGTTCACAACCGCTGGTGGTCCAAACCGCGGGTCCGGCAAGTGGTGATGTTTTGCAGGTTGGTGACTACACCATATCCTACATAGCTACGGATGCTTCAGGCAATACGGCTGTTTGTGCTGTAAACCTGACGGTGTTGCCCTTACGTTCCCTTGATCCTACTGCTGAACCCAACCCTGGTTGCTCCGGTGATTCGATGTTCATAACGGTACCCAATTACCTTGGCGCTACCTATACCTGGACAGGTCCTGATGGTGAGTCATTTCAGGCTGGCAACAGCATCAGTTTTGAGATTACCCCTGCCACGGTAGGTAACTACGTGGTGCAGGCCGTGGTGAACGGATGTCCGACATCGCCCGACACCATCGAGGTGTTCCAGGCTGCTGAACCGGTTGCCAATGACGATCTGAACTTTGTAGTTGATCCGGGTGGTACACTCGACAGCTTCAATGTGTTGCTGAACGATGTGATTATTCCTTTATCGGACGCCAGCGATACCCTGATCAGTACGGTGCCGGGTCTGACCTTTTTGGGCAATGGCCTTTACACGTATACAGCTGGAACGAATGTTGGCACAGCTTCTTTTCTTTACGAAGTATGTTCCAAAGCGTGTCCCGACCTGTGCGATATGGCAACAGTAACGATCACGGTACGTGAAACGGATTGTTCGTTCATACCCAATGTAATCACACCAAACAACGACGGCGTAAACGACTACCTGGAAATCCGGTGTTTGCTTGCAAACGAATACCCTGGCAATTCCCTTGTTGTGTACAACCAATGGGGTGATAAAGTATACGAAGCTTCACCTTACGACCTTGCTACTCCGTGGGAAGGAACACTCGACGGCGAAGCCGGCAAACCGCTGCCTGACGGCACCTATTACTACATCTTCTCGCCTGCACCCAATGATGTGCCGATCAAAGGATTTGTAGAAATTTTCCGGTAATTGAAACGTATGGCTGCGCAACCTGATCCGGGTTGCGCAGCCCTCAAAACATAAGCGTTATGAAAAAAATTCTATTTCCGCTTTTTTTCCTCTTTGCCGCCTTTCAGGCCATGGCGCAGCAGGAAATGCAATACACCCAATTCATGTACAACAAACTGTATGTGAATCCTGCTTATGCAGGTGCTCGTGGCATTCCGTCCATTACCGGGATTTACCGCAATCAATGGATGGGTTTTGAAGGCGCTCCGCAATCGGCACTCCTGAGTTTTAATTCTCCTTTTCTAAGCCCACGGGTAGGCATTGGAGTAACACTTGGAGGTTATGAAATCGGGCTTCAGAACGATTTCAACGGTTCACTTGCCTATTCGTACGATCTGGTTGCCAGTGAGGACGTTTCAGTTCGCGCCGGTATTTCGGGCTCCGTCCGATCGCTAAGTTACAATTTCAACAATGCGCAACCAGGACAAATAGGCGATAATTCGCTTGATAACCAGCGTGTTAACGATTTTCATGCCAACGTAGGCGCGGGCATTTATTGTACTTTTGAAAACAAGTATTACGTCGGATTTTCAGTGCCCAAGATTTATTCCAACTCCATCGGATTTTCCAATCCGGACGCCGACCTAACGGCTAAGGAATACCGTCATTACTATGGTATGGCCGGCGCAATCATTAGGCTAAACGACGATCTCAACCTTTTACCCGCGGTTCTTTTCAAATATGTTGAAAATGCACCGTTCGATATGGACCTGAACGTGAACCTGGAAATCATGGAAAAAGTGACTGCCGGTTTGTCTTACCGCCTTGGAGGCGACGGAGCAGGAGAATCGGTTGATCTTTTGGTTTACTGGCAGGTACACCCTCAGTTCGGGGTTGGGGCTGCCTACGATTTCCCCCTGTCCAACATCCGCGACTACAGCGCCGGTTCGATCGAGCTCCTGCTTCAGGCCGATTTGAAACGGGTTAAAAAGAACATGTCTAATCCGCGCTTTTTTATGTAAAATCAGCGTTGTGAATGACCGGAAAACCCAAAACCAATTTTTCCGGCGTAAAAGCGCTTTAATACCCGTTTTTTGCTACTATGCTTAAACCTCTCAGGATCATGAATGGTCACCACTACATAAGCTCTATGCTGGTCGCTTTGCTCTGTACAGGGCAAAGCATGGCTCAATCCGGCAAACCTGATACCGTTTCTTTGCAAGTTAAAAACGAAGCCGCCATCAACCAACCCGGATTGGAGTTCAGTCCACAGTTTTTTGAGGACGGAATCGTTTTCATTTCTACCAACAGTGTTGGTTTGAAAAAGAACAAGGACCAACGGCTTAACCTGCCTGCAATGTCGATCCTTCGTTCCCAACGCGACAGTGAAGGCGCTCTTCAGGCACCACAACCTTTTGCCAAAGAATTGTCGTCACTGAACCACGAAGGGCCGGTTACGTTCGACCGCACCACCGAAACCATCTATTTTTCTACCAATGCTGTGGAAAAAGGACGGGAAAAAATCGCCAAAGACGATATCCAAAAAACACGAATCTACTCGTCGAAAAAAAATGGCGCAGTTTGGACAGACCCCGAACCATTGCCTTTCAACAACAACGAATTCGACGACCTGCACCCGACCATCAGCATCGACGGTGATAAACTGTTTTTTGCTTCCAACCGTCCAGGTGGACAAGGCGGCATGGACATTTACGTCACTTACCGTGTTGGTGAATCCTGGAGTGAACCTGTGAACCTCGGCCCCGGCATCAACACCGCCGGTAATGAAGCATTCCCGTTCATACATGCCGACAACACGCTTTATTATGCCTCCGATGCCCTTGAAGGCAAAGGTGGACTGGATATGTACTACGTCGTTCCGGAGGGTACAAACTGGACGAAACCCGTCAATCTCGGCGCACCGTTCAACACCGCCGGCGATGATTTTGGTCTTATCGTTGACCTCGACAAGATCAATGGTTATTACAGTTCCAACGGTGCAGGTGGCGCAGGCAGCGATGATATTTTCAGCTTCCACACCGAAAACGGAAACCTTGACGATTACCTGCTGCAAAACTTTCGCGTGCCCGACCGCAACCTAGCTGTGCGTGTTATTGCTACCGACAAAACCAGTGGAGCTGCTGTTTCCGATGCCAGCGTACGCGTTTTGCAGTACGATGTTAATACGGTCATCGGTCGCGACGAATTCGGCAACCTCATCACCATCCAGAAGGAAAACGGACAGGATGTGATGCGTGTAGCCCAACCTGACAAAGGCATTGTCGGCGCTACGGATTTTAACGGTACGTTCAACTCCGAACTCAAGCCCGGCAGCTATGCCTTTACTGTTTCCAAACAGGGGTACAAATCGAAACAGGTGCGCGCTTCGATCAACAAGCCTGCCAACGAAGTGAGTGTACAGATGGAAAGGGATGAAAATGACGGCAAGGTGCATTGGAATGCTTCGGTTTTTAATTACGTCACCAACGCTCCGCTTGCGGGTTCGGTGCTTGTTTTGAAAAACAAAGCCACCGGCGCCATGGATACCATCGTTGCAGATGCCAACGGCTCGATCGATTACTACCTTATGCCCGATTCAAAATACGATCTGGCGCTTTACCAGGGTGGAAAAAAAATCGGCGATACGGAAATTACAACGGAAGGCTGGAGCCTCCCCAACCAGATCATGATGCAGGTGATCAACGTCGGAACAACACTTTCCGGCACGGTGATCGAACTGCCCAACATTTATTACAACTTCAATGACGCCACACTCCGCCCGGATGCCCGAAAGGACTTGTTCCTTGTTCTCGCTTTGTTGAAACAGCATTCGAACGTGACCATCGAACTGGCCAGCCACACCGATTCACGCGGCACCAATGCTTACAACCAGGAGCTTAGCCAGCGCCGTGCCAACGGTGTTGTCGAATTCCTTGAAAAACAAGGTGTGAGCCGCAGCCGTATGAAACCCGTTGGTTACGGTGAAACCCGTTTGCGCAACAACTGTAAAGATGGCGTTTCATGTACCGAAGATGAGCATGCCCGCAACCGCCGCACAGAAGTTGTCATCAAATCCTCGGATGTATCCGGTACGACGATTTACGTGACCGACCAAAACGAGGATAAGGCCAACATCAATCAGGCGCCACCTTCAACGATAGCAACCCCTCCTGTAGAAACGAAGGAAGACATAGCTCCTGCCACACCAGCTCCGGTGGTTACGCCTCCCGCAGGTACCCAGGAATTTTATGTGGTTGTTGGTTCATTCCTCGCAGAAACGGGTGCGCAGACCAAACTCGCAGCTGTTCAGGGCAAGGGTTACACTACGGCCGAAATCGTACGTTTCCCGGAATCACCGTACTACTCTGTTATCGTTGGCCGGTTTGCCGATAAAAAGGAAGCTGACAGTAAGAAAAAACAACTCTCCGGAGATAAGATCGAAGCGTTTGTTAAAGCTTCGCAGAAGACGCGATAGAAAAGCAAATTGTATAATAAAAGAGCCGTCCCGTGTTTCGGGGTGGCTCTTTTTTTTAAATTCAATCCAACAAAACCTGCCAATCGTGGTTTACCTTTGCAGCGCTTTTAAACAAACACAAAATATTTTGCAGCCATGGCCATTATGATCACCGATGAGTGCATCAATTGCGGCGCTTGCGAGCCTGAATGTCCCAACAACGCCATCTACGAAGGTGGTGTGCAATGGGCCGTTGCCGACGGCAACACCGTAACTGGCCCTTATACCCTGGAAGACGGTACTTCCGTTGATGCAAAACATAAAAACAACCCCGTTTCCGACGAATACTACTTCATTGTGCCCGACAAATGCACCGAGTGTGTTGGATTCCACGAAGAACCCCAATGCGCCGCCGTTTGTCCGGTGGATTGCTGCGTGCCCGACCCCGATCACGTCGAAAGCAAAGAACACCTGCTCGATCGGAAAGCGAGGCTGCATCTTTAATAAGTCGTAAGTCGTAAGTCGTAAGTCGGACTTTAGCTTGAGATTTGAATAAAAAAATACCCAATTGTTTGAAAAACAAACGATTGGGTATTTTTTTTACTTGCTTGCCAAGCCGACTTACGACTTACGACTTATTATCTACCCGACCTGTCAATCAGCATCGAACTTGCCTGTTGTGTTCCCATCATCAAAACATCCTGGATGTTGACGTGTGCCGGACGTGTGGCGATGAAATAAATCACTTCCGCTACGTCGCCTGATTTGAGGGGTTGGAAATCCTTGTAGATTTTTGCTTTTTCCACATCGCCTTCGAAACGTGTGAGGGCGAATTCGGTTTCTTCCACATGGCCCGGGCTCACCTGGCTCACGCGAATGTTGTGTGTATAAAGGTCCATACGCATGGCACGAGTAAGGGCATCCACTGCAAATTTGGTAGCGCAGTACACATTGCCGTTGGGGTAGGTCTCTTTGCCTGCCGTGGAACCAATGTTCAGGATGTGTCCCTTTCGGCGTTTTACCATGCCCGGCGAAATGAGACGGGTGACGTACAACAACCCTTTGATGTTGGCGTCGATCATGGTTTCCCAATGGTCGATGCGACCTTCGTGGATGGGCGCCAGTCCCATGGCTCCGCCGGCATTGTTGATCAACATGTCTATGTCCTGCCAATTTTCCGGCAGATTTTCAATCGCATTGGTAACAGCGGCAATGTTGGAGACATCGAAGTTTAGGGTGTACACTTCGGCGCCGAAGTGGCTGCTAAGATGTTTGGATATTTCGTCCAGGCGTTCAGCGCGGCGGCCTGTGATGATGAGCCGGTGTCCTTCCCTGGCAAATACTTCGGCCGTTGCGCGACCAATACCTGAAGTGGCGCCGGTGATGAACACCGTGAGTTGTTCGCGACGGTACACAGGTTGTGCTGCAGGCGCCGCCTCGGCAACAACTTCCACCGGTGGTGCGGGAGCGGGCTGTGGTTCTGTGTTCGGTGTGGATGCTGTTGTAACCGGTTCACTCTGCTGGTAGAGCTGATCGTAAGCCTCGGTGCGCAAGCCGGGCGCCAAATTGATGGCACGTTGGTACTGGCTGGACGCATCGCTGTTGCGGCCCATTTGCAGACTGGCATAGGCAAGATCGAACCAGGCTCCGGCGTTTTGTGGCGCCAGTTCAACAGCCTGATGAAGGTGTTGCAATGCTTCTTCGAATTGGCCTTGGTGGTCGCGCAACAGCGTGGCCAGGCGGTAATGCAAATCGGCGTTTTGTGTATCCTGTTGGATGGCTAGGCGCAGGTAATGGATGGCGGTTTCTTTGTAATCCTGCAGATGTTCGCTGGTGAGGATGCCCAATTTGGCATAAATACCCGGGTAATCGGGCGACATTTCAGCTACCCGGTCCCAGCAGTACTTTGCAAACAGGAAATCGCTTTTTT
>JADLBE010000248.1 GCA_020847915.1 Saprospiraceae bacterium | reverse complement strand
TCGGTTGGTCGGTTAGTCGGTTGGTCAAAAAAAGGAGTCATCCCAAACCATTCGGGATGACTCCTTTTTTTTGACCAACCGACTAACCGACCAACCGACTTCTCAGGGCGTTTTCCCTTTTTTCTTTTTGTTTTTCCCCAAAATATCTTTCTCTTTCCTGCTGTCGAGGATGGGCTCGGGCATGGGCACTTCAAGGTTGACGTCGTTGAAAATTTTGGGGATGTATTTCCACCTGCCTTTGCTGAATTGGAATGCCTCATAACTGCCGTCGGGCACATGGGTCATGCCATTGTAATAGGGGCTCGGCACGGGAAGCAGGTGGTCGAACAAAATGACCTGGTATTGCTCATCCCAGTTCAGGCGCACGGAAGCTTCGGCCGTGTATTCAAGGATGATGCGTGTTTCTCCGGGTGTGAATCCAGGCGCATCGCCCCGATCGAATACAGGGGCGCCAAAAAAAGGTTTGCCTTCCGCATCGAAATAGAGGACATCGAGGATTTTACGGCGGTTGAAAAAATCGACGGCATCGAAACCAAAAATCATGTAATGTCTGCCGCCGCCGCGCATGTCGAACGGGCGAATGTTGTAATACACCGAACCGTACCACTGGTCCGGAGTAAGTACTTCGTGTGTGGGCAAGCGTTCCATGTCGAGACTTTTATCGCGCAGTGGATGCAACACCAACTGTGGCGTGTTCATCTGAATGGCTCCGTAGTAACGGTAGGTGGAATCGTTGACGAACAACTGCCAGGAAAAAATGCGAAAACTGCTGTCCGGCGGTGCAAGAATGGAAATGGACTTGAGGCGATCGAAGGGGTAATTGAAGGAGTTTTCAGTTTTTAATGCCTCCACCAGCATGGTGATGAGCCTGTGGGCCGCTCCGAACCTTTCCACTTCGATGGAATCATTCACCATGGCGAACGACAAAACACCCAACGTATCCTCATAGGCATGCATCGAAGTGATGGCTTCAGGTGTGAGGGGGCCGGCAGTTTTTTTGTTTTTCTGGGCAAAAAGCGGAACCGTCATCAAACCGAACAACAGGATGGTTGCAAACTTCATCGGCATGGTGCGTCGTGGTTGTATGTTTTGTAGAAAAAAAATCAAAATAAACGAAGGTGAAATCCAAACATGCTCTAAACGTGTGTTGCAGTTGAAAATTGCAAAACGCTTTACGCCAGTTCGGCCAGTTTTTCCATAAGCCATTCGTGGTTGACGGTTACGGCTTTGTCCTGCAGCACTTCTTCGCGCAGTTTTTCAACCGCAGCTTTGTCACCCGGAAGCAATCTTGTGAGGCGGCGTACGTATTTAAGCAGGTTGAGGTAGCTGCGGCGGCGTTGGAGCGGAATGTTTTTGTGGCGGTTCAAAAACACACGAAACGACTCCATAAAAGAATCGAGGGCATCGAATTCGTCGAGTTCGTAATAGGTCAGCGTCAGGTTAACTTTGCTGATGAGGTTGTAACCAATGTCTTCGTATTCGATGTTGCGCAAAAGGCTGAGCACCTTTTCAAATTTTTGCTGGTAAAAGTACACACGCGCCAGGTTGAAAGTATAGGTGTTTTGACGCGTTTCCTGGGGCAAATAAGAATGGTATTGGGTAACGAAGTTTTCTGCCCAGTCGAGTTTGCCGAGGCGAAGGGCTACACCTGTGATGTTGTTGAAACGCCACGGTGCAAGTTCATCCTTCACCAGAAAAACCCCTTTGTTAAAAGCGTCTTCCGAGAGGTTAAAATATTCCTGCAAAAAAATGCGGTTGCCTTTGTTCAACTTACCCGTACAGTAGTGCAATGCCGAATCGTAAAGTTCTATGGCTTCCTTGTGGGGCATGTTCGCGCCGTACTGGTCGAGCATGTTGCGCAGTTTGTAATAATGGTCGGTATTTTCCTCTTCAAGCAGGGTAAGCAAGGCATAATAATAAAGCGTCAACTCGGGTTCTTCCTCTTTGGGGTATTGGTGCAAAAACTCAATGATTTCGCTTACAAAATCAAGGTCATAGGTATAGTTGCCGGTTTTTCGCTGGCTTAGCGCCGAGCTGTAGAGTTTGATCTTTTCGATCCAGTAGAAAAGGTCGAGGTTGTGGGAAATCTCCTCCAGATTCGCACGTACATTCACCTTTACATCGAAATCCATCATGCTGTAATACAGTCTTTCGACGAGGTAGGCGTTGTGGAAATAATCGAGGGCCCGGTAGTTTTGTTTTTGCAGTTCGCTTCGCGCTTGTCGAAAAGCGCTGTTGTAAAGTGGCTCCATCCTGCGGCGAACCACAAACTCCAGGGTATTGACGGCCTCCCGTATGGGTTCCTGCACGAGCATTTCGTGTGCCATAAAGCTTTCCACCAGTTTGAGCAGGTCGGAGCAGTATTTGCGAAAATTCACATCGTCGTAAGGTTCGCGTGCAAAAAGCTTCCGCCATACGGCCTCGCGTTTGAAACCTTTTTGCTTGTTTTCAACGTTTGCCAGCAGTACCTCACACAATTGCACCAGGGTCCGACTTTGGTTGAAATACGGGGAGTTCAAAAACTTCAGCAGGCGTTTGTATTCCCCTGGTTCGAGATGCTCGAGGACCTGGTATATTTTGTTGGTGTGCAATTCACCGTTTGATGATGATTTTTTATCCATGGGAGGGCGTGCATACAAAGAAGGCTGTTCCGGTAACGACACTGCGCTATCCGACAAGAATACGGTTTGTTTTTTGAGAAAACGGCTATTTACCTTGCAAAGAAGAAATGCTGATGATTCACAAAGTTAAATTTATAGCTGAATAATTAGAAGCAAAAGTTCGATAATTCAGCTTTTTATAAATTTAAAATATTCATACTTTTATCAAAAAACCATTCACAAAAATATTTTTTTTCAACGAAAGCTATCCCCCTATCAGATAGAATTTCTATTTTTGATCGTTTTTAATACGACAGCCATGAATGTATTCTTACACCAACCTCATCGAAGGGCGTTGCTGCTGACTTTGCTATTGCTTGCAGCAAAGCTTGTAGTTGCACAAAGCCAGGGCGGAGGGGGGTACAAAAACCTGATTACAGCTGAGAATACCATCATCAACGATACCATCAGCGGCCAGAACCTGACCATCATTGAAGTTAGTCCATTGGCGCTGCACGGTGAAGTTGATGTCATTTTGCTTTCCAGCGGTGGTTCCGGCAATCCCTTTGTTTACCAAATTCGCTACACGCCGGATCCCGGCTTTACAGGCGTTGATACTTTTACCCTTGAACTTTCCTACGTAGGTTCCTATCCTTTTCTGATCTACCGCGCTTACCGGGTTTCGGTTTACGAATCGCTTATTACAGCACAAAACGATTATGCCGTCACCAGCGCCGGTTCATCCGTAACCATCGACGCGCTTGCCAATGATGCCGGCACCAACGCACCGCTTACCATCGATGCCATTCCACTTGTTGACCACGGTACGGCAACCATCAATGGCAACGGTGAAGTTGTATTTACACCTGAACCAGGCTTTTTGGGCGTTGCTCACATCAATTACAACGTTTGCGACGTACTTTTCAACTGCAAAACGGCTCAGATCAGCGTCGGCGTCAACAACGGATCACCTGTAAGCGATACCCTTCGGGTAACCACGATCAAAAATGCACCCGTCAGCATCCCACTGACTTACGACGGGTATACCGTTTTTCAGGCGCCATCCAACGGCACCGTAATCCTGACCGGCGGCATGGTTTTTAAATACACGCCCAACCTCAACCATACAGGAACGGATCAGTTTGTGCTTGCCAACGACGATTTCGGTGCCACATTTTACAAAACGGTAAAACTTGACATCATCAACGGCGGAGCTTTGAACAACATGGCCATGGACGATCACGCCTTTACACCCAAAGGCACGCCCGTCACCTTCAATGTTCGCGACAACGACATCGGCAACCTCACGGTTAAAAGCTGGAACACACCCGCCAACTTCCCAGGTACCATCAGCGGAACGAGTGCATCCGGCCAGGTAACCTTCACACCCAACACCAACTTTACAGGTGTCGCGTCGTTCACATACGTGATCGGCAACATGTTTGTCAACAACCTGGAAATGGCCACAGCTTACGTGGTCGTCGGCAACCTGCCTCCCCGCTTTGGTACGTTCGAATTGAGCACGCCCAAAGAAACCCCCATGGTGGTTAACTATAAAATCCCCTTTATCGGATTCAACTTCTCCATACTTGACGCCCCCGATTTTGGGAGCTGTGATTTTTATCCCGGGTACACCACCCAAACCATCAACGGACAATCCATTTCGGGACACAACCTTTTGATTTACACACCTGAAGCCGGGTTTACAGGAACCGATGAGTTCGAAATCAATTATTGCGTAGCAGCAAACAACCAATGCCATACGGTGAAAATCGTTATGGATGTGGTGGATGTTTATTCAACGGCTGGCCCCTATTGCGTTGCCGATTGCGTTTGGGCAGGCGATGTGAATTACGACGGCATGGTCGACAACAAAGACCTGCTCCCCCTGGGTTACCTCATGGGTATTGACGGCAACACACGCCCCGATGCATCCCTGGAATGGTACCCACAATACGCCACCAACTGGAGCAACCCGTATACAGGAATCACCACAGACCTCAAACATGCCGATACCAACGGCGATGGATTTGTGACGGTTGACGACACCCTTGCGATTGGCGTTTTTTACCGCGAACAACACAACCTTGTACCCAACATACCCGCAGCAGGTAAAGGCCTTAATTTTGCACTGAATCTGCTCACACCCAATCCGGCCCCCGGCGACCTGGTTCAGGTGGAAGTAGGCCTGGGTACCACCACAGAACAGGTCACCGACCTCTTCGGATTTACTTTTGACGCCCAGTTGAGCCCGCAAATCGTCGACTCGGCGCTGCACATGCAGTTCTTCCCGAGCACCTGGATCAACCTCAACGCACCCTACCTTACCCTTTCGAAAAATCCACTTCCAGGACGGCTTGAATCTGCATTTACACGCACAGGTGGCATCGGTATAAACGGCCACGGCATCATCGGCCAGTTCGATTTCATCATCATAGACATTGTCGACGGCGTAAAAGCGGGTGAGCAAGCTTATGCCACCGTTACGGTTGACGCCCCGACACTTATGTGGTCCGACGGTAGCACCAGCACCGGCGAAAGCGTTACGCTCAACATCCCCATCAACCTCAACGACAAAAACGACCGCACAACGGCTCAGGATTTGTTGTTGTTCCCTTCGCCGGCATCCGACCTGCTTCAGATACACCTCAACGGTAAGGAATTTATCGAACAATTCATCGTGTACGATGCCATGGGACGGATGGTTTACGATTCCGGCAATGTGCTTTGGGAACGCGCTGAAATTCGGGTAAGCGACATGGCCCCGGGCATGTACGTAGCCACCGCCCGCACCGCCGAAGGTTTGGTCAGCAAGAAATTTCAGATCATGCGCTGATCTGTTAAGATACATTTATGGCTTTACAAAAACCCGTCTCCTGAATGCAGGGGCGGGTTTTTTGATAAAAATTCAAATCGTTACGCATCAGATTGCTTTCCAGGATCACTCATAAAATTGCAGGTCAGGCACAGCTTTTGGCCAATGACTTCTTGTTTTTCGCAGGTTGGCGGAAGGCGGAAAAAATAATGGGTGAGCCCGGACGCCGTATTTTATTGTACCATGGTTTAGACAACATAGGAGAAAAAAAACTGAACAGCCGTTTCCTCAGTGCCGCCAGATTTGAATCACAGATTCAATTTTTATCGCAACACACCCAAATCGTCTCGCTCGACGATTACTTTTTGGAAAAGTTTGACAAGCAACGGTTTACGGTTGCCATCACTTTTGATGACGGCTATCGGAACAATTTGCACCATGCGCTGCCGGTTTTGGAGAAATACGCCGCACATGCTACTTTTTTCCTGACAGGTGCGGCTGATCACGGTGCAACCTGGCTTTGGATGGATTTTTTGGATGTCGTTACCAGACTTGCGCCACCCAAAATCGATGTTGGAGGGCGCCTTTTTTACAAAAAAAAATGGCGGCGTACGCAGTATTTCATGGATGCCGATGGCCGCAGGCTCGTGGATTGGGCGCGGCATTCCCCCTGGTCATTTGTACAAAAAATGGAAAAGGCGTTCATCGAGGCCGGTGCCTGGGAGCGCGCCGAAACTTTGTCTGAATACTGGGCTTTGTTGTCGTCGCCTGAAATCAAACAACTGACCGATAGCCCTTACGTTTCCATTGGAGCGCATGGCTACACCCACCAGGATTTGGCCTATTTACCCCTTGAGGAGGCCATCAGGGAACTGTTCGATTGCAAAACAGTTTTGGAAAAAATTTCCAGAAAACCTGTTGATGCCCTCGCCTACCCCTTTGGCGCCTACACGCCAGCATTGCTCGATGCGGCTGAAAAAATGGGTTTTACCAAACAACTTGCGGTTGATTTTATTTTTCCAAACGACCAGGCAGACCAACGTTTGCGGGAAAGACTTACCATCAATCCTTACATTTCGCAGGCAAATCAATGGTTGGCAGTAAAACATGGACGATACTAAACCGGCACGATGGAACAGTACGTATGTAAAAAAATAACCCAGGAGAACCTTGCAGATGTTGGTTTTTTGGTAAAAACGGTGACCAAAAAGACACTTTCCGAGCCGTATTACCATAAAAAGTTCAACTCCCCAAAATCGGGCGGACAATACCATGGATGGGTTGCTTACGAAACAACCGATAGTACTCCGGTGGCAGTTGTTGGAGCTTTACCTTTTACGGCCGTTTGGCCAAATGGTGATTTGGTGACTTGTGCTATGATTATGGAAACCTTTACCCTCCCGAGTCACTCGGGACGGGGATTGATGACATGGCTACTGGAAAAAACGATGGTATCACTGAAGTTGGAAGGGATACCTTTGATTTTTACGATCCCCAACCAAAACAGCGAGCATGTGTTTGTAAAAAAATTCGGTTTTACAAACGTCGGGACCATGGAATATTACGAAGTGCCATTAACGGTTTTCCCGCTGGAAGCACTTTGCAGAAAGTTGCGTGTTCCCGGTATTTTTAAAGGATGGGCAGAACTGGTTTTAACCCCTTATTTGGCACCTCCGAATTTTGTATTGGAAAATTCAGTTCAGTTGGAAGGCTTTGGAGGCCTCCTGCACGACAAACAATTTTACGCCTACAAATCGTTTTCTTTCAACAGATTATGCCGGTTTTCAAGGATAGATTGCTGGTTGAAATTTGAAAACGGGTTGTTGGTCGGCGATGTTTTGTTGCCCGAAAATTGCAGCGATGCTCAATTTGATGCATGGCTTTTACAGTTGAAAAAAATCGCACGCCTAACCGGATTGCGGAAAATCCTGTTCAACACCTTTCCCGGCTCCCGTTTGAGCAAAAAAATGTCAGCCCGGTACACTGCCCAACCATCGTGGGCGGTATGTTGCAAAACAGAAGATGCTGCATGCCTTCCATTGCTGGAAAAAATGCGTTTTGGTTACGGTGATTTTGATACGTTTTAGAGTATGTTGGTTTCTACCGTTCAGATCAAATAATTTACACCAAAAAACAAAACCAGGTAAATCCAAAGCAGATCAAGGAAGTGCCAATACACGGTGAGCAAACGCAGTTTGAGCCGTTTTTCCGGGTCGGAAAAATACACCAGCACGGTTACCGGATCAACCATGCGTTTTTTGGCCGTACGGTAAAAGTTGATGAGAAAGGGTAACCCGCCGATCACGTGGGCAAGGTGTACAAAAGAGATGAGGTACAGGTAAGCCGTTGTTGTTGAGGTATTTAACGCGATGTTGTGGCTGAAAAGCCAATACCAGGCGACCGATTGCATGGCCATAAACAACACCGAAAGTCCGATGGTGTATTTCAGGTTGTTCATGTAGCCCTCCGTATGGTCGGAGAGGTAACAACGCTTGGCAAGAATCATCGTATAACTGCTTCCAAGAAGGATGACCGTATTGAGCAGAAACAACCAGGGCAACTGAACAGGCGGTACGTTCATGGTTACCCGCGTGTAGATGTACGAGATGGTAAGTGACAAAAACAAAGCCGACAGTCCAAAAAGCATCAGGTACAACATGACGTTGTACGGATGGAATACAAAGTTGTCCTGTTGGGTCTGCGACGGTTGTTCAGTAGCCATAATGAAAGTTGTTGCGCCTGAAACAACACAAACAGGTCGTTGGTTGCACATCGGCGCAATTGCGGTACAAAAGTTGTTATTTTTGCATGAAGTACCGCACAACCGATTCATACTTTCAATCCATGAACAAACCGATGTTGCCCGTTTTGCTGGGCCTTTCCGTTATTTTGTCGATGGCCGCATGCCGAAGCGCTGCGGTACACAACCAGGCAGCCGCTGCCCGGGCCCGCATCGATCACAAAGCCGAACCTTACGACCAGTTTACCTTTCAGCGGACGTACCCGGACACCACCTTCAACGTTGCCGCCTGGCGTCGTCGTTTGCAATCCATTCGGCTCAACGAGCAGGTTAACGAACGCAATGCGGATCCATGTGTGGGTTACAACGCATCCTGGACGCTTCAGGGGCCGGCAAATGTAGCCGGACGTACCAATGCCATCGCCATACACCCCAACAACGACGACATCGTACTTGCCGGATTTGCCGGTGGTGGTATTTTTAAATCTACCGACGGCGGGACCAACTGGCATGCCGTTTTTGACGAACAACCCGAACTTTCGATCGGCGACATTACGTACGACCCTCAAAATCCAGACATCGTTTACGCAGGAACCGGCGATCCCAACATGCCCATCGTTTTGTTCAACGGTGAAGGCATTTACAAAAGTACCGACGGCGGCGAAACCTGGAATTACCTCGGACTGGCAGGCGGTGGTGTAATTTCCAAAATACTTGTAGACCCGCAAAACACCCAGGTTTTGTATGCTGCCACCATGGGAAATCCGTACGTACGCAACGACGAACGCGGTGTTTACAAAAGCACCGACGGCGGCTTAACATGGCAAAAAGTTCTTTTTGTAAGCAACCAGGCCGGTGCGAGCGACCTGGTGATGCACCCCTCCCAGCCGCAGGTGTTGTACGCCTCGTTTTGGGACCGCATCCGCAGCAACACCGAATCCATAGTTTATGGTCCGCATGCCCGTGTGTACAAAAGTACCGACGGCGGCGCAACCTGGAACCAACTCGGGGGCGGGCTGCCCACGGGCATCTGGGGCCGCACGGGACTCGTGATTTCGGCCACCAATCCCAACAAGTTGTATGTCGTTTATGTAGATTCACTTTCCAGACCGGGCGGATTGTATAAAACCACCGACGGAGGCCAGTCGTGGACCTCTATGAACGTCACCGGTTTGTCGAATGCGTACGGCAATTTTGGTTGGTTTTTTGGCAAACTAAGGCTGAACCCGCTGAACGACGAGGAGCTGTACTTTTTGGGCATCCTTTTGTGGAAGCGTGATCCGCAAAGTGGCAGTTTTGGCGTGGGGGCAGGCGCACATGCCGACACACACGATTTGGTGTTCGGCACAACCGGACGGCGTTATTTGGGAACCGACGGAGGCGTATACCGAAACAACCCTGGTGAACAGATTTGGACCAAATGCCTCAACCTGCCCACAACCCAGTTTTACCGCACCAATTACAATCCGCATTTGCCCAATACCTATTTTGCCGGTGCGCAGGACAACGGCATACAAAAGGGCAGCGGCGCCAACATCAACGGGTGGACAGCCGTGTTTTCTGCAGACGGATTCCGAAGCGCATTTGACCCCATTGACGCCAACAATTTTTGGATTGAAATTCAAAATGGCGCCATTTACCACACCACCGACGGCGGGTTAAACTTCGACGGTGGCGCCACGGCTTTCGGCACCAGTGACCGCTGCAACTGGGACGCTCCTTTTTTCAAAAGCATTCACCCACCTTATTTTTTATACGCCGGAACTTACCGCGTTTATTCATCGCCCGACGGCACGGGATGGGGACCATTTTCCAACGACCTGACCGACGGCCTTGTTTACGAGCCCCGTTTTCACACCATTTCAGCACTGAACGAATCGCCGGTGACGGCGGGTAAAATGCTGGCCGGAACTTCAGACGGCAACCTGTGGCGCAAAGATCCATCCGGCAACTGGACCAATGTAAGCAGCGGATTACCAAACAGATACGTAACCTCGGTGCATGGATCAACGGTGCTTACCAACCGCATTTATGTAACCCATTCGGGGTTCCGCGACGATGAATACGTGCCGCACATTCACCGAAGCGACAACAACGGCACAAGCTGGACCGACATCTCGGGAGATTTGCCGCAATTGCCTGTGAACGACCTGCTCATCCTGCCCGGCCATGCCGATTCGGTGCTTTTTGCAGCCACCGACGGCGGCGTGTACGCGACGACAGACGGTGGACAAAACTGGGGACGCCTTGGCGACAACCTTCCGTACATTCCGGCATTCGACCTGGAGCACAACCCCGTGCGCAAAGAACTCGTTGCAGCAACGTTTGCCCGGGGTTTGTGGACCTACCCCATCGATTCGGTGTTTGTTCAAAGTCAGGGAGGAGGAGCACTGGTGAGCCAGCAGGGACTTATTCAAACTGCAGAAATGGTAGGCGTAAGCGATGTGGAGGTAGGTCCGGGTGTGACCAGCGACAACAACGGGCAGTTTGTTTTGGACGGTTTGTCGCCTTGTACTACCCATACCATTACACCCTACCGCAACGACGACCACCTGCTTGGGGTTAGTACTTTTGACCTGGTGCTGATCAACAAGCATATCCTTGATATTGAACCGTTTACCTCGCCGTACAAAAGCATAGCTGCGGATGCGAATTTGTCTAAAACAGTGACAACTTTTGACATCGCGGTGATACGGAAACTGATCCTGGGCATCGATGATACCTTCCCAAACAACACCTCCTGGCGCTTTGTGCCCAGGGATTACCAATTCCCCAATCCGGACAATCCTTTCACACCTCAATTTCCGGAGTTTTTGACTTTTACACCTGCGGGGCTGCCGCCGGATGTGCAGTTTGTGGCCATCAAAACCGGCGACGTTAATGCTACGGCTGTTACCGCGCAGGGTGCGATGCCGGAAAACAGAAACAACAACCCCTGGCCTCTGATGTATGCCAACGCTGAATTACGTCGTGGGGACTCGGTGGATTTTGTATTGCGTCCTCTGGAAAACATGCCTGCCGGCATTCAGTTTACCCTCCAATTCAACCCGGAAGCCATGCAATGGCTTGGTATGGGTGGCAACGGCGGTCCTACGGCAGAAAACCTGGGATTGCAGGGACTTAACCGCGGTTTCATCACCTTTTGTTACGAACCTTCGGAAGGTGCAACGACACCTGTTTTGCACCTGACATTCAAGGCGTTACGCGACCTGAAACTTTCCGACCATGTTCGTCTGGGCGATGTTCCGACCAGGGCGGTTGCCTACGATGTCTACGGACGGGTCGGGCTTCCGGTGCTTGTGCCAACAACAGAAACTGCAGGAACAACCGCTGCCTGGCCGAATCCTTTTGGAACGTTGGGTGTTACCCTGCAATGGCCATCCGGATTGCAGGGTGTTCAATTGCAGTTGTACGATGCAACCGGGCGGCTCATTTATGAAACAAACATCGACGGAACATCCAATCTCTTGCACCTGCCGTCGGGCTTGTTTGCAAGTAAGGGCGCCTACACCTACACCATCAAACATTCAAAAGGCTCCTTTCAGGGCAAATTGGTGTATGTACCATAATCTTTACCTTTACCACGCAACATTTTGAACCCACAAACTGACAACCTATGCGTTTATCCCTTTTTGCCTTGTACATGCTTCTATCCCTGACCATATCGGCCCAAAAAAGACCTGAAGAGTTTGGGAAATGTGGTTACTATGCCGATGCTTTGCACGGCAGAAATACAACAAGCGGAGAAAAATACGATAAAACCAAATTGACCTGTGCCCACAAATCACTGCCCTTTGGCACCATCATCCGGGTTACACGTTTGGACAATCAAAAATCCGTGGAAGTTCGGGTAAACGACCGTGGACCGTACGTGGATGGATACGTAACGGACATTTCCAGGAAAGCCGCCGAAGAAATTGATTTGATCAAGTCGGGCGTCGCCAAAGTCAAAATAGAAGTGGTAGAGCCGCTTCAGGCGCCTGAATTTACCCCCGTTGATCCGGGATCCAAAGACGCAACCTTCGACCAGTCGCCCGACGGCGTATCGCCCGAGGAGGACGCCTCCGGCAAAGCCATGTTGCTCAGCAAAACCCAAAAGCAGGCTACTGCCAAACCCGTTTCGAGCAAAACGGCTCCGGTCGTCACCAAAGCGGTGTACAGTGTAAAAGTAGCTCAACCGGAGGTTTCGGGATTTGGAATACAAATAGCCAACCTGAACAATGCAAAAAACGCCATGGAGGAAATGAACAAACTGCAGCCACTTGCTCCCGATCTGGTATTGTTGCTGGTTGAAACCGACAATTCCACCGGCGAAAAAGTAGCGTATAAGGTATTGGTCGGTCCTTTTGCCGACAGGGCTTCGGCCGATAAAAAACAACGCGAGCTGGCCCAAAAAGGCTATGGCAAAGCATTCATCGTTGACCTGAACAACTTATGATCCGTAACCCTCTGTTTGTTGTGATGTTGTTGGTGGCTACGGCCATGGGCACAGGATGCCAGCCCAAAAATTTGCCTGTAACAACCACGGCGCCAGATACTCCCGAGCAACCGTCGAGCCCTATTGATCTGAAAGAAACCGAAGCTGAAGCCACCATTGTGGCCGGCATGGTACAAACGCCGTGTTTTGGATCTTGTCCGGCCTACGAGGCTCTTGTGTATTCCACCGGAAAAGTAACGTGGCGCGGGGATCGCAATGTGGCCATGATCGGGCATTACGAAACACGGGTAAACGAGCAATGGATCGCCGAACTGATGGCCATGGCCGAACAATACGGTGTATTTGGTATGAAATTTCACTATCCTGCCGATGGGCACATCCTGGATGATGTACCGCATACGCTCGTGCTGCTGAGAAGGGGGAAAGAAACCATACGTATCGACAACCAGGCCGATGCACCGCTGGCTTTACAGCACTTTGAAAAACATTTTATGGAAAAACTGATCAGTTGTCAGTGGACGGTGGCCAGCCGATAGCCGTTAGCCGTTAGCCGTTAGCCGTTAGCCGTTAGCCGTTAGCCGTTAGCCGTTAGCCGTTAGCCGTTAGCCGTTAGCCGTTAGC
>JADLBE010000247.1 GCA_020847915.1 Saprospiraceae bacterium | reverse complement strand
ACCCAGTCGTATTCGCGGGTTTGAAGTCCTGCTGCCACGATGTTGTGGTACGTGAATCTGGATAAAATGCCGTTTTCGATCAGGTAACCTTTGAGCAGACCGTCCTTGTAAAAATCCATGATGTCGTTGAAAAAGCTGCGTTGGCCTTCATTTACCCTGCGTATGCAATAATTGAGTGCAAATAGATGCAAATCGCGTATTTCATCGGCATCAAAAAGCTGGTCCTGCGCCAGCAACGGTTGTTTGAACAAATTGAAATATTCGGTGGATTCGGGCTCTTCCAGCATTTTTAAACAATAGTACCAGATGGCGACGGCGGGAACCAACAAATGTTCGGTACCTCGTACCATCATCTCCACTTCTTCACGAAACCGCAAGGTGTGGTCCGAACGGTAAACAATTTGCTGGGAACGGTGCAAACACAGGTAACGCAACTTTTGGGTGAGCCAGATCAAATCAGCGTTGTCCGACAATTGTTGCAGGTATCGAACGTCGCCGGGCGTGCGCACCGATTCGTACCGCGCCTCCTCCCACAAAACAAGGCCTTTGCGCAAAAAGTATTCGCTGTTGCGCAAAGGCTGTTTTTCGAATTTTTTATGGGCAGATTTTAATGCATCCGGGAAATGGTCGTCGAGACCACGGTGCCTGATTGCGCGCAAAAGGTCGGTTTCGCAAGCGCCTGGCGTATTTTGCCATTGCTGGTAAGCTAAAAATCGTTCAGCAAGTTGCTGCAAATGGCTCATGGTGAGCCGAAGTTTTTGTACGTCAAACACCTTTCCAGGATAAAGAAGCGCATACGTTTCTTCTTTAGGTTCAAGACCTTTTTGCACCAATACATCGAACAATTGGACCACATCGGAGCGCTTGTTGAAAAAAGATGCCTCCAAATATTGACGAAACAGCCTTAATTCTACCTTTCCCAAAGCGGAAATGGTTTGTTCGATTTTAGTCATTTAATTATATCAATTATTTTAATAAACTGAAGTTCAATATTTTGCAAAAAGTTTGTCATCAAAAATAGGTTATAAAAGTTTAAAAATGTATTTTTTTTTCAGAACCGACCAGGGCACTTTTGTATCATCAAATTCAACAGGGTATGCAGCGCGCCGACAATCCTTCGCTCAAACACCAAATTAGCATCTCATGAAACATTTTCGTTTTTTACTTTTTTTACTCCTTTCACTTACCGCATGGGTACAAAGTCATGCACAAGTTTTGATATGTGTCGACCAGTTAAATGTTGCGCTCGACGCCAACTGCGAAGCCACCATTTTTGCCGAACAAATATTGCAGTCTCCATGCCTTTGTCCCGATGGCAGTGCGGTAGAAATGGACAAAACTGCGCCTTTCGGCGATGGCCCCTGGGTTGCTCCAGACCTGAACGGCGATGATGTGGGCAACTCCTACCTTGTGCGTGTTACCGACCTTTCATCCGGAAACGCCTGCTGGGCAACAATAACTGCTGAAGATAAAACAGGACCGGTGGTGGATTGCTCCGGATTGACGACCGTAAACATCACCTTCACAGGCTCGGTGGCTGTTCCGGTTGCTTCGCTGGACGTAACGGCTGAGGACGCGTGTTCCGATGCGGGGCAGGTTTCCATCACGTTGCTTAACAACGGTGCCTCCATTGTTTACACTTGTACCAACCTGGGACTAAACACCGTTTCGCTCAAAGCGACCGACGACTACGGAAATACATCCATTTGCGATGCAACCATTTTGGTTGCCGATCCGGGTAATTTTTGCCTGAACAGCAGTTGCATTTTATCTTGTCCGACTTCCCAATCGGTATCCTACAACGAAGGAGTAAACGTGTTGTTACCCGCATTCCTTGCAGGGGATACCACTGTGCTCGATACCTATGGCGAAGCGACCTTTGACCCGGTATGCTCGCCTTCAGACACCCTATATGGCGCTGCTTACCAGACGGGTACTTCAGGGTTTAATTATTTTGAGCGCATCTGGGAAATTCAGCTTGGAGGTATTCCTTTTGGTAATTGTACCCAAATCATCTCATTTCCAACAACCCGGGAATTCACGTTCAGCGGTCGGGTTTTTGTCGATTCCGTTTTAAATTGTCAGTATGATCCGGGTGAAACCGGTTTAGCCGTGTTTGAAATACAAGCCAAAAAATTGCCTGGCAACGAAATCGTAACCATTTATCCCAACGCCGACGGCACTTATGATCTGAACCTGGAAACCGGGCTGCAGGATACTGCCGTGGAATTGCGCATTCTTTTGCCCCTTGGTTTTATTGCTGTTTGTCCTTCCGTAAAAATCATGCAACTTGATACGGCTTCACTTCAGCAGACGATGGATTTTGCGCTTTATTCCCGCGGGATCTGTGCATTGCCTCAAATAAGCCTTGGAATTCCCATTATTCGCCGCTGTTTTTCCAACAATTTCTACACGGTGCGTTACAGCAACCTTGGGTTCGATACCCTTGAAGATGCTCACCTGACATTAGAACTTGATTCACTGTTGACGGTGGTGAGCGCCGGATGGGCCTACACCAATGTTGGCAATCTATACACCTTTCAGGTTGGAGATTTGCCACCTTTTTACACCAATTCATTCGTTGTACAGGTTAATGTTGATTGTGATGCCGAACTTGGACAAACCCTCTGTGCCGAAGCGTTGATTTATCCGCAGGTTGATTGTTCGAACATGGCCTGGGACGGTCCCATCGTCGATGCGAATTCGTCGTGCGATGGTGATTCCATTGCCTTCGTAGTCAAAAACATAGGAACCCTGGACATGACCCAAAGCCACGAGTTCATTGTGGTAGAAGACATCATCATGCGTAATTCGGGTACTTTCCAGCTTGATGCCGGTGATTCCATCATCATAAAGGCACCGGCCAACGGATCCACATGGCGCATTGAAGCGGAACAGGTGTCCGGTTACCTCTCCTATGTACTGCCATCCGCAGTGGAGGAGGGTTGTGGTGGCGTGAACACACCGGGGCTCGTCAATGCTTTTGCCCTGAGTGATGATCCGTTGTACCACGACATCGATTGTATTGTTGTGGTCGGCTCCTTCGACCCGAACGACAAAGCCGCCGTGCCCACCGGATACAGCAGCGACAACATCATTCGGGCCAATACCGACCTTGAATACAAAATCCGGTTCCAAAATACAGGTACCGATACCGCGTTCACCGTAGTAATCGTAGATACCCTCACAGCGCTGCTCAATGCCTTCACCATCGAACCAGGCGCGTACAGCCACCCCTACCGCCTTGATGTGTTGGAGTACGGCATCCTGCGTTTCGTGTTTGAAAACATCATGCTTCCCGACAGCTTCGTCAACGAGCCCGCCTCCCATGGTTTCATCACTTTCCGCATCAAACAACAACCCGACCTGCCCAACGGTACGGTGATTGAAAACAGCGCAGCCATTTATTTCGACTTCAACGAACCCGTGATCACCAATACCGTTTTTCATACCATTGGTGCACCGTATGTGGAAGTATCCACCAACAACCCTTTTCTGCCTGACGTGTCGGTTTCTGTTCGCCCCAATCCGTTTGAAGACCGTGCGGTACTTGAGATCAGCGGTCACGACATGCAGGATGGTCTGCTGCAACTGTACGACATCCGGGGAAGGTTGGTTCAGTCCATTGGTTTCACCGGCAACCAATGCCGTCTGGAGCGCGGCGGGTTGCCCACGGGCAACTATTTTTTCCATATTTCGGACAGTGGATCACCCGTCAGCAGTGGAAAAGTTCTTGTAAAATAAACAAAGCACAAATACTACTCCAACCTCGGAAAACCGGAATATCACCCTACGGGCATTTTCCGTAACACATGCCATGAGTCGTTTCGCATTTGCGGGACGGCTCGCGGTGTTTAAGGGCACGTTAAATACTTACATTGCCTGGAAGGACGTATGAAAAAAATATGCGTAAGCTTTTTTTTCAGCCATTGGTTATTTCTCTATATTGCCTCTCAAAGCAGTAGCCTTGGTTGCTGTACCTTGAAAAAGCAATATGACAGACACTTCCTTAGCCCCATTCAGTTGCCATTACTCTTCCCAAGTCCCTGAACTGCTGCTCAGGCTCAACTGTACCATAGCCATTACCACTTACCAGGCCGGTAAACTGGTCTTCATTTCGCCACAGGATGCCGATACTTTGGTGCAATTGCCGCGGTCGTTTGCCAAACCCATGGGCATCGCCGTAAACAAAGCCACAGACCAACTGGCCCTTGCCTGCAAGGATGAGGTTGTTGTGTTTTCCAATTCGTACGAATTGGCCCAGCATTACCCCCAGTCGCCAGGGAAATACGACGCCTTGTACATGCCTCGTGCCACCTACCATACCGGGCCACTCGATATTCATGATTTGTGTTACGACAAGGACGGCAAACTGGTTGCCGTCAATACCTTGTTTTCGTGCATCGTAGGCATCGACGACCGGTACAATTTCACACCGCTGTGGAAACCGCCTTTTATTGATGCGATGGTTTCCGAAGACCGATGCCACCTCAACGGACTTGCTTTAAAAGACGGCGTACCCAAATACGCTACAGCGTTCAACCAGGGCAACAAAATGCAAAGTTGGCGTGAAAACATCACCAAAACCGGGGTGGTTTTTGATGTGGAAACCAATGAAACGGTGGTGGAAGGATTGGCCATGCCCCATTCGCCACGGTGGTTCGGCGATGCTTTGTACGTTTTGCTTTCCGCTTCCGGCGAACTGATCAGGGTGGATGTGAACACCGGAAAACACGACGTGGTGGTTAAACTCGACGGATTTGTACGGGGCATGGATTTGTACAAGGATTACCTTTTTATCGGGCTTTCCAAATTGAGGAAAAAATCGTCCACTTTTGGAAAACTGGACTTTGCTGAAAAAGCAAACCAGGCGGGCATCGTCATCATCCATTTGCCTACAGGAAGTATGGTGGGTAACATCAGCTACCTCACTTCCCTGGATGAAATTTACGATGTGCACATCCTTGGAAATAAAATAAGGCCCAACATATTGAACACGGCAAAACCCGATCACAAACAAGGTTTGATGATACCGGATTCAACGTATTGGGCAAAATCGGAATAAATATTAACCCATAAATGCACCTGATATGAAACAACACCTACACGCCAGGAAACGGCGACAACTCAAGTACCTGGTCAAACAGTTCAAAACTCTTTCCAACGACCACCGCTCTTCGGTGAAACTCCAGTTGGATGTCCTGGTGAGAAAAATCAAATCTCTGGTCCGGGAACTATCCTCCGTTTTGGCGCCTTACCACCTCAAAAGAATGCTTGGTCCGGCCGCTTTTTTGCTGGGTATTTCATTTGGCAGCCCACTTGCCGCACAAACATTTTCAGGACCGGTGGAAAACCCATTTGGTTTAATTGCGGCATATTCGTATACCATTCCGGCATTCGCCGATTTGGATGATGATGGTGATTTGGACATCATGGCCGGTGAATATTATGGCAATCTCCAATATTATCAAAACACTGGATCAGCCACCAATCCACAATTTGCCGCACCGGTCGAGAACCCGTTCGGCTTAACGGAGGTAAATGTAATCGCCTTTCCAACGTTGGCCGATTTGGATGATGACGGCGACATGGATTTGTTGGTTGGCGACGGTACAGGCGTCATGAAGTATTTTCAAAATACCGGAACTTCAACCAACCCGCAATTTGCACCGGCTCAACTCAATCCGTTTGGTTTGAATTCGACAAATGTCTTCTCCGTCACCTCTTTTGTTGACCTTGATGATGATGGCGACATGGATTTGATGGTTGGGCAGTATGGAGGTTCAATGCAGTATTTCCGAAACAACGGCACCCCAGCCGCACCTCAATTTGGAGCCCCACAATTAAATCCTTTCGGCATAACCAGCATGGTGGATTTGGCTTCCCCAACTTTTGCAGACCTGGACAATGACGGCGACCTCGACATGCTGGTTGGAGAATATTATGGAAACATGCAGTATTTTGAAAATACGGGTACAGCCACAAATCCACAATTTGCTGCCAAACAACAAAATCCATTTGGGTTGACCGAAGTTATAGACGCTGCATTTCCTGCCTTTGCCGACCTTGACAGCGACGGCGATATGGATCTTTTGATTGGAGAATATGGAGGTAATATGCAGTATTATACCAATACGACCAGTGTAGGAACACAGGAGGAATTGACCAACATCCATTTGAATTTGTTTCCCAATCCGGTAGCCAACGTATTGACCATTCAAACCGATACGCCATTCGAAACCATGGAAGCATTTGATGCTTTGGGCAAATTGGTTGGACAATACGACGGATCCCGAACAAACATCCTTGTAAGCAACTGGGAAAGTGGCGTTTACGTTTTGAAGTTTACAGATGCACAAGGTCGTTACACCACAAGAAGGCTACTAAAAGAGTAACAACACATGGTCTTTATACAATTGACCGGATTATCAGGATCGGGTAAATCAACCGTATCCCATGGTGTCCAGCAGCAACTTTTGGCTTTGGGCTACAAGGTTGAAGTCATCGACGGCGATGTATACCGAAGCCACATTTGCAGCGATTTGGGTTTTTCCAAAGCGGACCGCATGGAAAACATCCGTCGGCTGGGTTTCATCGGCATTACTTTGGCGAAACAAGGCGTCATAGCCATCATGGCCGCCATCAATCCGTACGAAGAAGCGCGCGTGGCCCTGCAAAAAGAAAGTCCGCTGGTAAAAACGGTCTTTGTATCCAGTACCCTGGAAGCCCTGACGAAAAACGATGTCAAAGGTTTGTACAAACGCGCACTGCTGCCCAGAGAACATCCCGATTATGTGGGAGACTTCACCGGCATCAGTGCGCCGTACGAACCACCACAGGCGCCAGACCTTGTGCTCCACACCCATGCCGAAAGCGTGGATGCTTCCACCGGGAAATTGCTCGATTTTATCCTGGAGCAGGTCAGTTTGCTTACCTCCGCTGATTCGCAAAGCGCACCCGTTCGCCGTGCACTTTTCATCGGCCGCTGGCAACCTTTTCACAACGGGCACAAATGGCTGATTGACCAAAAATTAAAACAGGGTATCCCCGTTTTGATCACGGTGAGAGACATTCCCTGCGACGATCACAATCCCTTTACAACCGCACAAACCATTGAAATGATCCGCCGTGTGTACGTCGGTCAGCCGGTTGAAGTCAGGTCCATCCCCGACATCGAAAGTGTCAATTACGGTCGCGGGGTAGGGTACGAGGTCAATTGTTTTACCCCACCTCCGGAAATCGGTTCCATTTCAGCCACAGCCATCCGCACGTGTATTCACAACAAGGACGAAAGCTGGAAAAGTTTTGTAAGCGAGTCGATTCAGGATGTCGTGGAACGGTATTTGGTGGGGTAATCAGCCTCCTCAGCGCACGATCGTCACATCTCCCGCAAAGACCTCCGTTGTTCCATCCACGTATTCAATTTCCATCCAGTAGGCATAAACGCCGGGCTGCATGTCTTCGCCCCGGAAACGACCGTCCCATCCCTGGGTAGGGTCGTTGGGTGTGAGGTTGTTAATCACCGCAATTTTGTTGCCCCAACGATCAAATACCTGCAGGGTCCGAATGTTGGCAATCCGGTCGTCTCCGAAGGCATTAAACGTGTTGTTGATGTTGCCTGAAGGGTTAAAAACGTTGGGTATGTAAACGTTGCCGCCTTTTTTTACATTGATCACAAACACGCCCGTAGCATCACATCCGTTGAGCCCTTCCACCTGAACATTGATAACCGTACTGTTCGCAGGAGCCAGGGATGGGTTGAGGCAATCGGTGCACGACAACCCGGTGATTGGCGACCAAAAAATATCTTGCGGAACAAAATTTACCGGCATGTTGAGCTGTACGCTTTCACCTGCATTGACGTCATACGTTTCCGTATAGGTGGATTGTATCGGTGTAAAATCCTGAAGTACAGCTTCCGTAACTACGATGCAACCGTTGTTGTCGGCAACCTGGATGGTTTGTACGCCCGGGTTAAGTCCATCAAACGTTACAAGGTTCGACCCGTCGCCCACCTGGGTTTCATTGCCTACGGTGAAGCTGTAAGGGCCCACACCTCCTGTTGCTGAGGTGATGTCCACCAAGCCTTCCTGGTTGCAGTTCGGCTGGTCAAGATCCGTTTCAATTTGAATGGCCACAGGAGCGTTCAACAAGGCTTCTGCTGTGCCACTGCAACCTGCTGCATCGGTTACGGTAACGGTGTACAAACCTGCGGGCAAATTGGAAAGATTGCCTGTGTCGCCACCCTGGTTCCATACAAAACTGAAAGGAGCTGTTCCTCCCGAAACATTGGCTTGTACGCCCCCGTTTGATCCTTCAAAACAGGCCACACCAAAGCCGTTGTAGTCGGTTGTAACTGCTGCGGCAACCACCAGCCCGGGCGCCAAAGTGGTGACCAAAACCACCACGCTGTCGCAACCGAACTGGTTGATGAAGGTGTTTTCTACCGTTCCTACGGCCGAGGGATCGCAGGTTAACTGGTCGATTTGCAGGTTGTTTTCAGGCGATTCGGTCACATTTTGTGATGCGGTTGTTGTACAGCCCAATCCGTCGGTAACTGTAACGGTGTACGAGCCCGTTTGGCCAACCTGCACATTGGAGGTTGTTTCTCCACCCGTCCACACGTAGGAAATAAAACCTTCCGTGGCCGCAATCGAAACCGTTTCGCCTTCACAAAATGCGCTCGGTCCGGTAATGTTTACCACAGGCAATACAGGAACGGTGGTGTTGATGGTTGCCGTACCACTGCACCCAGCGCCGTCGGAAACGGTAACGGTAAAGGTGCCGTTTTGTGTTGTGCTGATGGTTTGGGTAGTTTGCCCGCCCGTCCACAAATAATTGTTGAAACCCGCACCGGCATCAAGGGTAATCTGACCATCGCAGGCGTAGGGCAATGGTGTGATTTGTGTTTGGATGCTGTTGCCCTGGGTTATGTTTTGAAAAATATTTGAGGTACAACCGTTCGCATCGGTCACGGTTACGCCAATGGTGCCTGGGTTAGACACATTGATGGTTGGAGTGGTCGCCCCGGTCGACCAGGCGTAGCTGGTATAAACGCCGTTTACGCCAAAAGTGCTGCTGCTGCCGAAGCAAATGGAAGTTGGACCTGTAATTTGCACCTGTGGAACGGCGAATACATTGATTGCAGTGGAAGCAGTAGCAGTACACCCCAAAGCGTCGGTGGCTGTGACACTGTAGGTTCCGCTTTGATTTACCACGATGAAAGAGGTGGTTTCTCCATTAGTCCATTGGTAAAACACAAATCCGGGTGAGGCCGTTAGGTTTGTCGATTCACCGGAGCATAGATCGAAATCACCGGCCAAAAATACGGCAGGCGTGATCGGTATGCTAACATCAGCCGTAGCAGTGCCTGTACAACCCGCGGCATCGGTAACAGTGACGTCGTAGGCGCCATCCAGCGTTGCATTGATGGTTTGGGTTGATTGTCCACCCGTCCACAAATAGGTGGCAAATCCTGCGCCGGCATCAAGCGTAATTTGCCCGTCGCACGCATAAGGAAGGGTTGTAATTTGTGTTTGAATGCTGGTGCCAAGGGTGATGTTTTGACTTGCCGTACCTGTGCAACCATTGGCATCGGTCACCGTTACGCCTATGGTACCGGCGTTATTCACGGAGATGGTTGGTGTGGTTTGGCCGTTAGACCAGGCATAACTGCTGTAGGTGCCGTCAACACCCAAAGTGCCTGTATTGCCGTTGCAAATGGATGTCGGACCGGTGATTTGCACCTGTGGAATGGCAAAAACACTTACTGCAGTGGTTGCGGTGGTGGTACAGCCCAAAGCATCGGTGGCGGTGACGGTATACGTACCGTTTTGACTCACGGTGGTAAAAGAGAGCGTTTCCCCTCCGGTCCAAAGATAATTTACAAAGCCGGCGGTGGCCGTCAGGGTGGAGGTTTCACCGCCGCATAGTTCGGTGTCGCCCACGATGGCCACAGTGGCTGTTGTTGGAATGTTTACGACTGCGGTAGCTGTTCCGGTGCAACCTGCGGCGTCGGTAACGGTGACATCGTAGGTTCCGTTTTGTGTCGCGTTGATGGATTGGGTGGATGCTCCTCCGGTCCAGCTGTACGTGGTAAATCCTGCGCCCGCATCGAGGGTGATTTGGCCATTGCAGGCATAAGGCAGGGCTGTAATTTGTGTTTGAATGCTGGTGCCAACCGTAATGTTTTGACTGGTAGTACCAGTGCAACCATTGGCATCCGTCACCGTCAAGCCGATGGCGCCCGCGGCATTCACGGTGATGGTTGGCGTGGTTTCGCCGGTAGACCAGGCATAGTTGGTGTACGAACCAACCACTGAGAGTGTGCCGCTGCTGCCGTTGCAAAGTTGCAACTGACCGGTGATTTGAGGTTGTGGGGCTGCTGAGACATCCACAACAAACGCCGCAGCATCGGTGCAACCCTGGTTATCGGTAACGGTCACGTCGTAGGTATTTGAAGTGGAAACCGAAATGTCCGGGCCGACCTGACCGTTGGACCAAAGGTAACTGCTGAAACCAGGCGTAGCGCTCAGGTTGGCGGTTTCGCCCTGGCAAATGACGGCGTCGCCGGAGATGGTCACATTGGGCGGTGGTGGTATGGTTGCATTGATGGTGGCTGTACCGCTGCAACCATTGACATCGCTGACGGTTACATCATAATTTCCGCCCACCGTGATACCCAGGGTTTGGGTTGTTTGTCCACCCGTCCACAAATAACTTGCGAACCCTGCGCCGGCATCCAGCGTGAGCTGACCGTTGCACAGGTAGGGTTGTACAACGATTTGGGTGAGCAGGGAGTTGCCGATGGTCAAACTTTGCGTGGCGGTTCCGGTACAACCTGCTGTATTGGTTACCGTTACCGTGTAATCGTCGGCGGCATTCACGGTGATGGAGGGTGTTGTTTGCCCCGTAGACCAAAGGTAACTGCTGAAAGAGCCGTTGACGGTAAAGGTTGCGCTGCTGCCGGCACAAATGGAGGTAGGGCCGCTGATGCCCGGTTGGGGCGCCGTTAACGCCGTTACCCCGAACACATCGGTGGCCGTACAACCGAAAAAGTCGGTTACCGTTACCGTGTAATTGCCTGCCTGGGTAACGTTGATGGTACTGCCGGTTTGTCCGCCCGTCCAGACATACGTCACAAACCCCGGCGTTGCATCCAGGGTAGCTGTGTTGCCCGGACAAAACTGGTTGTCGCCACTGATGTCGACAAACGGAGTGCCGGGGATGTTGACGTCGTAACTGTCGGTTCCGGTACAACCGTTGCTGCCGGTAACCGTTATTTGATAATTCCCGGAATTGTTGATGGTAATGGCAGGGGATGACGCGCCGGTAGACCAATTGTAGGTGCTAAAAACGCCGCCTGCAGAAAGGGTTAGTTCGCCGTCGCACAAATAAGTTGACTCCAGAATGTCGGGAACTGGCGCAGCAAGCAATACCAAGGTTTCACTGTCGGTCCCCGTACAGCCGTTGGCTGCGGTAACCGTCACAGCGTAGGTTCCGGCCACCGTTATGTCTATGGTTTGTGTGCTTGTTCCTACCGACCAGCTGTAGTTCGTAAAACCAGGGCCTGCATCGAAAGTGGCGGTAATGCCGTCACAAACACTCAGATCGCCTGAAATTACCGGCGTCGGTGCGGGTAACAAACTGGTTGTCAGACTACTTGTTGCCGTACATCCAAAAGCATCGGTGGCAGTAACGGTGAACGTTCCGGCAGTGGTGATGTCGATGTCTGGGCCTGTTTGTCCTGTGTTCCAAACGTAAGCGTTGAAACCACCGGAAGCGCTGAACGTGGTTAGGCCGCCCGCACAAAAAATATCAATTCCTGAAATGTTAACCACCGGGTCAACCGGAATGTCGGCGATGAAAACATCGGTGCCGGTACAACCCGAAGCATCGGTTACGGTGACAGTGTAGTTTCCGGAAGTCGTTACCGTTGTGGAAGGCCCGTTGGTACCGGTAGACCAGCTGTAAACCGAAAAACCGCCTCCGGCATTCAAAACAAGTTGGTTGTCGCAGGCATAAGGCGCTGCAGTGATGTTTGGTTGGGGGAGGGGTAAGGCTGTGAAATTTTGTGTATCGGTTCCGGTACAACCGTTGGCAGCAGTTACCGTAACGGTGTAAGTAGCGGATGTTGAAACCTGGGTGGTCTGGGAGCCGGTGCCGTTTGACCAGGCGTACGAATTGAAACCCGGACCGGCGTCGAGGGTAATGGAAATGCCCTCGCAGGCAGTGGGCGCTCCGGTAATGACGGGTATCGGCGCCGGAATTTGGTTCACCACCTGACTCGACGTCGCAGTGCATCCAAAAGCATCGGTCACCGTTACGGTATACGTGCCGCTGTTGGTAACGCTGATGCTGGCGCCTGACTGGCCGTTAGACCAGGCATATGTTGAAAACCCATTGGTGGCACTAAGACTGGTGCTTTCTCCCTGACAAACGGAGGGACTGCCCGAAATGGTAACGGCCGGTGGCGGAGGTATCAAAGCATCAAAAGTGCTGGTACCTGTACAACCGTCCACATTGGTTACGGTTACGGTATAAGGTCCCGAACTGTTTACCGTGGTGTTTGCTCCAGCGGATCCATTGGACCAACTGTAGGTGTTAAAACCGGCATCTGCAGTCAGGGTAATTTGTCCGTTGCATGTGTAGGGCGATGCTGAAATGTTGGGTTGGAGGTCGGGTAAAAAAGTGACGACAGCACTTGATGTTCCCGGACAACCATTGCTGTTGGTTACGGTAACCGTATACGTGCCTGATGTGGAAACGGTAATTTCCTGAGAAGTTTCACCATTGGACCAGGTATACCCGCTGAATGCCGGCGTTACGCTGAGGGTTGCACTGGATGTGCAAAACTGACCCTCACCCAAAATGGACGGAACAGGTGCGGGAACGATGTTTAGGGTAACGGTGGCAAGTCCCGGGCAACCTTGTGCAAAGACATTGTTTAACATTGCATGAAGTGCAATGCAGACAACAGTCAGGTAGATTTTTTTCATAGGTTTTTTGCTCTGATGCATGCAAGATGCAATCACAACAAAAAATGAGGTATGAAGTGTTGTAGAATATTGGAGGTTTTGTAAAAAACCGACGTTTATTAAAAAGATAGAGTGCCCTTTCAATTTTTGATTTTCCCAACAACATGCACAACCTAAAGCAGTTGCACCATTTTTAGCAGTCCTTCCGGACCGATACCATCCAGTTTCACCATTCCTGGCGCATTCAAATGGGCCCATGTGCCGGTAGGCTGTTTTACCAAAAAGGCTTTATCGGCAGCTACCAGCATGCTTTCATCGTTTGGGCTGTCGCCAACAGCCATTGTTGTTGGTTGTGAACCGTATTCCTGTAAGTACCAGCCGGCAAGCACCATCAACGCCTTGCCTTTGTTGGTGCCGGCGCCGGTAAGGGTAACAAACCGGCCGCCCCGTGAAAGTTCCAGGCCTGCCTCCTGAAGCGCTGTGGTTTCGGTTAAATCTGGCGTTGGAGGCAGCAATGTTTCGGTAAACATCCGTTGCCGGGCCCTTCCGAGGTCAGCCCCATGCAGGTTGGTAGCTTCAGAAAGCTCTTCATCGGTCGTATCGGAAAATCCGCGCAATGCCGTGCCCGGGTTTTGGTTTAGCCTTTTGAGAATGTCGCGTATGCCCATCCAGGTAACATTGGTCAGGCGCACGAGTCTGTAACCCCCACTCACCGGCTCGGAGTTGGTTGTTATTTTCGAAAAATACCCTTCGGGAAAAACGATGCCGCTACCGTTTTCAACAATCATGGGCTGTTTTATGCCAATCATTTGCTGTAGTTGGACCTGTTCGGCAAAAGTTTTGGAAGAACAAAAAACCAGTGGAATGGCCTTTTTTTTCAAAATCTCAACGGCTAATATGGCCAAACGGGTGTCGTACGTATGGTGATCAATCAATGTGCCGTCGATGTCTGAAAACAATACCGTCATACATTTGGCATGTTGCTGTGTTTTTCCCAATCGAGCACTTTTGCTGCTTTTTCAAAATTCATTTTGCTTAAAGAAGGATAACGCCTTGGGTTGGTGGGCTCTTTTTTTGAAGCCGATATGATCTTATGCCGTTTCAACTCATGAAGAATTTCTTTTTTCAAAGTTTCGGGGCAAAGGGGTGAATGGTACAGTACCGACAAAGATCCTTCAATCATTTCTTTCAAATGGTCGTCTCCTTTGGTTGCTTCATGGAAATGGGGATTGCGGGACTGCATCTGGAATACCTCAACACCGTTGCGCATCACCTCCGGATGGGTGGTCGGTAATACGCCCCCAAATTTTTCCAGCATGTTTACAAAATGGTTGGTTTCAACCGAAAAACCCGAGGAATAATCAAGTGCAAGCGCCAGATCCATTGACATGGCATGTTCGCCTGCGTTGCCGGTCAGAATGATGTCGCTTTCAAACCCTGTATGCAGGCTCAACAACTGATTCACGAACTGGTTGGTGATGCGTGTGACCCTGCCGAGTCTGGCAAAAAACAGTTCCGAATCTATGATTTTGGGTTTGCTGTGCCACTGCACACGTACCATCGAATACTCGGTTTTGGCCTGGGAAAATCCGGCGGAAAACAATCGCACATATTCAAGAACAGAACCGGGAAAAAAATTGTCGGCATCAATAAAACCAATATACTTTTTACCAAGCAAACGCGCCAGCACAATGGCTGCAATCATGCCTTCTGCTTTGCCGTTGCGCACAAGTCCGTCCTCTCCAAGCAAATCGTGGTAGCCACCTTTTTTAAACACTTCGGCCAAATCGGCAGACCGCTGGTGAAACATGGCGTACTTTTTTTTCGCGAAGCGGCAAAAGTTGTCCACCATAGCTTGCTCCATCCGGTAACGATCGATGGGCTCACGCTGGCTGTTGGACAAAATGATGGGGAAACACGCGTGCGGTATGCCGCAAAGCACACCTTCCAGCAAACGAAGTCGTTCGTCTTTGATGGGAATTATTACCGCCATGTCGCGTTCGATGGCGAACAATTCTTCGGCAGAAATTTTTCTTACGACATGGAAAGGATTGGAAAAGGCATCGTCTGTATCTATACCGCCATCTAGTTCAAATACCTTTTGAACTGCGTAAAAGAGGTTTGAACCAAAGCGTTCGGCATTGACTGGCAATTCAATACGCATCTGAAAATATTTAATTAAAAAGGCGGGCACAGATCTTGCGCCACAAGGTGTCTTTTTTAGAACCCCCTCAAAGCCATTTTGTTGTTTTGCCTAGCCACGAAATAACAAATTCAGAACTGAGTTCGCCACAACAAACTGCTGTCGCCGTAGCTCAAAAAACGGTAATCATTCCCAAGTGCATGGTTGTATACTTTGCGCCAATCCGGACCGATGAACGCAGCGACCAGCAACAACAACGTGCTTTGTGGTTGGTGGAAATTGGTAATAAGCCCGCGGGCCATGCGTACCTTGTATCCGGGGGCAATGAGCAATTGAGTTTTTGCAAAAAGCCTTGTTTGTCCGGTCTTTTCCAAATGATCGTACAACGCTGCCAGGGCTTCCTGGGCAGGAACATCCGACGGGTGATCGTAGGCATACCACTGGTCGGGGAGTCCGGGTTCAATGCCCGGGTTGCGAAGCAACTGCACCCCCATCCAGTACAAACTTTCCAGGGTACGCAGTGAGGTGGTGCCCACCGCAACCACCTGATCCGGGTGCACCACGTGGGCAAGCCGGTATATCAAATGCCTGTCCACATCCAGGTACTCACCATGCATCTCATGGCCCGCCATCGTTGCTGCTTTTACAGGGCGAAACGTGCCTGCACCCACATGCAGCGTAAGCCGTGCGGTTTGAATGCCTTTGTCACCCAGTTGCTGCAAAACATGGTCGGTAAAATGCAGTCCTGCGGTCGGTGCAGCCACCGAGCCCTGGTGTTGGGCATACACTGTTTGGTATCTTTGTGCATCGCTGCTTTGTACATCGCGTTTGATGTAGGGCGGTAAAGGCATGTTGCCGGCCGCCTGCAACACATCGGCAAACGGAAGGGCAGGGTCGGACCAGGAAAGTTGCAAAACGTTGTGGTCGGCTGTTTTTTCCAGTAGGGCAACTTCCAATTCAACCTCTTTTCCATTGTCAAGCTTCAACAAACGGCGCAAAAGTCCTTCCCTCCATTTTTTGGCATTGCCTACCAGGGCTTTTACCCTCAATTGACCGCATGCTGCCATGCCCTGCACAACGTCCAGATCAGCAGGCTCAAGGTAAAACACTTCCACACGTGCACCCGTCGGTGTATCAAAAAGCATCCTGGCTTCTACCACGCGGGTATTGTTCACAATAAGCTGGGTGCCGGATTCCAATGCTTCCGGCAAATCACGGAAAAGCCGGTCGGAAATGTCTCCGTCGCGGTAAACCAAAAGCCTGGACGCATCGCGTTCAGGCAAAGGGAACGCTGCAATACGCTCCTGGGGAAGTTCGTAGGTATAATCCTGAATGGCGATCTGACGCGGTTCCATATAAAAGCAGGCAGCAGGCAGCAGTTAAAAAGGAGCAAAGTTAAAATTCCTTTCAAAACATCACTGCCTGCTGCCTGCCAACTACATTTTCACGAATTTTTCCACTTTTTCTTTTTCACCTTCTGCTTTCAAATGGAGCAAATACAAGCCCGGTGCGAGGTTGGTTACGGACAATCCGTCCTGTAGGGTTAAACCATTGGCTTGAACAACCACACGACCGGCGGCATCGCTCACCCAGATTTGGGTGGAAGCATCGGTTGGGCCGTCGTATTGCACGAACAGGATGCCGGACGTCGGGTTGGGATACAATTTCAGGTTGCCAATTGCACCTGCGGGAAGGTTGGCTGGCGTTGTGAATGTTTTGGCGTTGGTATAATTGGAACAATTGGCTTTTACACGCCAGTAGTATTTTTTGGAGGGTGTCAGTCCATTGAGGGTGAAGGAAGTTCCGGTTGTTGTTCCGGCGGTGGTGTAGGTATTGGTGGTTGAAAGGCGGTACTGCACGGTGTAGTTTGCAGCGCCAGCAACGGCCGACCAGTTCACCGTTGCGGAAGTTGACGACAATGCGGTGGTGGTTAGGTTGCCTGGTTTGTTGCACGAACTGGCTGTGGTTGTAAAGCTTGCTGTTGTGGAATAACCCGAACAATTGGTTTTTACACGCCAGTTGTAGGTGGTGCTGCCTGTCAAACCGGTAAGGTTCCGGGTGGTGGAGGAGGAGGTTCCGGCTACGATCCAGGTACTTGCAGAACTTGTTTTGTATTCAACCGTGTACGTTGATGCCCCGGCTACTACCGACCAGCTAAGTGTCGCGCTGTTGTTTGTGATGTTGCTGCTGGATAGACCCGTTGGAACATTACATCCGGAGCCTTGCAGGGTACTGAATTGTGCAACTACCGAGTAGCCCGAACAATCGGTTTTTACTTTCCAGTCGTAGCTGTTGGCAGACGACAGGTTGCTCAACACGTAAGTTGTTCCAGTGGTGGTTCCGGCGGTAAGCCAGGTTCCTGAACTGGTAAGTTTGTACTGTACTGTGTAGTTCTGTGCGCCTGGAACTGGTGTCCACAACAAGGTGGCTGAAGTACTGGTAATGTTGCTGGTGGCGAGTCCGGTTGGGACGGCGCCTACCTGAGCAAGGCAGGTAGCATTCAGAACGCGGTTTTGTATAAGCGCCTGTGGCAACGGACCAAATCCGTTGCTGAGGTTGATGCCGTTGCTGGTTAGGTGGCAATAACTCATGATGGTGCCGCCGTTAACGGGTGGAGGCCCGGCAACGCAGCTTCCTTCGGGTGTATAGCAATTGTCTATCGCGCCTCCCGACCAGTTGCAGCTGTGGGTATGCCACGAACCGATGTTGTGACCCATTTCGTGGGTTACAACCATAACCGACCAGGAATACGTGGGCACGGTGCTGTAGGAGTTGTAAATCATACTCACAGCATGTGCATAGGATTTGTAACAAAGCACATCGAGGTAGGCAATGCCGCCACCAACGCTACGCGTGGTAAGCAGATGCGCAAGGTCGCCGTTGAAGTTGGTTCCACGGGTGGTACGGAATGCCGAAAGCATGGGACTCGTGGTGGTATGGCCAACGTAAGGATCGGTGGTTGTCCAAACATAAATTTCAGAAATATCCACGTCAATATCTTCATTGGCGTAAAGCGTAGCAACCTGATTAAAAAGTCCGGTTACATAGTTAACCACATTGGTGGTATTTGAACCTTTGTCGGTGTACAGTTTGTAATCACATTCGAAATACACCTGTACAACTTTGCACCCGATGAATCGGTCGGTCACCTCTCCTTCGGGGTTTTCAGGAATTTCATCGGTATCATCGGTAAAGCAGGAAACCGGCATGCCGGCTTTCAGGTCCTGGCTGCGGTAAAGGATGTACAAATCTGATCCATCCTCCATTTTTCCGACCTGGAAATCGCCATCGGGGGTGGAAATCATGATCATGAGGTCGTCGCCAAACAGGCTTACCGCAGCAACCGATCCAGGTACGTCTCTGACGATGCCTCTGTAAAACACACCTTGCTGAACGGCATCATTGAGGGTGGTCCCCTGGTCGCTTAGTTCACCAACGTTGAATCCATCGGCTAAAATTTGTGTCTGTGCAAGCTCAAGTTCAAAATTGTCGCCGGCTGCATTGGGCACGATAAGACGAAGTGTGGACAACCTTGCTTCTGTGAGCTGTTTCAATACGGCCTTTTCGGGTTGAAGCAGGGTAGCGTTTTCCACTACGGTCTGAAGTGTATTGTTGCGGCTATTGGTAATCTGAAAAAGTTCCACTTCCGGAAAATCTCCGGACGGCCGCATGGATTCCAACCATTCGGCAACCCTGTCGTTTTGAAGGTATGCTGTAGAAGGAAGGAAGAAAAATGCCCCAAACAATGCCAGGGACATCAGGAAGCGTGTTGAAAAAATACGGATGAGCATGGAAGATGTTTTTGGCTTGATTTTGTTGGGTGAAAAAACAAAAATGTAGCCAATTACACCAGTTTTTAATAAATTATCGATAAAACGCCTCTGATGCAAGCCGTTTTTTAACCAAATGCATTGTGCACGACACAATTATGCGCCTATGTGGGACGTACAGACTTATTTGCAACCGCAGGCAAACGCAAACGGTGATTGTTCGAGGGGAACATACATGGTTAAAAAGGAGGAAGGACTTGCGCCGGTAAATTCACGGAACTCACGGATAAAATGCGACTGGTCGGTATAACCAAACCGAACCGTGATTTGGGCCAGGCTGGTTTCCGGATGGTTTTTTGCAAATTGATATGCTTTGTTAAACCGGACGATTCGTCCGTACAGCTTCGGACTAATACCAACCACCTCCCGAAAAACACGCTGGAGCTGGCGTTGGCCAACAAACACCTGGTGGCTTATGTGTTCGATGGAGCCGGTGCCCAGGCTGTGGCGAATTTGCCGGAGCGCGTCGATGAGGTAAGGGTGGTGGTTGTCGTTTTTGCGAAGCAAACCTGCAAAAAACGACTCCACGATTGCAATACGGTCGTGGTTGTTTTTTGCGCCTCGAATGCTGTCTGCAAAAGGATCGAGCCTGGTGCCGAAAAAATCGTGAAAAGTGACCAGTCGGTCATACCTGGCTTCAACAAGCGGGTCGTTGAACAATTGTAAAAAGCCATCGGGTTTGAGGCTGATGCCGAAATAAGCACCGCCGGCGGGTAATTTCCAATAGACAGGATCGCGTTTCACACCCACTACGTAGGCTTCCGGGAAAGGCATCCACACATCCCTGATCAACCCGATACCGCCTTTTTCGCCTACCTGGAATATCATTT
>JADLBE010000246.1 GCA_020847915.1 Saprospiraceae bacterium | reverse complement strand
CGGCGACGGTGGTATTGGCCGGACAAGTGATCACCGGCGGCGAAACGTCTTTCAACATCACGATAAAGGTGCAAACACCCGTATTGCCGTTGCCGTCGTCGGCAGTAAGCGTTACCGTTTCCACGTCGTTGTGGCCACTAAGCACCGTAGAAGACGCAGGGCTTTGCGACACCGTCGGGTTTGCCGTACAGTTGTCCGTTGCGGAAACAGCCTGGTAAGTGCCCAACACAACGCTGCACGAAGCATCGGCGGCGATGGTTACATTGGCCGGACAAACAACCGAAGGCGGCGTTACGTCTTTGAGCGTAACGGTAAAATTGCACGAAGCCGAGTTGCCGTTGCCGTCGTTGGCCGTGAGTGTGACCGTTTCTGAATCATTGTGACCGTTCAGTACGGTATTTAAAGCAGGATTTTGGCTAAATATTGGGTTCACATTGCAATTGTCGCTCATTGAAATGGGTAAATAAGCGCCGACTGTGCCACTGCAACTGCCGTCTGCCGCAATGGTCGTATTGGCGGGACAGCTGATGCTGGGTGGGGTAACATCTTTCAAGGTTACCGTGAACGTACAAAACTCCGAGTTTCCATTGCCGTCATCTGCTGTAAATGTTACAGTTTCAAAATCGTTGTGGCCATTCAACTGCGTGTTTGAAGCCGGAATTTGGGTCACCGTAGGATTCATCGAGCAATTATCGCTTAACGTTGCAGGGGCATAAGCGCCTACCGTGCCGTTGCAACTGCCATCAGCTGCTACGGTTGTGTTGGCCGGGCAGGCAATGCTTGGTTTGGTCACATCTTTTAGCATCACCGTGAAGCTACAACTGGCCGTATTTCCGTTCCCATCATTGGCGGTAAGGGTCACGGTTTTCAGGTCATTATGCCCGTTCAGGACCGTGCTTGATGCCGGACTTTGTGTTACAGCAGGATTTGGATTGCAATTATCGCTGACTGAAAGGGCGTTGTAACTGCCCATCTGGCTTGAACAATTGGCATCGGCGGCCAGGGTAGTGTTTGCCGGACAGGTAATGCTTGGTGGAACTACGTCACTAACCGACGCCATGACCGAACTCAATCCCAGACAGCCGTTGTCGTTTACAGTTACAAAATAGGTCCCACTCGCTGCCGGTGTAGCGTTGGGAATGGCCGGGTCCTTATCTGTAGATTGATAACCATTCGGACCCGTCCAGCTGTACGTGATGCCAGCACCACTTGGGCCGCCGGAGTTCAATTGCAGGGTAGCGCCCGGACAAACCGGACTGTTGCTGGAAGGGCTTAATGCCGGTCCAACAACATCCACAGTAACTGAAGCCGTACCCTTGCAGTTTTTCGTATCCGTAACGGTTACGGTATAAATGCCTGCACCATTTGGCAAAATCACAAAAGGGGCCGGGTCTTCCACACTGGATGTATAACTGTTAGGCCCACTCCAGGTAAATTCGATGTAAGGAGGAAAACCAGCAGTGGGTGTCGAACTCAAAGTCAATTGACTTCCTGCGCAAAGTGGACTGTTGCTGACGGCTGTTATGGAAGGTGCATTGTTGGTGGATACGGCTATGCTGGTGGAGGCAGTTGATGAACAGCCCGTGATGTCGGTAACGGTAACGTTGTAAGTACCTGCATGGGTCAGTTGGATCATTGGCCTGGATGGGTCTTCCAGAGTTGAAGTAAAGGACGACGGGCCAGTCCAGTTGAACGTATACACTCCTGAACCACCGGAAATGTTTGATTGTAGGTCGAGTGTGCCATCCAAACACAGTGGACCATTGTTGCTGGCGGTAACCGTAGGTTTGGCATTGACCACCAAATTGGTATTGGCTGTAGCGGTACATCCCTTGCTGTCGGTCACCATCACCTGGTAAATACCCGAAGCAGCCACCGTGGCGGTAAAGGGCGCCGGGTCCTCTACAAAAGCCCCGAAAAAGTCCGGACCAGTCCAATCAAAGCTGAAGCCTGGCGTACCGCCCGATGGACTGGAACTGACCACAGCAGTGCTGCCCGAACATATCGGACCGTTGTTTTGAGCCGTAAGGACTGGACTGGGATTCACCGTCACACCTACCGTAGCCATAGCGGAACATCCCAATTGATCCGTCACCGTTACGGTGTATATTCCGTTGGAGGACATGGATGCGGGGAAACCGGCCGGGTCTTCTACATTGGCCGAATAACCATTGGGGCCTGCCCAAACGAAAGAGGCATAGGGCAATGCACCACCCAGAGGAGTAGATTGCAGGGAAATATTGCCGCCTTCACAAGTGGCGCCATTGACCGAAGCTGTGATGGTTGGGCAAAACACTACAATTACGGTGGTGGTGCTAGTACCGGTGCAACCGTTACCGTCGGTAACTGTAACGCTGTAAACACCCGACGAGGCAAGGCTTGCTGTAAATCCAACAGGCTGCGCATCGGTGGAGGAATAGTTGTTTGGTCCGGCCCATAAATAGGTATAACTTGAACCCGAACCTCCGGAAGCAACGGCGTTGAGTTGAATGGTACCGCCTACACTTACCGGACTGTTGCTGGAAGCCACAACGGTGGGTTTGGTATTTACCTGAATGCTGGTGGATCCCGTACCGGTACAACCTGCGTTGTCCGTAACGGTTACGGAATAAGTGCCAGCTGAAGCCAGGTAAGCTGTAAAGGGCACTGGGTTTTGACCTACAGCGCCATAATTGTTCGGGCCATCCCACAAAAAGGTGTAACCCATGCCAGAACCATCGGCCGGAGTGGAACTCAAGACAATGCTGGCGCCATCACAAACTGGTGTATTGCTGCTGGCCAAAACCGTTGGAGCAGCATTGCCCGACACAGAAATCGTGGTTGTTGCCGAAGCCGTACAACCAATGGCATCTGTCACCATGACGGTGTAAGGGCCCGCAGTCGCAGGGAAAGGCGCGGGGTCTTCCACATTGGCGGAATAACCGTTAGGCCCAGCCCAGGTATAACTTACGTAGGGCGTAGTGCCAGCCGCAGGTGTGGATTTCAGTTCGATGTTGGCGCCGATACAAATTGGCATACCGCTACCCATCGCTGTTATGGAAACCTGTGGACCAACAACAATGGAGGCCGTGACGGTGCAGGCGCCCGTTGAAGTGCCTGTTACGGTATAGGTTCCTGGGGCGGATACGCTGATGGTTGGCAAGGTCGAACCCGTACTCCAAACATAACTCACCGCACCACTTGCCATCAAATCCGCCGTTACATTGGTACAGATAAGGCTGGATCCGCCATTGATGGTTACCGCGAAAGGTTCAAGGGTCTGGTTGGTGATCGTGACGGTGAGTGTGATCGTGTCCGACAGGTTATCGCCGTTGGTCACTTTGATGGTCACCAAATATTTGTTGTTTGTGTTGGCATCCTGCGGGTTCTCGAAATTGGGACTGAAGCCAGTAGCCCAGCTCAAAATCCCCGTATGTGCATTTATGGCGAATCGGCTCACATCAGCTCCACCATCGAGGGTGTAGCTCAGTCCGGCGCCTTCACTGTAATTCGGGTCGGAACTCTGCGTGTCGTATAAAGTGTAACAGGCATTTTCCTCAAAATTTACCGCAGTCGGTGAGGTGATGCTCGGCCGGGTATCATTTACAATGCTAAAAACAGCCTGGAATGTATCGCGCCTCAAATTCGGGTAATCGCAATCCCAAACGATAAAATCAATGGGGTAAGAACCCATCCATGTTGGGTCGTCAATGGCAACCGTGATTTGACCAACAGGCGCCATCGAAGGCAACAGGGGGGAAAGTTGAATCAAATAGGGCGATGCAACCGTGCCGACCGAACCGCCTGCAACAAATGCAAGACCCGTGTTCTCCTCATACAAATACTGCCGTGTTGCATCGTAAAAACGGAAGGTGATGGCTCCTGCGCCGACATTTTTCAACTGCAAACTGTACGAAACATTGGGAGCTACACCCGAAGGCGTTGCCCAACCTGCCAGATTTCCATTCACAAAGGCTGCCAATTTAGCCCCTGCCCCAGCCAATTGTACATTGGCAAAAAGTGGCCTCGCTACGATGTTCATGGATTGGTTGCCCGGATCGACCACAGGCCAGGCCGGGTCGGGCGCAGAACCTGTGAACGGAAACACCCTGAAATCGAACTGATGGCAAGGACCATTAAAATTCAGGAAGTCGTCAAGGTCGAAAGGGGTAAACTGTTGTCCTTCAAATATGGTCTGGTTGGGAATGTTTTGCCACACCGGCGGACCGTAATCGGGCAAAACAGTAAACAAACCCCAGATCGTATCGGCCAATTGTGCTGGCGTATTTTCCCGGACTATGATGCGCACCGAATCTGTCCCTATCCAAGCACCCGAAACAGGTGTTACGGTCAAAATACCGTTCGCCACGCTGGCATTCAAATTTGGTCCGGGAAGCAAAAGGTACGTTACCGGGTCGCCGTCGAAATTCACCAAATAATTGGCCAGATCCACGGTTTCGAAAGGAATGTCCTGCAAGGTCGTGTCGGCCAAAATGGGCAACAATTCAGGTGGAAAATCCGCATTGGGATCGATGTTGATTTCAAAAGGTGTACCCACATTTCCAAAACTGGCATTGTGTACAAACACCACCGATTCGATGGCCGGAAAAATGGCGTCGCCAGGGGCGTGGTACAGTTTGAAATGCACCGTTTCGCCGTTGTAAACATTCGAATACACGGTGAGGAAAAAATACGCTTCGCCGTCGATGATGGTGGCATTGGCGACTCCCCGAAGCTCGTTTCCAATAAAAGCACCCAAAATACTTCCGGAAGCGTTGCTTGGGCTGCCTTCGAAAGACGCCTGAGCCGTGACATTCAGGTTGAATTCGTAGTCGCCGGGGTCCACAGTCCAGTTGGGTGGCGCCGAAGCAAAAGTTTGCCTGCCGGCAAAAAAGCACAGCAGCAAAACGCAGAGCCTCAAGGCGCCTGCGCGGTGTTGTATGTTGAAGAAAAAACTGTTCATGACGTTTTTTTTAAAAATCCCGTCAGGACAGGCAGTTGTGCCGCCTGTCCTGAAAACATCCGTTTTATTGCAGAACCACTTTTTGCACCACACTACCCGATTGGGTTTGCAGGTGTACAAAATACACCCCCGAGGCAAGTCGGGTACCTTTGTCGTTTTCACCCCGCCACACCGCTGTGTTGAAACCTGCATGCCCAGCGGAATGCAAGCTGGTTACGGTTTGCCCTGCTGCATTGCTTATCGTGAGGGTTATTTCCTCAGCTTTGGGCAAATGGAAACGCAACATGGTTTCGGTGGTGAACGGATTGGGTTGCACTTCAAGGGACAGGCTCGAGGCGCTCATTTCCGGCGCCGAACTGTTCAGTCCCGTAAAGGGCACCGGATCTTCGATGCTGCCCTGGTGTAGGTCGGGTGTAAAAAACATGGTTTCGTTCAGCATGGAAATATTTCCACTTTCGCTGTCGAACAGTTTGTAATGAATGGGTTCTCCGCTGCTGTTGGCGTACACCGTCATAAAAAACAGGTAAGCATCGAGTGGTTCAACGTAGATGGACGGGGCCGATCCGCGCACTTGTTCGCCGGCAAAAGCGCCAAGTTCCATGCCCGCACCGGTCGTATTTTCACCGTTGCTTTGCAACATACCGATGAGCGTCATGCCGTGTTCGTACTGGGTAGGATCCACCGACCAATAACTGCTGCCACGGTCTGCCGCCGCAATGGGCCTCAAATCGTGCATACCTTCCATCAGACGGTTGCTCGGCGCCGGAGGGTACACCAAAGTGCCCGGTGCTGCCAGTTTGATCTGGTAACCGTTGGGTGGGCTCATGTATTTGAGGTTTCCAATCCAGCCAAAGGTGGGGTTGATGTACTGTGCAAAGGAGATTTGGCTTTTGATGATGTCACCCGTCTGCGAGGAAAGCGAAGAAAGCGCTTCGTTCACCGGCAGGGAATAATTGGGAATGTACCCGATCCAGTTCCAGCCTGTAACCACCGGGATTGGCGAAGTCGCAGGATTGATCACCTGACCTGCCATCGTGAGGGTGTCTGCCTGATTGGCCCTATAGATGTACATGGAGGTATTGCCCAGGTTTTGCAAAGAGCCGAGCCAACTGCCACTGAAAAAAGTGGAGAATTGGTTTTGGCCTTTCATCAGGTCATTTTCTGGGTTGCTCAACGATGCGAGGGCTGCGTTGATCTCTGGATCCACGAATTCGAGGTTGAAAGAGATCCAATTCCAGCCGTAACCGAGTGGTACATCGCGTAATACAAGGTTGTTGGTGTGGATTACCTGCGGCGCTAACGGGTCGCCGATAACCTCATCCGGTTGGAAAAGGAAATAATCTTCCACCACCGCATAACGCAGGCATGCCGATGCATCCCAGATTTCCAGGCGCATGGGCTCTAACACATGGTAGGGGTTGCCATAAATGGTCAGATAGGCCAGGTATTTGTCTACCTCGGGCACGTATTGCACATTGGCACGGCCCATAAGTGTGTCTCCGATGTAGGCTACCACCATGTCTTCCACATCATCTGATACGATGCCCTCGATGTTCAGTTCAAGCACCATGTTTTCGGTGTTTTCAAACTGGTTTGCATCCAGGTTCCAGTTCGGCGGCCGACAAACAACCCGCACGCCAAACGGCAGTTGCTCATCACCTCCCATAAAGAAGGGGTTTTGGCCAATGTTGGTGTGCAACGTAATGGAATCAGACCAAAGTCCAAAGGCCTGAGAAGAATCCACGGTAAAACTGATGGCGCGGATTTCATTTGCTGCCAGGGTTCCCTCATTGGGCACCACGTGTACGTAGGGCGGAATATCTTCAATGGTGAATGGAACGGGATAACCGCCGCGGTTGTGGATGTTGGCCGTCACCGTTTTGGTCTGATCCTCGTATTTGGTCATACCAATGCTGTCTGTCAGCCAGGCCAATTCATTGCGGTCCACGTAAAATTCCCATTTTTCAAAAAGGAGTACATTGCCCGTTTTGTCTTCAATTTCGCGCAATTCAGCCCTAAGAATTTTATTTTCAAAAAACTGATTTTGAAAATTTGGATTCAGGATGATTTTATTCTCAAAACAAGTGATGTCAATGTCAATCGGCTGATCCGTGGAAGCATCAAACAAAAGAACATTATCCAACGCATTGATCTTGCTGCAATTTACATGTTTGTTAAACGTAAATGATATTTCGTCACCCACATGGTACACGCCATCCGAAGGTTGTGGCGTACCAATCAAACTCGGCGGTTGCCGTTCTATGCGGCCTTTGATGGTGCGTGAATAGCCAGGCTCCGCGGAAGCATCACCGGTACACAGGGCCACTGCACGGATTTCGTAAGGACCATCGGCCAACTCATCGGTATCCCAGTAAAATTGGGTAAAGATGTTGCCCAAATCTGCTTTGAGTATCTCGGCCCCAGGCTGTATCAAATTGATGATTGAATCTACGGGTGGCGAGATGTTGATCCAGGCCCCATCCCCGTCAGAAGGTCGGTATTGCACCCGGATTTTATCAAATTCTGCTTGTGATTTATCGTATTCGGAGACTGTAATACGCATGACATCATCAGGCCCTTGTGTGATGGGATCGGGGAAAACGACCCAATCCTGTTGCGGTACATTGATTTCAACCTCACTGCAAGGTTTGATAAAATGCGCGCTGATGTAAACGGAGGAGTATGCTATGGTATCGTTGCCCGAATCCATATCCAGGACGGACGCCAGATCGTCTTCACACTCCGAATAAAAAGCGATTTCCAGGCTGTCGTAATCGTACATTTCCGGGCCGCGTTCCAGTGTAATGGTGATTGGAACAGAAGTGCCGTATTCTATTTGATAACCCACAGGGCCGTCAAGTACGGAGCCATTCAACCGGATTATTGCACCATCCGGGTTGCTGTTTGCTCCTGCATTAAGTACATATGTTCTGGTTTCGTTGGTCTCACTCTGGTTGCCAAGGAAAAACTTGTACACTGCAACCTCGTTGGATGGTATGTCTACTACAACTGGTCCGCTGTTGTCCCTGAACGACAAACCAGTACCATCCCGGTGCGCCGTTTTGGGTTCCCAGGGACATGACGACTGACCGCTGACTGTTCTGAAAACAGGTGTTTTGTACACCGAATCCATAGCCACATCCACAGTAAAGGCGTCGCCCGGATCGTTGTCGGCCAAAATGTAACCAGTTGTTACGCCTTTTTCACTGGCGCCATCCTCCGTTTTTCCTGTGATCGTTTCGGATGAGGTATGAATGGTTACTCCTCCACCAATGCCTTGTACATAGGCTTGAATATCGAAGGCAAATTCAAAAACCCTGCTGTTTTGGGTAGAGCTGGAACTGGAGGATGTTGTATCACTGGTTTCAGCATATTCATATTCTGGTCCGGCAGTAAAGGACAGGTTCCGAATAAATTTGGCCGCAGATTTTTGCAGTTGATTGTCATCGAGTATTTTATCCCACAAAGCAATGGATGTCAGGCATGTATCTCTTTTTTCAGGCGTGGTGTTCGGGTCGTTTACAATGGCTTCCAAATACCGGATTACATTGGTGCGAATGTAGTGGTCGGTGTATAAAAAGGTGGTTCCAAAATTTTTGGGTGAAACCGACACCACTTCTTCAACGATTCCACCACAAGTGGTTGTATCAAAATCCACTTTGTCGGAAAAACCAAATTCAACATTTAAACCAGTCCCCATAAATACATCGCCACCTTGAACCCATCCCTGGTTGGGCAAGTTGGCTGCTGAACCTACAACGAATTCTTCTGCACTCGTGGAAATCCGTTCGCTAAAACTTTGACAAACCTCCATCGAAGTTTCGGTCGTTTTGGTAATGGATGTACTGTTTATGATGGTTGGGCCAATGGTGGATTCTACAGAAAGAATGGTTGCAAATACCAAAACATCCAAATCGGGGCCAAAATCCAATACGACATCTATACCTGATCCACTGGTCGTTTCACTGCTTAAGTTGATGGACTGACAAGTTTTTTCATTTTTTTCAAGGTAGGCAAAACTACCATCACCAGGAGGATCCCGAAGTACCAGGGATGGTGTTGCCGGAAGCTGGGTGGTAAAGGTGCTGGCTTTTGAAAGCAGGCCTGTTACCAGCACTTGTTTGGTCACACTGGATTCATTGCCAGCCAACGAGGTGCCAATGATTTGTATGTTTTGCAAAAATGGTGGACTTGGGTTGGGTAATCTTGCCCGGAATTTGTACTGAACCAATCCGTTGCTCAAAGTTGTATCCTTAACCTCGCCGGAAACTTCATTGATGATTCGAATAAAACCGGTATCCAATGGGCAGCCTTCCCCCAAATAATATTCCTTCAGGGCAATACCCATGGTATAGTTTGCGCCCTGATTCAACACCACCGTTGGGCATGTCAGGCTGTATGGATCCAAACCACTTACAATTTCAACCTGTGGAGGAGCATAATATATGAAGTCAACCATGGTGTCGGTAATGATGCGCAGATCTACCTGCGAGCCTCCATCTACCTGAAAAGCAGTTTTAATGGTCGGATCGGAGTGTTCCACCACGGCAACAGTAAATTCAATGGGCGGCAAATTCAAAAACTCGTATTCACCATCCACGTTGTCAATTTCTATGATCCGCTCAAAACAATCGTCGATGGAGCGAACTTTTACAATACACACCGTGCCACTTTGAGTTCCGGGGTTGCTGATGATGGGCAATTTGCAATCGCCACCCGCCACGATGCCGCTGATTTTACGGGTCGTGATGTCGTTGAATACAATTCCTGCAATCGGGCTGGCAACATTTGTAACATCCCAAAAGGCCGGTACAAACTCGTGGTCTGCGAATTTTGGCATCAGGGTCACGGTTGCGCCCGGCTCCAGGTCAATCACAAATTTTCCGGTAGTATCGGTGTAGATGGCCGGGGAATAAGATTCTCCGTTCACCAATATTTCTACATTTTCTGCAAAACAATCGGTGTTTTGATACCGCACAAAACCGGAAACAGGAATGGTTGAACGGTCTGTAAAATCTACCTGGTCAACCGAAGTAATGCTTGGGTTGAGGGTTACCTGCCGTGTTGCCGGTGCAAATTCGTGCGGTGTAGTACTTTGGTTGGGAGACATAACAGTCCACTCTGTACCAAATGTCATTCCCTGACCCGATAGGAAAACAGAACCTGCATTGTTCAACTGGTTTCCAAAACCTTCGTCCATGGCAAAATACACCCGCAGTCCCGGCTCCTGTGGATCTCGGGAGTTCTGGAAGTGCGACAGGATGGTGGCTTGGGATAAAGTAGTATCATACAAGGCCACTTCATCGATCAAACCACCAAATTGTTCAAACAAATCGGTCCCCGATTTAAGTGCTCCCAGGGTCCAATCCTGGGTAGGTTCGGACCAGTTTCCCGTATAGGAAGGTAAAAGTGCGGTTCCAATCAGAATACCATCTTTGTAAGCCGTCACCTGTGTGCCTCCTCCAATGCTATCGATGGTAAAGGCGAGGTGATGGTAACCAAGCCCCAGCAAGCCAAAATCCTGAACCTGCCCGTTGAGTCGGAAAATTATGTTGTTGTCCACACCATTGGGCTGCAATTGCAATTGAAAACTGTTGCTGCCGTTCCATTTTTTGGCAAATACCGTTTGAAGCCCATCCGGGCCTGCGCTGTTGATCCAGGTTTCCAGGGTTGCTTTGGGTGTTACAGAAAAATCAGGCAAAATGGCGTGATTGGTCAATTCTGCACGATCAAATTTTACAGCGCGGTGTTTGTAAAAAAACTTCATTGGCTCAGCCAAAAAAGTTATGCCTGTGCCATAACTAGCCGACTCAATGCGGTAATAACCCTCTTCGTTGGTTTTGCCGGATGTGCGTACGGGAGGACGATCGTTGCTGAATACAGCGCCGCAGAAAAACAACCTGTTGCGGTTCAGGACGTCAAAAGACTTCGTGCCTTGTTCTTCGTCCATCTTCCAGTAATATTTTAAACCTTCGGTGAGCGACGAAGCCGTGCCTTCCATAATCTCCGGAATATCCAGCTCGTCCAAACGTTTGTGGTAAATCCGCAATTCGTCCAAACGGCCTTCCCAGGTGTCGCTGCTGGCGCGTTGTCCTATCACCAGTTCATCAGCTTCAATGGCCAGTCCTGTGTTCAAATCGGTTAAAATACCGTCCAGGTAAAGGCGGTATTGTCCGTCGCTGCAATTCACGGTGACATGATGCCAACCATTGGAACCTGCTCCAAAAGTGCCTGAAAGTGTACCTCCTCCAACATTCACCTGAATGCCGTCGTTCAGGGCTTGCAGGGCAAGGGCATTTGAACCGATGTTTTTAAGGGCAAACATCGTAGGGTTACCTACCGTTTGTTCGTTTTTAATCCAAAAGGTAATGGCCCAGTTGTTTTCCGCAATGGATACAAAATAATTGTTGGTGCTGGTATCCGGTGTAGCATAGGCTCCATCCTGGGTACCGAAATAAGCAGAATAGCCCTGCATGGGCATGAGTGTAACAAGTGCGTTGGGGACTGGATTGTCGTTTTGGGTGCGTACCCATCCTGTTACTACACCATTGGGCACCTGGAAGCCCAGGGCCTTGCCGGGTGACCCTTCTCCGTAAGCGTTGATGCCGCGAACGTCGTAATTGTAAGCTCGGCCTGCAATGACATTGAAGTCGTTGTAGTTGCGGGTGGTTTTGTCTACCTGGGCCAAATAAACCCCATCGCGGTAAATTTTAAAACCACCTACGGCCAACGGCCCCAAGGGGTTGGGAGCCCAGGAAATTTGGATACGATCAAGCAATTCACCCTGTGTAGCGGTTACAAACGGCGGGAAAGGCGCAACCAAAAAGCCGGACCAATACCCAAAATTCATTTCGTTTGTTGCGTTGAATGCAGAACCCACCACCGTTTGTCCAATGGTAAGTTTGGTGCGTCGTGTTTGGCTTTTCATTTTGATCCCGCTGCCGTAGGTGATGAAAGCAGAACGGGGAACAATGCCACCTGTGATGGAATTGATGCATTCGGGGTCGGCGGATTGTGTTTGCCCGTGTAAACCAGGCAATGCCAACAGCAGGAGCAATAGCGCGGCCAATAGCCTGCTAAGGGATGTATTTTTCATTTGAAAAGAATGATGGATGGTCGTTAAGAAAAGAAGCGTGGATTGCGCCGGTCTGCCCTTTTAAAAGGCAAACAAACCGTTGCGGCTTCATTTCCGAGTATTCGCCATACGGGTGTTTTCGAGCAAATTCATTCTTTTGGAAAGTACTTCCAATTGGGCGTTGAATACTTCCTGTTGTTGCTGAAATTTGTTGTTTTCAGCACTCAACGCACTGTTCTCCACCTGGAGGCCTTTGTTTGCTGCTTTCAAAGCGGCAATTTCAGCCTTCAATGTTTCGATATCGGCATGTTGAATTTTAAGCAATTCAATCGAATACAAGCCAATTCGATCGTAGTCTAAGCCGTCAACCTGTCCATCAAGCCCTCTGGTTGCCAAATGTGTTAGGCCCAGGCTGTCTATTTCTTCTGCGATGTAGCCAATTTCCCAATAGGAATCTGGCGAGCCGTGTCGACGGTAAATTTTAGCCTCTGTCAGTAATATACGGCTAAAGTCCTCATCAAATTTTTTAATGTCACGCTTGCTCTTTCGGGAAGAGTTGTCCCAATAAATACTTCCTGTACCTGGATCCCATTGTACATTTTTTCCACCAGAAGGACCCTCTTTCAGCCCATAAACCTTCAGGTTACTATTGTTCCAAGGTTGTCCGTTGTCGCTTATTGCGATGCCGTTTGTAAAAACGGTTGCGGTCTGATAATTAATACCATTTGATCCAAACAAAAGTCTGCTGCCCCCATTCGAGCGGAGATCAAATTCACCGTCCAATAAGCCAAACATTCCAGTGTCATAACCACCGTCGTATGTAAATGTGTAGCCTCCTCCATCACCAGTGCTCCTGGTGAGAAATTTATTGTTGCAAACTTGGTTGCCTTCCACCCTTTCATCACCTGTAACCACTTGCCATCCATTCACCTGGCTGTTTCCATTGATGGTATGATCGTTAGAAGTTAATGTACCGGTGTTTAAGGAACCCGGTATGGACACACCGGCACTTGTTGCTTCAAGTGCTTTTATTGCATTGGCGTAAAGTCCTACATTGTTGTCGCCTACAGAAAAAAGACCTCCATCGGAATCGCCACCTGTTCCAAAGGAATAGCCATTGGTTGCAATGTTTGCCGTGGGCACACCACCTTCCGCTTTGTAAACTGTTGCATTGACGGAGCCAGCTACATTGAGCTCATCTGCTATTACAGCACCTGTGCTGGGGAATACATTGTTTTGTCCTCTGATGCCCAAAGCATAAGGCGCGTGGGTAAGGCGTGGGCGTGGCAGCAATTCCACATTCGAGGTATTCATGCTGACGCCGAGGTAATAAACTTCATCAAACCCTGCCGACAAAGGGGTGCCATTAATGCCCATAATAACCGTGTACACCCCGCCAACGGTTTCAACATTGTTGATGGTTTCTTCGTGTTTTTTATTGGTTCCACCTGTTGCATCCGGGTGATTCCACAAGCGGAAAGTTAAAGTGTAAACATCGTCCTCTACCGCAGTGCCATCGGCCTTGGTCAGAACGCCCTGGACGGAGAGGGAAGCCTGCTGTGCAAAAAGGTGTGCACTTAAGGCGACAAAAAGGAATACCAGAAATGGCTTGGCAAGGGATTGAGCAGTGCAGAAGAAAAATTTCATGATGGCAGTGGTGTTTGAAAAGTAAAACGGTAAAGCCGACGGAGACGGGTTGTTCCGTCGTTTAAAGCAAATCTACTGTTGTAAACAACCTGCGATTGCGTTTAATCAGGGAGGGTAGGAAATTGACCAGTGAATGGACTGGTATTTTCAGGCAATACATTTATGCCGGTTCAGCAATTGCTTCAACTGGATGCTGGTGAATGGTTTGTACAAAATTTCCAAACTGGAATCAAAGTCTTTCGAAGCGGCGATATCCTGTGGGCAAGCGCCCGATATGATCATAACAGGCAATAAAAACCGGTTTTTCAACGCCCTGGCAAGGGCCATGCCCTCGGCACTGTCCTGCTGATTGAAGTTCAGAATGGCGAAATCCGGCTGAAATAACGCACAAGCCTGGAAGATGTCATGATGCTCCGAAACCTGAACAACATGAAGGCCTTTTTCCTCCAGCAAATACTGGATGTGCAACGAGATGATGGGTTCATCTTCGGCCAAAAGAACGGTTAGGGAGCGCATGATGAAGCAATGATAACATCATACAAGTTTGCTTCACCGTTTATTCAGGGAACATGTAGAAAGGAGCAGGGAAGGGGTGAATATTGACAGAGGGCGACCATTGGGCCGCCACTGTTTTAAACCCATTTTTCAAAAACAATCTGAGTCGCGTAGCCCTGGTCTGTCGTCAATACCTCAGGTATACCTTTCAGTTTTTTGCCCAACATTTGCACAAGATTGGTTCCAAAAGATGTGCTTTTGTCATCGTTTTTGGCATTTAATCGGCCCACGCCGTTATCAGATACTTTTAAACACAGGAAATTTTGCTCATTTTTCCAAAGGGCAATACGGATGATCCCCATTTTGCCATCAGGAAAGGCGTATTTCAGGGCATTGGTTACCAACTCGTTGATGATCAATCCCAAAGGAATGGCTGTATCCACATCCAAATACAAAGGCGTTACTTCATATTCAATTTTAACCCGTTCATCCTCAATACCAAACGAATCAAGCATGTTTTGGCCAAACTGTTCAAGGTAATCCTTCATTTCCACCTTGGCCACGTTGTCGCCCATGTACAACTTTTGGTGGATGAGGCCCATCGCATCCACCCGGTTTTGGCCTTCGCGGACGGCTTGAAGGGCGGTATCGTCTGAAATTTGACGGGATTGCAGGTAAAGCAGGCTGGAAAGTATTTGCAGGTTGTTTTTAACCCGATGGTGGATTTCTTTGATCAGAAATTCCTTTTCCTGATTGCGTTTGCGCAATTTCCGGGCAAGCTGGAACAAAAACAGTCCTGCCACGACGGCCATCAACAAACCACCCAGAACCGCCCAAAATTTGTATCTTTCCTGACTCAACTGAGCTTCCTGCAGGGCAATTTGGTTTTCCTTTTTTTCATCTTCGTATTTTGCTTTCAGGCCTTCTGCTTCTTCCAACTGCATTTTACTCATCAGGGTATCCTGGTAGTGTTCTACATAATGATAGAGAGCATCGTAAGCCTTTTTGTATTCCTGCTTTTGCCTGAAAATCTGTGCATCATACCTCAAGGACGCGGAATATTCATAAGCGGCGCCCAATTGTTGGGATATTTTTTTAACCATTTGGTTGTGCTCAAACGCTTTGTCATACTGGTCAATGTTCAGGTAATTTGCTGTCAGATAAATGTTAGCAGTCAGGAAACGGATGCTTTCCGGGGCTTTTTTGGTCGTATTGTAAAAATTGATGTAATAGGCATTTGCCTCTGTATTGCGACCTTGCAATTCCAGCGCATTGCCTATTTTGGCAATTGCATTTGCAGCGCCCATGGTGTCCTTTTTCAGGAGGTAATAGGCTGAACTTAGTTTGAATGCATTTATGGCTGAATCATACTGTTCATACTTGAGCTTCAGGACGCCAATTTGCAGGTAAGTCCTTGCAATGCTAAGGGTATCTTTACAACCTGAGCACAACCGCAAGGCTTTTTGAGTAGCTTCTTCTACGCCTTCATTGTTTTCTGCAATCATAGCCATCTTCCCCATGGCAACCTGGATTAGGCAAAGCATCTGCTGGTTGTTTTCCGCTTCGGCCATTTTTTGGGCGGTCAACAACAAAGCGGTAGTCCCCGGCACATCTCCTGTGACAGACTTGGTGACGGCGAGGTTGAAAATGCTGTCGAGCGCCGTTTTTTGGCCATTCACGTTTGAATAACATGCAATTAAAAGGACGAATGCGAAAAGTGATGATCTCATATTTTTTTCAAACGCACGGTTAATTCTTCTTTGGAGGATTTGTTTAATGGGATCTGTTTTTTATGAATTAAAACAAATAGGTCGCCAATTTCCTCCACATGCGATAAGTTCACAATGTACGAACGATGAACCCGCAAAAATTCCGGAATGCCAGACAAAGATTCACCCATTTGTTTCAGGGTTTGGGTAATCAGGAATTCTTTTTCACGGGTAACCAGTTTGCAATAATAATCATCGGCTTCAAGCCAAAGTATTTCATTTAAAAACAGCCGCAACATCCGGTCTTTAACCTTGATGAACAGGCGATCATTAAACAAGTAGGTGTCGGATTTTTCATCATTGGAAGTTGTGGGCTGTTGTGTAGGCGTGCCGCGGGAAATGGCCAACTCGATGGCGTGTTGCAAATCTTTGCCGCGAAACGGCTTGGTGAGAAATGCGGCGGGCAGGGTGTTTTTCGCCCGGTTGAAAGTGGCATCGTCCGCATTGCTGGTCAAATAAATGATGGGCAATGGCTGCTTGGCCAGCATTTTTTGGGCCGTCTGTATGCCATCCAAAGCGCCTTCCAATTGGATGTCCATAAGGACCAGGTCAAGGTTTCCCTTTTCAAAAAGAAGTAAAGCTTGTTCTCCGCTGGCGCTTTGTCCAACGATTTCAAAACCCATTTCTGTCAGCCGATCTTCCAGATCAGCGGCTATAATGGGTTCATCTTCAACAATCAATACACGGATTTTTTTCATTAGGGTGTGAAAGTAGGAATAGAAATACATTTCTCACGGGATTATTTTTCCTACGTTAACAGAATTTTCATCAGGAGGGATGTATTCATCAAGCAGTTCAGCATAGGCACGCGTAAATTCCGCTCCCAAAACCGCAATCATGGAAGAATAAGAAACATCCATGTAAAAAGCGTTGCAATGAACAAATAAGTTGCTGTAAAATTAACAACTCTATTTACGGTAAAGAATACCCAAAAAATTGGCGAAAATTAAATATGCACAATTAACATATTAAGTAATTGATAATAAATGATTTATGTAAATAGTAAGTGAACTTATGTAATACATTATTGATGAAAAAGTCAAAATTTTGTGGCAAAATTCCAGGTGCTATCGCTTGGAGTCCTTAAACATAAGATAAGTATGACGAGTTCATTGATATTGAGGATTGCATTAGGTTTTCTGCTTTTCCCTTCGACATTTCTTGTTGCGCAAAACATTGGCATCAATGCAGATGGTTCTTTGCCCGACCCCAACGCGATATTGGATATTTCTTCAACCACCAGCGGTTTGCTAATCCCTCGGATGACTACTGCCCAGCGCGATGCAATAGTTACACCACCCATTGGATTGCAGGTGTTTAATCTATCGACCAATACACTCGACCTGTACACCAGTACAGGATGGTCGGCGGCGTTGTTTACCGAATCGGCTTCCAATTTGGTTTATGTTTATTCACTTGCAGACTTGCCAGCGCCCAGCGGTGGCGCCATCCTGTTGGATGCTACCAAAATGTACGTTTTTTCCGGTTTCGTAAATATTTCAGCCAATTACCTAAACTTGAACGGAGCAGGTTTACGCGGTACCGATCCGGAGAAAGATGGTGTGATGTCGACGGTGAGCGGAGGTATCCTGCGGAGCACAGGGGTAAGCGTATTTATTGAAAATCTTGCGGTGATCCCTGCCAGCGGCAGCACAAAAGCATACGATTTTGCGGATGCAACAGGCACAAAATTCTGCAACCTTTTTTCCGGGTGCTCCGTGGTGGAAATAGGTACGCCCAGTCTTGGTGTTGGACAGATAAGTGGTTTCAAAGCCGCGACCATCAATAAAAATTATTGGAAATGTAGTGATGGTGTTAAAGTGACCGGAAATATGGGAAAATTTGCCTCCGCATTAAATTTCATCACCGGAATCAGTGCTGGTAGTGGTATCGAATTCCTGGCCGGATTGACCATAGATGACATCGATCTATCCAACAATTATTTCGTTTACACCGGCCAAACAGGGGTCAAAGTAAATGCTGGTTCTACCATTACCCACGGTAGAATGACCACCAACATGTTTCGTGGGGTATCTACCTTATTAAGCGGTTTTGATTCCTACAGTTTCGGTTGGCAGATGCAGCAAAATACGGGCATTCCCAATACACGCGCCTTTGCCTTTGAGTTCATGGATGGCAATACCACGCCTACCATCTTCGGCGCTCAGGGTGTTTTTACCAAAATATTGGGTACCACCACCCAGGTTTCCACAAAGAAATTTACGGCTTCAAGCAATCGCTTCACGTACATCGGCAAATCCCCCATTGATGCCCGGGTATTGGTCGTCGTTGGGGCCAATTCGCCCACCAGTAGTTCAGACGATACCATTGTTATCGCAAAAAACAATGTCGTCATTCCTGCCCCAACCTCTTCTTTGGGCCCCTTGATTAACAATCAAGGATTCCAGATTGTGCTCGAAACGGAAGTGAGTCTATCTACCAATGATTACATCGAAGTGTTTATCAAAAGTAATATAGGAACCAATTCATTGGTGGTTAAAGACTTCCAATTCAGGGTTGTTGAGTAACATATTCGGATTGGTAACTTCACATGGGCTATGGTCCGAGCGTTTACAAAAAAACAACCATGAAGAACATTTTGCTGAACAAGCACAGGCTGCTGATAACAGCCTTTATACTGGCTTTTTCCGGGCTTTATGCCCAACCGCCAGCCAGAATTATCCTGAACGGCGCTTTCATCAACATCACGGAAGGCGCTCATTTGGTCATTGAAAATCCTGCGGCAGATGCCATTACCCGCATCAGTGGCAGCATCATCAGCGAAGGCGAATTCAACAATTTAAGGTGGAATATTGGCATTTCTACAGGGAATTATGAAGTTCCCTGGGGCACTACCACCAATTATTTTCCCCTTCTTTTTACCCCAAGTGCTGCGGTGGGTGATGGCCATTTTATTTTCTCAACTTACCCTACGCCCTGGAACAACAGCAGTGATTTGCCAACGGGTATTATCCAGGTAAACAATGCCGGGGGAGCAGACAATTCGGCATACCTCATTGATCGGTTTTGGCGGATAGAAGCACGGGATTATACGTCCAAACCCATCCTCTCCAATCTGGTTTTTACGTACCTCGATGCAGAACATTTGGCATCAGGAAATACGATCAATGAAAACAACCTCAAGGCACAACGGTACAACGACATCGAAATGACATGGGCCGATTATCCGCCAACAGGAACAGTCAACACCGCCAACAACACGTTAACGGTAACATCTGTTGCCTCAGACGACTTATTTCCATGGTGGACGCTTGTTGATGCTTCAAGTGCATTGCCCATCAGCCTTATTGCATTTACTGCCGTCCCGGAAGGGCAATGTGTCCGATTGAATTGGGTTACGGCAACAGAGCAAAACAACGATTATTTTACCATTGAAAAAAGTTTGAATGGGGTTGTTTTCCAGGAGGTCGTTGAAGTAGATGGTGCGGGCAACAGCAGTAGTGAAATTAAATACAAGGCCTTAGATTGTGATCCATGGCCCGGTGTTTCCTATTACAGGCTCATGCAGACCGACTTTGATGGAAATAAATCATTTTCGCCCATTGTTTCGGTAACGATGGGGCAAAGTGCTGAATTTACCATACATCCCAATCCTACCAATGGCAGCGATTTGACCCTTGATTTTACCATCATTAAAAGTGAGAACATACAAGTTAAAGTATTCAGCCAGGATGGTAAAGTGATGTTTGACAAACTTATCCCGGTAACAAACAATGAAAACTTCAGTACAACCATTGTTTTGCCCGATGCAATACCCATGGGTATTTATTTTATCCAAATTGATGATGACCATACGACATATACCAAAAAGTTTATGCTAAGCCAAAATTAATGGTGTTGCAAGGAACATGCTCTAAGTTTTTGTGCGAATTTTTACGGCATGTTCATCAGGCGGAACATTGCCATCGCGCATTTCGGCATAAGCCCGCGTAAATTCCGCTCCAAAAAACGCTATCATGGAAGAATAAGAAACCCATATCAAAATTAAAATGATGGAACCGGCAGCTCCATATCCACTTCCCGGTTCCGCTTTGCCGAAATACAGGAACATTCCAAACATACCCAATAAAAACAGAAATGCAGTTAGGAGCGAGCCCAACCAGACATGTTTCATTTTAATTTTAGCATCCGGAAAAAATTTAAACATCAATGCAAAAAGTGTTGCAATAAACAAATAAGTTACAGTAAAATTAACAATCTTAATTACGGTAAGGAATACCTCGGAAAATTGACGGGCAAGCCAATCTCCCATAGCCACCAATACTGAAGTTACCACAAAGGATACCATCAAAATAAATGCAATGGCCATAATTAACCCAAAAGAAAACAAACGAGCCCGGAGAATGCTTAAGATACCCGATTTTTTTTCATCTGCTTTTACTTCCCAAATACCATTTAATGATTTTTGAAATTGGACAAAAACACCGGTTGCTCCTATTAATATGGTAACAATACCCAATATGCCGGCCAACACTGAATTTTTAGATTCACCGGCTTTAACAATCATGTTGTGGATTTGATTCGCCGTTTCAATTCCCATGGCCGATGAAATCTGAGCCTGCAAATACTTTATGGCTACATCAGTACCCATAAAATACCCAGCTACGGTCATAACCACGACCAGCAGTCCAGGCAGGGAAAAAATGGCATAATAGGCAATAACAGCACTTTCTTTAAAAGGGTCTCTGGCCCACCATTGTTTAGAGGAAGTTTTTAGCAACAACCCAAAATTTTTTAATCTCTGTTTCATAGTGTGGTTTTTTGGTATTTGATATCAGGTTTTTATAGGAATAGCCCCGGTCTTGGCATATTTTTATACATTAAATTGGTTTGTGACTTCTGTCTGTATTGATAACATCCGCAGGGTTGCTTTATTGCGTGGGTTTTGGGCCGGCACACTTAAGCCTTGTGATCCAAGATTGACCTCTTTCATGTTTTTTGTTGCAATGTATGATTTATATGTTCCCGCCTAAGTTAAGTATTTATATTTTAGGCTGTTTATCCCTGCAGGAGACATTTTATTGTTTGAACAAGTCAATGGTGTAATCCAGCAACTTAATGTTCCCATAATCCCCATGTCCCGGTACAACAACTTTTACGTTAGGGTACGCCTTTTTGACTTTTTCAACGGTTTCGGACCATTCCGCAACGTTGGCATCGCCCAGATAACCTTTACTTGCATTTTGGGTTTTGATCAAACAACCACCGAACAAGATCTTTTCGCTGGGAAAATACCCGACAACATTGTCTTTGGTATGTCCTTCTCCAAAATACGTTGCCATTACGTAGGTTTCACCTACCGGCAAACGAAGGGAATCTCTGAAGCTGTTTTGGGGAACCACGTACTTGTTTTCCCGGGCAAGTTCTATGGTTTTGAAATAGGCATACGAAGGAATGCCATGTTCTTTGAAGGCTTTTAGACCTCCCAGGCAATCGTCGTGGAAATGTGTCGGCACAATCGCGTTGACCTTGCACTTAAGCGTTCCTTCGATCCATTGGATCAATGCTTCCGAACTTTTATCGTTGGTCGGCGTATCGAAAACTACGGCTTCATTGCCGTTTCTCACCACAAGTCCATTGCAGGGCACATACCCGAAATCGTTTGTTTGTAAAAACGAGGTGTGTTGAAAGGTGTTGGGTGTGAGTTGGGTTACAATTAGATCATCGGTTTTGTACAGTTCCGTGGGTTTGAAGGCGGTTTGTTTTTGGGAACTGCATTGCAGAAAGGTTAGGGCGAAAAGCAGGAGGAACAGGGATTTCATTTTTTCGCCTTTTTTGCCCCTTCCAGCAACCAACCCACATAGACAATTTTCCACTCCCCGTTGTGCTTTTCAAAGATGCGCGACTCCCGGCTCAAACCCGCCATATCCATCAACGAATCGCCCGTATCAGCGCCGTATTGATCAAAAGTCATCCATGCCACCTCCGGATAAATTCTTAAATTGATGTTTTCCCTGCGCACCTGGGTTGCTGTGGCATTAGGATCCGGACTTGTTTCCATGTGTGCTTTGGTGCGGCTTCCCCTCTCTTTCCAGCCTTCTACAACTGTCACACCACCTTGAGGCCACCAACCCATTGTGCGGACATAATCTTCATGCACCCAGCACGACGCGAACCCTTCAAAATCCTTGTTCCAAAAAGCTGCAGATTCAGCCTCCAGGACTTTCAATATGGCCGCTTTTTCTTTTTCAACATCAATCGTAGTTGAAGTTGCTGTGTCATTTGTATTTGATTGTTCTTTGGGTGAGCATGCCATAAAAAGGGAGCATGGTAGCATCAGAAGCAGTAAGAAGCAGGTTGTTTTCATCATTGGAGATTGTTTATGAGGCAAGATAATATGGTAATTTAAAATCTCCACCACTCCGCTGGAATGCGTGCGTGTTATTTGAGGTTTATGTAAGTTTCAGGTTACCGTTTATTTCATAATTTGTAAAAATCAAAAGAGGCGTAAGGAAGGTGTGCATCGGAAAAATACAAACTATCGTTGTAAGAAATGCGGACTTGTTTGAGGATTGGAAATTCGCAGTCTGTAGTCCTCTGAATAATTGTTGCAACTTTAATCGTATCTACATCCTCGAAAGGAAAAGAAGCAACAGGAGGGAGTATCATATGGTACTCGTTTACGATAGAATCATAAACATATTCATCTACCAAATAAAAATACACCGTTCCATCTCCCCCGAAATAAAATATATTAGAAGGCACACCGTCTGAATTTAAAAATTTAATATATTCTGGGTCGTACTTCCTATACTCGCCAATTAAAGATGTGCCGCTTGAATCCACCAGCTGAAAGGAAAGGACTACATCCTCAATCTGAGCAGCGCCTTTGCAATTTTTATTATTACATCCAATAATGCTGGTTAAAGCAAACGATAAAAACAATTGAATATAAATTTTCATTTTGACGTATTTATCTGGCATGAATTTTTGCTCTCTGAATTGGGACGGCCGCATCAGACAAGATGGCACTCCTCTGGAGTGTCGGGACGTGGGAGACGCATTGTGCTACAAAGATACCACTCCGCTGGAGTGGGCGCCCATTTGTATCCCGCTCGCGCCTTTTTAGGCGGTATTCAAGCTTAAGGTTTTTCATGTAGCCGGAATATAAATATCGAATGTTGTGCCTATGTTTAATTCACTGTTGGCAGTTATTATTCCTCCATGATTTTCTACAATTTTTTTTACGATAGCAAGTCCAATGCCAGTACCCTTGTATTTAATTTCTGCATGAAGACGGTAGAATAATTCAAATATTTTTTCATTGTATTTCGGGTCAAAGCCGATGCCGTTGTCGGAAACAGAAATATGACAATACAATTGTTGAGGGGAAAGTTGGGTGTTTTTGAATGTAATGCCGTTGGCTATTTTACTTTTAATGATGATGTTCGGCGGATGTGTAGGTTTGGAATATTTTAATGCGTTTGATATCAAATTGTGCAAGAGTTGATGAAATTGAAAAGGGATGATGTTCAACTTATTCAATGTAATTGCTGTAAGGGTTGCGTGCTTATCTAGCAATTCTTCTTTTAAACTTTCTTTTACTTTAACCAAAATTTGATTGAGCTCTATGTTTTCAAATTTACGTTCTTTTAGATCGATGCCTGAATAGGCAAGTAAATCCTGAATGAGTACCTGCATTTGCATTGCTGTACATTGCACTCTATCCAAATATTCCTTACCATTTTCGGATAAGTTGTTTGTTTCCTTTTCTAAGATGCGTGAT
>JADLBE010000245.1 GCA_020847915.1 Saprospiraceae bacterium | reverse complement strand
CCCCACCCGCAATCCGATTGGGGGTACCTCTACCACGAGGTCATGCCTCTTTTTATACACATCGCCGAAACCATCGCAAGGTTTGAAAAAGTACTGGTGGTTTGTCAGGATGAAAACACCATCCGGCCACTGCTCAGCCACCTGCCACCCGACCGGTGCACCATCGCCGAAATCCCATCCAACGATACCTGGGCCCGCGACCACGGCGGCATCACCGTCGAAATCAAGGAACAAAATACCATCCTCGATTTTGTGTTTACAGGCTGGGGACTCAAATTTCCGGCCGATAAGGACAACCTCATCACCACGCGCCTGCATGCCATGGGATTGTTACATGCTCCCCTTATGCCGGGCGGTCTGGCCCTCGAAGGCGGCGCACTCGAAAGCGACGGACAAGGCACCCTGCTCACCACCTCGGAATGCCTGCTCTCACCCAACCGGAATCCACACCTCAACCGCACCCAAACCGAAGAACATCTGAAAGCACTTTTTGGACTGGAAAGGGTGCTATGGCTCGATCATGGTTACCTCGCCGGCGACGATACCGATTCGCACATCGACACCCTGGCGCGGTTCGTTACCCCGGATACCATTGCTTACGTGCGCTGCGATGATCCGGCAGACGAACATTACAACGCCTTATTGTTAATGGAAACAGAACTCAAAGCCTTCCGTACAGCTTCCGGCAATCCTTACAACCTCGTGCCTTTGCCCTGGCCCCAAACGTGTCTGGATCCGGACGACGGACATCGCCTGCCTGCCACCTACGCCAATTTTCTTTTTATCAACGGCGCTGTCCTCGTGCCAACCTACGGCGTACCCCAGGATGAAGCAGCCCTGGAGGTTTTCAGGAAGCTGTGTCCCAATCTGGAGGTCGTCGGCATCGATTGCCGCCTGCTTATCCGCCAACACGGTTCGTTGCACTGCATCACCATGCAATACCCGACTGGTGTAGTTTAAAGTGTGAAAAATCCTGCCAATCCTTCAAATCAATCCTGAAAATCCTATAATCCTGCTTTAAAAAGCAAACGATCCTCCCAGGTAAAACATCCTTTCCAGCCAATAGCCGTTGCGCCGGTCTATGCCCGTGCTCATTTGGTACAGGTTGCCTGAAACGGGCACACTGCCGTTGTCGCTCACACCCGTATCTGCAAGGCGTACTTCCGGGTCGCTTCCTAAGTAACTGCTGATGGTAAACAAGTTTTGTGCCCCGGCATACAGGCTCACCTTGACATTGGTGCCGGCTAAAGGCAGGTGGTAAGAAAAACGTATGTTTTCCATGCGCAGGAAATCGCCCGACTCGACGTAATAATTGGTAAACGCCGTGTTGTTGCGCAGCGCATTGAATTTGTCGGTTTTGATGGTGTTGTAAAATCCGGTGGCTGAGCCGTAAAACATTTGGTTTTCGTGTATGAGTAAATGCCCCATGGCGCCACGCAACAAAAAGTCGAGTTGAAACTCCTTAAACCGGAAGGTGTTTTGCAAACCCATCCAGGCCGTCGGTATGCCACTTCCCAGATTGGTTGCGTCTTCGTCCGTTTCCCCAAAACCATCACCGTCGAGGTCAAGCACCTCCACTTCGCCGTTCGGACCAAGGCCCACTTCGATGGCGCCCCAGATGTCGCCCCAGGTGGCTTTTTCCGACAAACGGTTGTAATAAATATTGCCGTTACCGGGAGCACCCGGCGTACCGTAGTTCAGGGTATCGTCGATGGCCAGTTCGGTGATGTTGCTTTTTAAGGTTGAGGCCTGCAAACCCAAAAACCAACTAAAATCCTGTTTTTTCAAAACTTCCCACCCCAGGGAAATTTCCCAGCCTTTGTTTTCCATTTCGTTTTTTTGAACGTCTTGTGCAAATTTGGGCGGGAAAGTTAATTGCCGGTAATACACCAGGTTTTCACCCCGGTTTTTGAAATGGTCGATCGAAAAATGAAGTCCGCTTTTGTGTACGCCACCAACGCCGTACGAAAACTCGCGCCTTTTTTCCCACAGGGGCACTTCTTCGGTGTAAACCCTGTCAAAATCAGCTGCCTGGTTGGGTGAAATGCCCCAGGAAAGGTGTACACCGAAGTTGGACCACGCCTGCGACTGAAATACGTCCGCAAAATTAAATTCGCCTGCGGCAAAAGGGTAATAACTCAAACCGTCGGGCAAAATGCCGGTTCCTTTGGCCGACAACGTGCGCACGCCGCCGTTTAGGGTCCACCGCGAACCTCCCCGGGCATTGAACTGCAAAAATGGTCCGCTTTGGGTGCGTTCCCAGCTCGAATCGAAGGCTATGCCGTCGCCGGTGGCAATACTTCCGATCTCAGCATTAAAAATGTCGTCAAGGTTTTCGATGGGACTTTCCGACACTATATCGGTACCCCGGCGAAACATTTGTTCCCTGGAGTTGAACCAACTGTTGTACCCGGCCTGGAACTCCCACACACTTTTGGGCCCGTCCACCCGGTACCGCAAACTGCCTTCGTAATATTGGTTCCGGCTTTCTACCGCATCGGAACGTAAAAAACCATTGGAGTATCTGCCGCGCCACAAACTGGTCGGCGAAGAATATTCACCTTGTTCCGTAGCATTGTTCCCGACGGATGCACCCAGTGCAAGGGTCAGTCGGGGTATGATTTCAAAATCGGCCCGGCCATAACCGAGCCAGTTGCGGCGTTCCGAAAGGTTGAGGTTTTGATCAAGCAGGGCCACTGGGTTGTACACGTCGAAAAACTGTGCCTGCGTGTAACCGTCGAACTGGCTGTATTGCGGTGCGGTACTCGTTATGGGCAATACGGGCAGGTAGTTGAGCGAATAACGGAAAGCTTCGCGTATGCTGTTGTCCGATTGTCGCAGGGTTTGGTTCCATCCGGCGCGAACATGCAGACGGTTATCGTCGCTGTCGAATCCCAAACCAAGGCGACCCTGGTATTGGTTGTAGCCCGATCTTTTCAGGATGCCTTCGCGGTTTTGATAACCCAGGGCAACGTTTAAGGAAATGGGTCCGGCACTGCCGTCGATGCCCACGTAATGCGTATTTGAAAAGCCGTTTTGCTGTACTTCGTTGGGGTAAACCACACCCGTTTCAACACCGGGTTGTGGATCGATGCCGCCGTATTCCACATATTCCGTCTCGCTGAATACTTCCGGCGCCCGGTTGGGTTGTCCAAAACCAGCCGTGCCGTTGTAACGGGCATGCCATCCCTGAACCCTTGGATTCCGGGTTTCGACCAAAATTACACCAGCCGCTGCACCCGGTCCGTAAAGTGCCGTTTCTGCAGCACTGCGCAAAACACGTATGGAGGCTATGTCTTCGCTGCGCAAAAGGAAAAAATCGCCGGCAGGAACGCCGTCGATCCACACCTG
>JADLBE010000244.1 GCA_020847915.1 Saprospiraceae bacterium | reverse complement strand
TCATCCCAAACCATTCGGGATGACTCCTTTTTTTTGACCAACCGACTAACCGACTAACCGACTAACCGACTAACCGACTAACCGGCCAACATTTACCTTACCACCGTTACGTCTCCGCGGTAGAGCAGTGTTCGTCCATCGAGGAAATCAACTTCGATGATGTAAATGTACACACCAGGGTTAACAAAATCGCCGCGGTATTTACCGTCCCAACCATCGCCGAAATTGCTGTTGTCGGGCATAAAATCGTCGCGTTCGAAAATAAGTCCTCCCCAGCGATCGTACACACGCATGTAATTGACGTTGGTAACGCCCAGACCGGTGAACACGTTGAAGTGGTCGTTGATGCCGGCAGGGTTGCCTGGTTTGAAAACGTTGGGAATGTAAACGTTGCGGTTTGGATCCACTTCAACCGTCACTTCTCCCGTACCCGAGCATCCGTTGGCATCAAACACCGTAAGGGTGTAAGTGATGGTATTGAACGGATAGGTGGTGGGGAACAACGTATCGGGATTGTTGAGGTATTCAATCGGCGTCCATTCAAAATCGGTTACGATCGCGTTTTGGATGATGGGCAGCAGCTCGTAGGTTTCACCCAGTTCAATCTCAACGGGTGAATCGAATTCAATGGTGATTGGCAAAGGCTCAAATACGGTGAACGTGTCCACCGAACTGCAACCGCGACGGTCGAAGTAGGTTACGACGTGTGGATTGGGTTCGCCACCCATACTTTGGGGTACCGATGGATCGAGTTGTACACCAAAATCCAGGCTGTATTTGAACGGACCGCCCGCGCCACCAAAAATGGTGTCGATGTAAAACGTGGTGACATCGCCGTTGCACAACAATGGCTCCCAGGTTTGGTAGCTGCCGATAACTGCCGGAGGATCAAACAACTGAATATTGCCAAGCTCGCCCGTACAGCCATTGGTATCGGTAACTGTTACACCATACGTTCCTGCTGGAATGTTGTTGAGGGTTGCCGTGCTGCTTTGTCCGGGCGCCCATTGGTACGTATAGTTTCCTGCATTTCCACCTGCTGCTTCCACCGTAATAAAGCCGTTGGTGTCGCCGGCACAAATAACGGTACCAACCGTATCCAACGTCACCACGAGGGGCAAGGGCTCGGTAATGTCCAGTGTAAAGGTTTCCGTGCAACCGTTTACGTCACTCACTGTTACGGAGTAGCTGCCTGCAGGTTGTCCTGTAATGGTGGATGTCGCGTCGCCTGTTTGCCAGAGGTAAGTAAACGGTCCGCCGTTGCCGCAACCGCCAACCAAAGTGGCCGAGCCGTCGGAACCGCCGTTGCAGTTTACAGGTACCGTGTATTGCTGGGTTGCACACACGGGGTCTGGGCTGTCGATCGAAACCGAATCGGTGCGGAAACAACCCATGTCATCGGTGGTGATCACCGTTTGGAATCCGGCGCAAAGATCGGTGCGGATGGAATCCGTGTTGCCGTCTTCCCAGAGGAACGTAAAGTTGCCAAACGTCGGTGGATTGGTGGCGTATCCGGTTATGGCCGTAGCTGATCCATCGCAGGAGTTGGCACAAGAGGTGCCGGAAATGCCCGAGAAGGAAACAGAAATGGCGGGTGGGTTGGTCAAAACAAAAGTGCCGCTCAAGGTGCAACCTTCGGTATCGGTAACCACCACGGTGTAGGTGCCGGCAACAACATTGGTAAGGATCGCTCCCGTTTGGGCCTGTGGGTCATTCCACAGGTAGGTCAGTGCGCCGATGCCATTGTTTACGGTTACGCTGATGCTGCCATCGCTGTACCCAAAACAAAAAGGTTGGGTGAACACTGTATCGGCAAATGCCAAAGGCGTCACAGGGCTGAGGCTAAAAGTGTCCTGTGTAATGCAGCTCATGGCGTCGAGTACCGTGATCACATACGTTCCGCCGGGCAGGTTGCACACTTGTGGCGTGCTGCCGATGGGGGTGCCGTCGAGGGCTGTCCACTGAAATGTCACGCCGGTTGGCGATGTTACAGACAAACAACCATCGCTGCCGCATTTAACAACCGTAGAGTCTACGGCTGTAAAGGCCGGCGGTGCTGGAAGCTGGAGGTCAAAATTGAGCGAATCGCGACAGCCGCGGCTGTCGGTAACCGTCACACCAATGGGACCGGGCACAAGGTTCATACGTGTGGTTCCCGGGATGAAGTCGCTCCACAGGTAGCTGTATCCGGGTGTGCCTCCGGTAGAGCCGACGGTGATGGTACCATCGTTTTGGTTAAGACAGCTTGGGTTTTGCAAGGATACAGTATCCAGCATAAGCTCGGCAGGCTGATTAAGTACAAAATTTGCGGTATCAAAACAGCCGCTGGCGTCGATGGCAAGCAGGGAATAGGATCCGGCAATCAGGTCGTCGTAGCACGAGCTTGTGGGCATGTCGGCATTTTGTGTAAAACCTGCCGGTGTCCAGAAGAAAAAGAACGCAGGGGAGCCTGTTGCAGGCGTTTCGGTTACATCAGCACAAATGATGCCGTCGGCGCTTCCAAAGCAGGAAGGATCATTTTGCAGGTTGATGGAAATTTCAACTTCGCGGGAATTGTCGATGATAACCTGGTCTACCAGTGTGCAGCCGTTGGCATCGGTGATGGTAACATTGTACGTTCCACCCGGTTTGCCCGTGAGTACAATAGGGTTGTTTTGGCCGGAATCATCCTGGATGGGTATAACCGTGCCTGGCGCAGTGTAGGTCCAGTTGTAAAAATATGCGCCTGCAGCCAAAGGAGTACCGCCCTGTACGGTATAAGTGATTGTACCGTCGGAGACACCTGTACACGTGGCCGGTGTAATCACCAGCGTTTGTTCGCTCACCAGCGATGGCTGGCCAAGTGTGCCCGAAGCAGGAGCCGTACAACCTGTGCTCGGATCAGTCACCGTAACAAAATACATGCCCGCCGCAAGATCAATCTGAATGGGGCTGTTTTGAACGACAGGACTGCCCGAACTTGTCCACTGGAATTGATATCCAGTCGGCGAAACCTGTACGCCGCCGATCAGAACATTGGCCGTGACGGATCCGTCGCTCGAACCGTTGCACAAAGGCGACTGGGTAAGATCCAGTGATGCACCAAGGGTAGGTATGTTGATGGTCACGGTATCGCACAATACTTGTCCGATGCCGTTTTGCTCGGTTACACAAACCGAATAATCACCGCTGGGCAGGGGCATGGTGGTTATCATGCCACCGGAGATCAGGATAACTCCCGGTACATTGGCTCCACTGGGCAGCAATTTGTAAATTACATCGTAAGGCTGCTGTCCTCCCGTAGCCGTGATTTCTAGGCTGGCTTGTCCGGTACAGGTTGTGTCAACAACAGCTACGGCAATTTCAAAAGGCAGGAAATCGGAACAAATCGAACCGGAATCTGAAGTCACAGCAATGCTTTGGCCGGTCAGATCCTCTACGGCGATGAACGCGGGGAAGTTGATGATGTTCAGCGGTGAACAAGTTCCGAGCGGCGCAACCACGGTAAAGCAGATTTCGAACAGGGTATCGTTGTTTCCAATCGTGATGGGCTGGCCAATCTGGTCCTGGTTGTACAACACCACGCCCAAGGCTCCCAGCGCAGTGGTGCCTTCGTTGAGGTTGCTGCTGTTGAAGGTGCCAATGTTGGGGTTTACGTTTTGAACACCCAGGTATTGAACAACGGTAGCATCCCAGCCGATGGAAAAGTTGGCAGAAATGATGTTGCTGAAATTGGAAACGGTGACCGGAATACAAAGGTCTGTTCCGGGAGGTGCAACGGCATCTTCAGGGAAGATGAACGTCAGGTTGTCCGACGGGTCGCAGGTCGACATGTTGATCTCAAACGAGTGTGCACAACTTTTGCCGTCCTCAATGTTGACGGTATAGGAACCTGCTACAGGTACCGAAATGAATATGAATGAATTGTGCTTCCATTGGGAAGGCGTATTGTGGATGATGGCCTTAACGCTGGGGTCGGAGGTCAGGTAGGCCTCAAGGGTGTACGTGGCGGCTGGATTGAATTCCGGGAAACCGCCTTCAAGTTTGAAACGGCCGATGCAATCGCTGCCGTTGTAGGAGCTGACGATGCCTGTGGCGTTTACCGCATTGAGGTAAACAACTTCAAATTCAACATTGGTATTGACGTTGACACACGGGCCGGGAGGGAATCCGACCTGCGCCGATTCATAACCCTGGGTTGCAAAGTTATCGATGGTGATGGGGGCAAAATGGAGCAAAAGCGGATCGCCCATATTGAACGCCGTTTGCAAACCGCCATTGTTGTTGAACAGGATGTCGCCATTGGGTTGTCCTGTTGCGAGCCAAATACCATTTATCGCACCCGGTGTGATGCAGGGATCGGTGAGAATGGTTTGAAGGTTATCGCCGGCAATCGTTGGAGGACAATCGTAAAATGCCCAGCCGATACCGGGGGGCGTTACGGGATTGGGGTCACCACTCAGATCCGAGTCGTTGTTGTGCAGGATCTGAATCTGGTCTCCAAAACAGAGGTAAATGGTGTCCAGTCCTGTGTCGTTGCTTTGACCTGTAAAAGTACCGAGTGTAAATGTTCCTGCGTTGTTGCAGGGCATTTCAGAAAGGGATGGCGCAAACCGAGGCTTCACAGGCGTCGGCACGCTGATGTTTTGGGGAACCTGGGCGTGCAAACATGTTGCCGTAAAAAACAAGCCGGCAAACATTGGGATTAGAATTTTGTACATGTGTGTGTAAGATTTACAATGGTTGATGGATATGTTCACAATTGGGATGATAAGCAAAAAGATACTGCCGGGGTTTTTTGTGCTGTCCGGTTATTTCAACTTTAACATTGTGGTTGTCTATGGTTAGGCTGTTTTTTCAACAGAGGACGCAAAATTAGGCAAACCAAAGGCATCCATCATATCACGCCAATAATAAATGTTTGGCAAATATGTTTTTCACCATTGGGATGCGGCAGAACGTCACCTTAACACAGTTTATTGCATGAGATTATTTTTCCACATTTCTCCCTGAATAACAACCGTTTCCACTAGGTTGCTGCCAAAACTGTAAGGCAATTGAGCCAGTGATGCCATGGGTTTGCTTACAAACACATTGGCTCTTTTTCCAACAGCCAGGGTGCCGCATTCGTTTTCCAGTTCCAAAGCCCGCGCTCCGTTGAGTGTTGCAGCATTGATGGCTTCTTCCGGCAGCATTTTCATTTGTATACAGGCCAGCGATACCACAAAGTTCATGTTGCCGGACGGTGAAGACCCCGGGTTGTAATCGCTCGCAAGCACCACAGGCAATCCCGCTTCCATCATTTTCCTTGCCGGAGGGTAGGGGATACCAAGGAAAAAAGCGCACGATGGTAAAAGTGTAGGCATGGTTTGGCTCTTTTGCAAAACCGCTATTTCTTCATCGCCGCTGCGTTCCAGATGATCTACAGAAATGGCGTTGTTGGCAACACCAACCTGTACACCACCCGAAAAATCGAGCTCATTGGCGTGTATTTTTGGCTTCAAACCGTATTTCCAGGCTGCTTTCAGGATACGATCGGTTTCTTCAACGGTGAAAAAACCGCTGTCGCAAAACACATCGCAGTAATCGGCAAGTCCTTCGCCGGCAACCCGGGGCAACATTTCGTTTACAACAAGATCAAGGTACGCGCCACGGTTTTCTTTGTATTCCGTGGGTATGGCATGGGCGCCCAAAAAGGTCGCTTTGACAGGGATAGGACTCATTTCTTTGAGTTTCCTGACAACACGAAGCATTTTTAGCTCACTGTCCAACGTCAGTCCGTACCCGCTTTTGATCTCTATGGCTCCGGTCCCAAGCTGCATCACTTCATTCAGCCGCCGCCAGGCATCCTCCAACAGGACTTCTTCGGGCGTTTGCTGCAAGCGCCGTGCCGAATTTAAGATGCCTCCGCCCCGCCGTGCAATTTCTTCGTACGACAATCCACGCAAACGATCCACAAATTCCTCTTCCCGCGTAGCTGCAAAAACCAGGTGGGTGTGCGAGTCGCACCAGGAAGGAAAAACAAATCGCCCGGCCACGTCAACAACCTTTTCGGCATGTTCCGGACAAGTTTCCATGCCTCCAAACGCCGCGATTTTTCCTTCGTCCATCAAAAGCCAGGCATTTTCCAAAACAGGCAAATGTGCCATCCCGGCGCCGCGCACCTCACGGCGGATTTCAGTTTCGGCCTGAACAAGCCCTTTGATGTTGCGTAGAAGTAAACTGGACATACTTTGTGATTCCGGAATGGTTGAACAAGCTCTGAGGCGGCAAAACTATGTACTTTTGGCGCAGTCTTAATGATGTATAGGTGAAAAAGATTGTTAAAACTTTGATTGTCAGTAAAATGCAAACTGTTAAAGGCTCTTCCCTGATTGTTTCCATCCTCCTTGCCCTTGGTTTGGCATCATGCAAAGACAATTCCAAGTGCCGTTACAAGCCGGCGCCGATTTTTGCACCTGATCTGCCCTATGTGGTTCAGTACAACTATGAAGTTCAGGGCCAGCAATCTCTTGAAAGCGTCATGCTGGAAAATCAGGTGCTGTTGGAAATTTATCAGGATGTGTGCAACAACTCCCGCCAGGAATACCGCTTTACAGTTGCCGGCGACCGCTCCAGTTATGCCGATTCGTTGTGGATGAAAGAGGCGACAAGGCAGTTGTTTTTCCTCAGCACCATGTCTCCCCAGCAAGCCCCCCTTAAAGGGTGGGCCGATGTGATCGAACAAAGCCGCGCCAACATGCAACTGGGTGTTCCACTTGAAATAGATCAGGGCATCAGTGTGCAGATTGACCGCATCCTGAGCCCTGAAAAAAGTACGTTGGTGCTGGTTTTTTCCCAGCAGTAAAGTTTTTTATCGACCTACTACCAAACGGCGCAACATCGTGCCTTTTTCGGTGCGAAGGCTGATGAGGTAAACGCCTGCATGCAGGTTGTCGGTGGCAATTTCAAATGAATTTTCTCCTGTGTAAATACGAACGTTGCGTGCGCTGATCAAACGACCGGCGGCATCGTGGATGTCTAAAACAGCATCCAGATTCAGATCGCTGAATACGTTCAAACGCGCAGGCAAACCTTCTGCCACCGGATTGGGCAGCAACTCGGTGGTTACCAGCGATTCCAGTTCACTCGTCGCAGCAAAGTTTTTGGTTTTGAAAACACCGGTTTGTACGCTGTCGTTCGGCTGACAAAGATCCCATTCGCTGTATGCACGTACACGCCAGTACAACAGACGGTTGTTGGGCATGGTTTTTTCCACATCCAGACTGGTTTGGTTGTACACCGTATTGTTGTACAAACGAGGCTGCATGTTGGGATTGAGCGAAATTTCCACGGCGTAATAGGTGGCGCCGGGAACCGGGTTCCAAAGCAAACTCACGTTGTTGTATTGGGTGAGTTGTGAATCGACAGGGCTCACCAATTCAACATTCAAATTGTCGTCAATGCCGGGTTGGTCTTCGGTAATCACCAAATAATCAGCATGTTGGGTGTTTAGATTCGTGCGCATGGCCTCGATTTGTTCGGGCGTAAAACGCGAGGCACATTCGTCGTAGGAATAGCCCATAATCAGACTTGCATCCGATTTGAACGAAACGCCTTCCGGGTCTTTTTGGAAAAAAGTGCTTTCGGCGTTTTCATCGCACTGCCAGCGGTAATTCAGGTAGTCCGGTTTGGTGTCGCAAAATCGGTCGCCCGAATCGTAGCAGTTGGTTCCGTTCGTTTTTTCCACCTGATACCCGTCAATTTCGGAGGGTGCAGGCTGGCTGTAATCCCAATCGGTTCCTTCCCATCCGTAAAAGGGGTGGGGCAGGGAGAAGTGGTGACCGGCCTCGTGTGCCCAGGTGCTGTTGCCGGTGCCTGAGCAATTTTTACCAATTACAATAGCATCCTGCCACGAATACCCGCAGTTGCCCGCCGGATCCTGAACAATGAAGGCGTTTAATCGACCGTCAATGCGCTCCGAGTTGATCATTTCGTCGCCGCCGGCCCAGTCGTGGATGTACCAGGATTGGTTGTCGTGGTAACGAACACCATCGCCTTCCACCATGTAAAACTTGATGCGTGCTTCGGTGTATTGCTCGTTCATTTCGCACAACGCACGTATGGCCTGATCGAGCGGGTAATAACCAAAGCCGGTGTTGGTGCCTACAATATGGAAAGTTACCGGTGCGTAAATCCATGCAGTATCGCTGTTGCGATCCGAAACGATTTCATGCTTGTGCTGGTGGTACCATTCGAGCCAGGGCGACATGCCTGTTGTACCACACCAGTTGTCAGGCTGAACCTGGGCTTGCGCAAAAAAAGAGGTAAGAGAAACGAAAAACAACAACGAGTAACGAATTGCCTGCATGTGCACAGAGGATTTGAAACGGTAATGGATAAAGTACAAAAGTCGCATTGTTTCAGGTAAACCTGAAAAATATTGAAGGCTTTGTCTCTTTATGACAACCAAAATGCTCCAAACACCTACGAAAATCAAAATTTTGCAGGTATTTGGAGCATTTTTTATTTATTTTATACAAAAACTCAGGCTGCCCGACTGCTTTTCTCCGGCATAAACAAGCCTGTACATGCCAGGCACCCATTGCTGCGACGGCAGGTTAACAGAAGTTTGATCCACACCTTTGGGCAATTCCTGCTCAAACATCAATCGGCCCATGGCGTCGTACACAAAGCAACGCGCGCCATTTTGTGCCGAAGGCATGTTCAGTTGCAAGGCCTGACCCGGCTCCAAAAGGGTAGGGAAGCACGACCAGGTACCGGCCACCGTTTCATCGATGGAGGTGGAAAGCACGGTTTTAAACTGTCCGGATGTACTAAAATCGCCTACGCGCAAACTGTTGAAAGGCCGTACGCGCCAGTAAAAATTGAAATTCTGAAGCAGTTGTGGAACAACAACCGTGGTGTCGCTAACCACGACCTCAAAATCGCGCAGGGTAAAAGCGGCAAAACGCGAAACCTGTACAACATACCTGTCGGCGCCTTCCACCGGCGTCCAGTTCAGTTCAATATTTTGGTTGCCCACCACTTCCTGGTTGATCGGATTGATGAGTGTTGACACGCCGGTAACCGCAGGCGCAGGTGCACCAGGATGCAGGTAACTGAATTTTACGTCCAGCAAGTGGGCGCGCATGATGTCGATTTGGTCGGGCGAAAAACGGTTCGAACAAATGTCGTTGGAATAGGACATAAACAGGGTGCCGTCCGATTTGAAGTTAGCACCTGTTGGGTCCGTTTGGGTCACCAAACTTTGGCTGTTGGCATCGCAATCCCAACGGAAACTCAGGTAATCCGGCGGGGTGTCGCAAATACGGTCTGCAGCCGTGGCACAATTGGTTTGATCTACGTATTCAACAGTTGCAGTATCCAGCGGCGCGGGTACAATGGTATCGGGTACGCTGTGGAAGTACGTGTAGTCGTAGGTGAGTGTATCGGGTGTCGGGTTAAAATTGCTGAACAATTTGCCTTCCCAGCCGATAAAAGGGTGTGGAAGTTTGAGGTTATGGCCGATTTCGTGTGCCCAGGTGTGGTCGTTGGGGCCCGAGCAGCTGTGCGACATGGCAATGCCGCCATAAGGCAGATTGTAGCCACAATTGCCTGCCGGATCGCTTACAAAATAAGTATTGACTGCATCGGGTACATTGTTTGTAAACATCATGTCGATGCCCGCGGGAATATCGTCGTGGTTGAACCAGGCGGTGTTGTTGATGTTGTTCCAGTCGCCAAGCATGTAAAACTGAATGTTCGATGCGGCAAAGTCTTCGTTCAGGCGTTTAAAAGCGCTCACCACACGGTCCGGGGCAAAACGCCCGGTGCCGCTGTTGTTGGCCAGCAGGTGGATCTTAAGCGCCACATACAACGTGTCGTTGGAGCGCTGGTACAAACCGGGGTTTTCCGTAAAATCGACCAGCCAGGGTTCAATGCCGGAAACGGTGCCGCATGGGGCCAGACTTTCTTTTGCGGGTTCGTCCTGGGCCTGTAGGATGCCTGAAAACGCCAGGCAGATAAAAAGTGTAAAAAGTTGTTTCATAATGTATTGTATTGGGTTGATTCAGGCAAGTGTACGCCGGATCTGTTTGCAGTGGCGGTTGAAGTGGATGTTGAAAAAGGCTATGGTTTCCGGCCAGCCCAATCTGCCGGCAACAGGATGTTTGTAAATGGCACGATCGGTAAGCTCCGGGGGCAGTTTTTCCAAAAATTGCGTCCAGTCTGCACGAAGTTTTTCCCATCGGTTGCGTACGTCAGCCAAACTGCTGTGCTCGGGAAGTTTGTCCTCCGCCACAAGCACGGGTGCTTTGAATTTGATGGGCGTGCCCAAATAAGCCCACAACAAAAACCTGCGCCACATACTGGCCAATCCACGCTTGTCGAATGTGCCGCCATAACTGATTTTTTTCCGCACATATTGCAGCGACAAAGTTTCGGAAAGTATGAGGTGTTCGATGACCTGCAGGGCCGACCAGCCACCCGATTCCGGCCGACGGTTAAGCAGGACCTCGTCGTACGATTGCAGCTCTTCAAGCAACTTTTGCACGGCGATGGTGTACGACGCATTTTGGCGCAGCAAAGTTTCGTTCATACTTTATAAAACGGTTTGGATGTTGGGGGAATGGGAAGAATACCCTACGGTATTTGGGCAACGCGTGACAAAAGTGCGCGGTTTGGGCCGAACAACAAATGTTTTTGCCGACTTTTGCAATTGTCTTCGATGAACCAAGGGTAAATGTCCGTATTTCGTCTATATTTTATCTTATTCCTTTTGTCAAACGGCGTCACTGCGTATGCTTTTCAGTCGTCCAAAAGCAAACCGGCGCCCAAAACCAAAACGTCGGCGGTGTCCAACGCTTCAAAAGGAAAAAAAGAAGTTGATCCGCCCGAATACCTGCTGGTAACGGCCGGTAAAGGCGACAATGTGCCCGGACTGCTCGAGCGTTATGGATTGTCTGAAGTCGACTGCAACGTGACGCATTTTTTCAAAATCAACAACCTTAAGCAGGATTACCGTCTGAAAACGGGGGCCATGTACAAGCTGCCCATCGAAATCAGGCAATACAACGGTAAAAGTATTCGCACAACCCTCAACATCGAAGACTGGAAAACGGCGGTTCGTATCGAAACCTTCAACAAACAAGCCAAAGAAAAAGGCCTGCGCGACGATAACTTCCTTACCAGCAAGCAACTTTGGGTTCCTCACCACGAACTTCACTGCACAGAGGAAGCCAAAGAAAAAATTGAGGCAGCAGCAGCTCCGGTGCTCACCGGCGGCGAACCCATAGCCGCCAAAACATCCCGCACATTTCCCATTTTTGGAAAAAAATACGAAAACACACCCCTGCTGAGTCAAAGACTGAAAGGCCGGGTGTATTACGTCGTAAGCGGCCATGGTGGCCCCGATACCGGCGCCCAGGGAACCCGCAGCAACCATACACTTTGCGAAGACGAATATGCCTACGATGTGGCCCTGCGCCTCCTGCGACTGCTCGTAAGCCATGGAGCAACGGCTTACATGATCGTGCGCGACGACAAAGACGGCATCCGCGACGAGGATTACCTGGCTTGCGACAAGGACGAAAAAGTATGGGGCAATAAAATCATCCCGCGCGATCAAAAACTAAGGCTGCAACAGCGCTGCGACGTCATCAATGCCCTCACCACCAAACACGCCAAAGCTGGCGCTCTGGAGCAAACTTTCATCGAAATCCACGTGGATTCCCGCAGCCGCAACATGAAAACCGACGTGTTTTTTTACCACGCCAGCGACAGTGAAACAGGTAAAAAACTTGCCTTGCGTTTCCACCAGACGTTTCTTCAGAAATACATGAAAACACGCTCCCAACGCAGCTACAGCGGTACGGTGTCGGCACGAGACTTGTACATGCTGCGCAACACCAGTCTTCCACGCTCCGTGTATGTGGAATTGGGCAACATCCGCAACGATTACGACCAGCAGCGCCTGGTGATTCGCAGCAACCGGCAGGCGTTGGCGAATTGGATGTACGAAGCCCTGACAGCGAAGTAATTTATTGTTTTACCACCTTTTTTACCGCAAAAATACCACCGGAACCTTCCAGGCTTATGAAATAGGTACCTGTTTCCAGTTTGCCCAAATCCACCGTCAGATTGTATACACCGGGCGCATATTCCCGCATGCCTTGCGCCGACATAACCAGCCTGCCTGAAACGTCGTATACATGCATCGCCGTAGATACCGTACGATCAAATCCGAGGTGCAGGTATACCAATCCCGTGGTCGGATTGGGATAGGCGCTGAACACCGTCACCACATCCTGATTTTTGACGGACGAGGAAACGCCGGGCGGCAACAAAGGCGTGGGCACATCCTGCACGGCTTTCGGCGCTGCAGGTGCTGTGCCGGTTTTTAACCTGTTTTGTTCGGTCAGCACCACCATGGCTTGTCCGAAGGTTTCCCCGGTTGTGTCCACCGCTACGGTTGGCACGTAGTAATAATCGGCCTGGATGCTGTCTGCTTTTACGTCGAGCAGGAAATAACCGTGTCGGTCGAGGTCAACATACTTTAAATGCGGATTGTACTCCAGACTACCCAGGGGCGAAGGGATGGGTTTGTTGATGAGTTGCTCAAACTGCTCCGTTAAGGCGTCGCCGACAGATTCGTTGAAGTTGGGCGACGATACCGAAGGGGTACCAAATTCCACAGCCCAGCTGCCGTTGCCCGAAACCGGATCGTAGCCGGCTTGTGTGGTGGGGTTGTAAGGGTTTGCCTGCGGCAAATTAAAAACGCCGGGGTACACCACAGCCTGCTTTGTCACGTCAAAAGCCCACGAACAATGAGAATCACCCGTGGTAATCACCACATTGTCGATGCCCAACAAACGTAAGGAATCGATGATGTTGTTTCGCTGCGTGGGGTAGGATTCCCAGTTGTCGATGAAAAGATCTTCTGCCGCCCGTATGGAGTCAATGTTTGTGGGGTCGGGCACGCCGTCGAAAGCGCCGCCTGCAAAACCTACGTTGAACGTGGAAAAAAGCACCTGGTTGCCCAGAATTTTCCACTGCGCATCCGATTGTTTAAGGTTGGTTATCAGCCAATTGTACTGTGTGTCGCTGATGATGTTGCGCGCAGGCACGTCGGGTGTGTCGAAATGTACAGGCGGCTCCACCCGGCCTTCCAGGCGGGTATCAAGCATAAACAAATCGCACAGGTTGCCGTAACGCACTGCCCGGTAAACACTGTTGTCGGGGTTGTTGCGCACAGGCATCCATTCAAAATAAACCTGTTTGGAAATGGCTTTTCGGGTGTTCCAGTCACCTTCGTTGGTTTGGTGGTTTTGGGCGCCGTCGGTGTACGAATCGTTGGCCGACTCATGGTCGTCCCAAATGCTGATGAACGTATGTTGCTGGTGCAGGCGGATGAGATCGGGGTCGAGACGGTAAAGCGAGTACCGTGTGCGGTAGTCGGAAAGGGTAAGGATCTCTGTGGTGGGATCGTTGATGCGGTCGGGCAGCGGAATGCCGTAGGTGCCGGCGCCGTATTCGTAAATGTAATCGCCCAGATGCACCACGGCGTCCAGGTCGTTGCGTACGGCGATCATTTCATAGGCATTGAAAAAGCCGCCTTCGAAGTTGGAACAGGAAACGATGGCAAATTTGAGGTTGTCGCTGGTTTCCGGACAAGTTTTGCCCCTTCCGATCAACGAGTTGGCGTTCAAAGCCCGGAAATAGTAATAATAGGTTGTGCCTTCGGTAAGGCCGTCGAGTTCAATTTTTACGTTGTAATCGTTGGAGGACTCCGCCGTAAAGTCGCCGGTTTGAACAAGGTTTGCAAACGTGGTATCGAGAGCCACGAAGTACTGCCCGAAAACGGGTTCAGGCGCATTTTCGGGGGTTAAACGCGTCCAGATGACCAGGCTTGTGCTGGTCGGGTCGCCCGAAGCCACACCGTGGTAAAAAGGTTTGAGCAAAGGATTGAACCCGCCTCCACGTTCGGTGGATGCCGGACGGTTCATACGTTGGATGCCGTTTTGGGCTGGTAGGCTGCTGCAAAGGAGCAGCAAAAGGAGGAGGAGCGGGTAATTTTTCATGTGATTTGTGGTTTGGTCCACAAAGTTCGCACACGCCGTGTTAACCCAGCATTAATTTAAGACTCCTTCGGCACAACCTCCGTTTTTTCTCCAAAATAATGGGCGAATTTGGCCATTTCTTCGGCCAATTCCTTGTTGTGCGTGGCACGCAGGTACGACTGGCTCAAAGAGCTCAGAATTTGGTACACAAAACGGTCCATCTCCTGTACCTGCATTTCTTTGGTCCACAGGTCGATGCGCAGGGTGTCGCGGTGGGCCTTGTCGAACAATGCTATAACCATGGCCTTGCACTCATCGAGCTGGCCTTCGGGGTGCATGTCGCTCGCTGCCCAGGCAATACTGACGGGCACACGTTCCTTATCGAGACTGACGCGTATGGTAATGTCGCTTGTTTTGGCGATTTCGTTCGATTCCATGTTGACAGGCGTAACGTTTCGTTGGTAAATAAGAGCTTCCGAACAAGCTCTAAGCCACAAAACTACGGTAAAAAGATCATGGTCCTGTACATTTGTTCCAAACCTCACCGCCATGACTGTGCATTTCGGCCTTGCTTTCGATACCAACGTGTTCAAACGCCACGAAAAACTGCTTTCCGGGGATTTATTCGCCGGTCCACTCAAATTTTTGCAGTTTTTCGAAAGCCAATTCGGGCTTGGCGGCGCTGAAAACAACACCGAATACCTGCGCATCGAATTTTACAGGCAGGCCTTGCAACAGCACCTCGACCAGGACGGCCCCGACGCTTTTTACGCCATGTCGTTTGGCGCCGACCGACTCGCAACAGCCACAGCGCTCCTGCGCATGCGCGATGAGTTGCGGCTGGCAGGTTGGACCGGAGTGCCCCATCCCGGCGCGCCGACACGTTTAAAAACGCTTGAATCCGTAGAAGCCATTTTTCAAAAAAAATTGAATGACCCCGAAGGTGGACCCGCCGCACAAGGTGTACCCGAACGTTGGTTGTTCGTTTTTGACATGCTTGAACACCGGAAAGCTGCTTTGGACATGCTTGTATTGTACCACGAAGTAGCTTTGCTTCCCCCTGTTTTCCAACGTTTGTTGCCTGTTTTAAAAACGCAGGGTGTGGTGGTTGAACACCGCCCGCTGTCGCCGGTTGCTTCGCCAGATTCCGACCTTGGACATTTCCAACGCCGGTTGCTGGGGTTGGTTGCCGGAAAAAAAGACACACCTGCCGATGGTTCGCTGGTGATTTTGGAAGCCGGACGCGACAGCGATGCAGCGCGTGTCCTTGCCCGGACATTGGCTGAAAAGCCACAGGAAAACCTGCTGGTACTCGCTCCCGAACTCGATTTGACGCTGGAACAGGCATTGCTGCGCGAAGGGAAACCGGCCATGGGTGTTTTGTCGGCTTCCCTTGCCCGTCCGGCCCTGCAGGCACTCAAACTGGCGCCCGCGTTTTTGTGGGAACCCGTGGATGTGTACAAAATCATGGAATTTGTAACCCTGCCCGTGAAACCGTTGCACGACGGTTTGGCGCAGGAAATCGCCCGCGCATTGGCTCAAAAGCCGGGATTGTTCAGCGATACCTGGTACGGCGCGGTGTTGGGTAAACTGGATGAACTGAACGACCAGAAGGTGCGCAGCCAGTACGATTTTTGGTTTGAACGCCGCCGTTA
>JADLBE010000243.1 GCA_020847915.1 Saprospiraceae bacterium | reverse complement strand
TTCATACCCTCAGCGACACCTCGACCTATTTTGACATCCTGGATATTGTACCGCTCAACAACACCAAAGCGCATTTTTTTTCCTCCTGGCACCGCTACCTATACAGTTACACCAACTTGCTCGAGTACCTGGCACAAACCAGTCAGGCCCACAGAACCCGAAGAAACAACCTGCACGATCGCGGTTATCCGGCACCCATGGCCCGCAACCAGATTGTACTCGAAATCCTGATGTCCCTGCCTACCGGCGAAGGACGCAATACCATGCTTGCTGCTTTTTTTGCCGACCAGCTCACCAGCCAGGGCGCACTCACCAAACATCAGGTAAGGGCATTCACCCAATCGGTGCCTTACCGGCAACGTATGCCCATACAGGCACGTATGCAGCAGGGCCGTGCAGACTGGAACCAGCGGATCGACAACTGGACCAGCAACGATTCCCTGCGCCGCGAACTGCATGCCGTGACCGATGCATTTGCCGGAAAAGCAACACAATTGTGTTTTGTTTCGGATTTGTGCCCGGATTGTTCGGCTCCACAAGTCGTGCCAAAAGGTTACAACCAATTGGTACTGAGCGTTTACGGTTCGCCTTCGGATGCCATGCCTTCAACACCGGTCAAATTCCAACTCAGCAAAGAGGCTGCAGCGTTTTGGGTAGCGTATACTGGGATACAAAGTTTCCCGACGTGTGTGCTGGTGGATGCGGATGGGCAGATGTAGGTGGGGTTTCACACAGATTTTTCTTACGTAGAGGGGGTTCGCACAGATGTGCACAGATTTACACACAGATACGCACAGAGAAATGGTTCTGCGGAAATCTGTGTTTAAATCTGTGCGCATCTGTGTGAAACCTTCCTTTACATCGCGCCCACTATCGCCACAAAATCAGCTGCAACCAGCGAAGCACCGCCGATGAGGCCGCCATCCACGTCGGGTTGGGAAAACAGATCCTGGGCGTTGCCGGCGTTGGCCGAGCCGCCGTAGAGGATGGTGGTATCGTTGGCAACTTCAGCGCCGTATTTGGCGGCGATGCGTGCGCGGATGCCGGCGTGCATTTCCTGGGCCTGGGCACTGGTAGCAGTGCGGCCCGTTCCTATGGCCCAGATGGGTTCGTAGGCGATCACGATCTGGCGGAACTGTTCTTCGGTGAGGTGGTACAAACTGGCTTCGAGCTGGGCGGCCACGTAGTCGTCGTGGGTACCGGCTTCACGAATTTCGAGGGGTTCGCCGCAGCAAAATATGGGTTTGATGCCTTTGGAAAGGGTGATGTCTACTTTTTTTGCCAGCAGTTCGTTGTTTTCACCAAAATACTGACGGCGTTCGGAGTGACCGATCAGCACATAATCAACACCCACGGAACGCAACATGGAGGCGGAAATTTCACCGGTGTAGGCGCCTTTTTCTTCCTGGTGGCAGTTTTGAGCGGCGAGGTAAACACCTTCACGGCCTTTCAACAAGGGTGCAACACTGCTCAGGTGGATGTAAGGCGTGGCAAAAACGACACGTCCGTTCAGCGGTGGAAGTTGAGCCAGTATGTCGGACACCAGTTGGGTGCCTTCTTCAAGGGATTTGTTCATTTTCCAGTTACCGGCAACCAGTTTGATTCGCATGGTTTGAAATTGTTTCGATGAAAAATTATGCGGCAAAAATAGGGCTTAAACCAAGTTATTCACCACTTCCGCCAATTGTCTTTACCTTTGGTCTCTGCCATGGCTAAAACCCAACAACAACGCATCGTACTTGGTCTGAAAGTTCGACAATTCCGACAGGAAAAGGGTTGGAATTTTGAAGAGCTGAGCAAACGCAGCGGCATATCCGTTTCGTACCTCAACGAAATTGAAAAAGGGAAAAAATATCCCCAGCCCGAAAATCTGGCCAAACTTGCCGGCGCGCTCGACATTGCCCCCGAATTCCTCACCTCCTCCGAACTCACCAAACAATTTGCTCCACTGGGCGATTTGTTGCAAAGCAATTTCCTCAACGAATTGCCGCTGGAACTGTTCGGTATTGAAATGCAACAGGTGGTGGAAATCATCGCCCGGGCGCCTGATCGCGTCAATGCCTTCATTTCGGCACTGCTTGAAATTGCGCGCAACTATTCCCTGCGGGAGGAGAACTTTTATTTCGCGGCTTTGCGGGCGTACCAGGAGTTGCACATGAATTACTTCGAAGACATTGAAGCGGCGGCCGACCATTTTGTGCGCAGGCACCAGTTGCCCGAAAACGGAGGCGTTCCTGCTGATTTGTTGGCCGAACTTCTGAAAAGTGAATTCGACTACAAAATAGACGCCGAAGGCCTGAGCAAATACCCCGAATTGCAAAGTTTGCGCTCGGTGTACAATCCGCGCAAACGACGCCTGCTGCTGAACCACAAACTCAGTGAAAAACAACGTGCCTTCCAGCTCGCCAAAGAACTTGGCTTCAATGTATTGGGCTTGCGCGAACGTCCGCTGGCGTCCAACCTGCTTCGTGTCAATTCGTTTGAAGAAGCACTGAACAACTACAAAGCTGCCTATTTTGCTGTAGCGGTACTTGTCAACCGCCAGGCATTTGTGCGCGATTTGCGCAGTTTTTTCCAGCAAAGTCAATGGAACCCGCAGATCCTGATGAACATGATGGGCAAGTTTCAGGCCAGTCCGGAAGTTCTTTTCCAACGTTTCAATGTTTTGTCGCGCGAGTTCGACCTGCACAAGGTGTTTTTTCTGCGTTTCATCCACGATCTGGACCGCGATGCATTCGACATCGACAAAGAACTGCACCTCAACCGTCGGCACCAGCCACACGCCACAGGTCTGAACGAACACTATTGCCGCCGATGGGTGTCGTTGAGCCTGCTCAATGATTTGCAAAAACATCAAAAAAACACGGGCGACTACAACCAAATGCTCGCCGGCGTACAACGTGCGCGTTTCATCGATTCCGAGGAGGAATACCTCTATTTTGCCGTCGTCAAACCCGGGTACCCGACCATCAACCGCAATGTGAGTGTTTCCCTCGGTATCCTGCTCGACGACCAGGCCAAAGAAACCATCCGGTTCTGGAACGACCCCGCCATACCACGCATCGACGTCAACATAACCTGTCAGCGGTGCCTGATGCCGGCCTGCGAACAACGGGCAGCCGAACCTGTGGTTATTCAAAAACAACAGGAAAGAAGGGCCATGCAGGAGATGTTGAAAAAAATAGTGTCTTAACCCGGATTTTTGGGATTTTGGGGATTGGATTAGGTCCCACGCTTCGCTGGGATGACAAAAAGGATTTGGATGATGAGATTGGATTTGGGATGATTATGATTTTTAAATTGATTGGATTTAAGATGGATTGGATTAAGGATGATTTTAGGATACTTCCTCACCTTACTGACCACTGACTTCTGACCACTGACCACTGAAAAATGATTATAGTTCAAGATAAACTGGTGAGCGACGACATCGTTGAAGCTTACTTCGCCTGCAACTTGTCGTCCTGTAAAGGCGCTTGTTGCTGGGAAGGCGACTCGGGTGCTCCGCTGGAAGAAGCGGAACTGG
>JADLBE010000242.1 GCA_020847915.1 Saprospiraceae bacterium | reverse complement strand
TCGAGGCGTACGTAGATGTCTTCCATTTCGGCGGCATGGATGCCGAACTGGTGTCCGCAATAGTCGGTGGCCGAAAAGCTTATGCACAAAAAATCGGGGTCGGCATCCTTGCCCAACTGCATGTTGTCGATGGCTGCGAAAGCCAGATCGAGGGTAAAACTGTTGCCGAACGGCGTGGTCCGAATGATGCCGTAATTGCTGCCACTCTTGCGCAGGCCGGGTAAATCGTGCGGGAAAGCACCTTTTACATCGCTGTACTTGTTGGATTTGAACGCTTCCCAATCTTCGATACTTTCCTTAATGGGCATTTGGGGTACCCAGGGTTTGGACAAATACGTATCAATGCTGCGGGCTTTGTTGAAGTCCTGCACCCACGAATTCAATCCCATGGAATCGGGGTAATAGGTGCTGGTGATCCAGTTTCCGGATGCATCATCGAACCAATAGCAGGCATTGGGAATGTGCCCGGCGGGCAGGATGCTGCCGCGGTCCTTGAGGCACACACTCACCACTTTGGAGCGGAAGTTGTTGGAAAGGCGAAGTTCGTCGGTGATGGTGGTCGACAACAAAACGGCCGGTGAATGCCTGCCCGATTTGCCGTCTGGCGCCCCCACGGTTTTGTAATTTTTATCTTCGGTTACGTAGCGGCTGGCGCCCCACGTTGCATCCCACCAGGTGTTGCCGATGATGCCGTTGAGGGAAGGTGTGGTGCCTGTGTATATGGCGGCATGGCCTGGCCCGGTATAGGTGGGCATAAAGTTGTAGTGCGTATTCTCGCAGGAAAAGCCTTCGCGCAAAATGCGTTTGAAACCACCTTCGCCAAACTGCGACTGGTAGCGGTAAAGTTGGTCGTAACGCATTTGGTCGACGACCACGCCAACAACGAGTTTGGGGCGTGCAGGTTGGGAAAACAAGCTGAAAGCTGAAAGTAGGCTGAAAGCTGAAAGTAGAAAGCTGAAAGTTGCAGTCCCGGAAATGCGGAAGGCGGAAATGGGAATGCGGAATGTGGAATTGGAGCCAGGCATGCGAAAGTCGTTGTTGAGCCGCAAAGATCGGAAAAGTCTTTTTGGTCGGTTGGTCGGTTGGTCGGTTGGTCGGTTGGTCGACGGGCAATTAACAATTTGATAATATTGGAGAAAGCTGGAAATCGTCATCAGGTGTCTCGTTGACGCTCCTAATGAGCCGCTCTGCTGATTGGCTGTTCATTTTCAACCGCTTCGCGGTTGGCAACCCACGGTTCATTTTTGATTTGAAATGGCTCAAAAAATGCCGAAGTGCCTCTCGACATGACACCAAATGCCCTTTTCTCAGGTTCGCCTGGAGCCTGGCAAGGTGTCTCGCTCCGCTCGACATGACACATGCATTTTTTATAGAGAGGGCGCTTTGCGCGGGCCTCGGCCCGCGCAAAGCACCCTCCCTCCCTTACGACCCCGTGTCATGTCGAGCGTCAGCGAGACACCTTGCCAGGCGCAACGCAAACTCAACAAACCCCTAAATCGGAACCACAATTTCCTTGTTAGCGTATTCCTCCAGCGCATCAATTTCCCGCCTTATCCGGTCGAGCCAGGGTTGTTGTTTCGACGGGTCGGGGTAAATTTCCTCGTCGTACAGGGCCTGTGTTTTTTTCCACTCGCGGGTAATCTGGTTGTAGATGCGGTTTTCCTGTTGTTGCAGGACGCCCACGGTTGGTGCGTAATCCTTGAAAGCTTTCGTGAGTTTGCGGGCGTACCATTCGGTGATGTCGAAATGGCCCTGTTCGTGTTCGAGCACCTGTTGGCGGTTTTTTTCCGCTTTGAAATACGATTTGCGGGTATCGAAAAAGGCGTTGACTTTTACAACGACCCTTCCTTCGTTGGTGCTGCCCTGGTATTCGTATTTGATGATGCTGTTGGTTTCCGCTTCGTAGGGTTTGCCCCTGGCGGGCGCTTTAAAATCATCGAAGGTAAGTTTGCGGTCGGGGTGCCACGGGATGTAGGGTACGGGATCGGGCGTTTCCGTGGCGCAAAAAGCACTGGAAACAAGCAAAAGGGCGATGACAAAAAAATGTTTGACCAAGGCTGGGAAGTTTTACAAGAAAGTAAACGTTACAACATGCAAAATCGTTTACGACTTCTGAACCGAATCGATGACATAGGCCAACAGACCAACAAAAACCGGCAATGCGACCACAAGGCTGGCTGCTGTACGCCAATGGTAAACAAGACGCAAAATCGGCCCAGCAATGATGACCAGCAACAACAAAACCAACATGATTACCTGCCGGTCGGTAGAGGCACCAAAGCTGCTACGAAAACCCAAACTCCAAAGCAGAAGGAGCGCAGCAAGCAGGTCGATGGTCCAGAGTATCCAAAAAACCAAGGTCATCCTGAACGGTTTTAAGATTGGGAAGACGTGTTTTCGAAGGATGCACGGACAAGTTCTGTTAGGACCTCCAGGTTCACGTCGCTCAGGCGTTTGATGTACAAACAGGAGCCACCGCTGATTTTGTGTTTGCCGAGTTTGGCCAGCAATTCCTCGTGCTGTGTAAAACCACCCGTCAGGTATAAGGTCAGATTTTGTTTGCGGGGTGAAAAACCGCAAACAAACCAGTCGCCTTCCCGTCCGCTTTTGCCTTTGTAATGGTAGGTACCGAACCCGGCAATGGCAGGGCCCCACATGGTACCGTTGTCGCCGGTGATGGATTGCATCATGGCATAAAGTCGGTGACAATCGTCGCGGCGGTTTTGATCTTCCAAACTGGCGATGAAATCCTGTACGCTGACGGTGGTGGGTTGGGTTTTAAGTTCGGCCATGACGAGGTAGATTGAGTTCAAATGTAAGCAGATTTGTTTTATAAATATAAAAGTATTTGTTTTAAAAAATGATTTTTTACAAAACAAATATTTTTACAATAAGCTACTTTTAATATGTCAACATTAAATAAGCTGCATCGTCGGCCAGGCGGCATCCAATTTATGACCTTAGTTTTATATTTGTAAAATAAACAACCTCTGCCCAATGAAAACCTGCCTTTCAATCCTGTTTTTTTGCCTTCAAGTTTCCCTTTCCGCCCAAACCACCTGGCACGTACGTTCCGACGCTTCCGGCGCTGCCACCGGACTTTCCTGGACCAATGCTTTTCCCGACCTGCACCTGGCCCTCAACCTGGCGCAACCGGGCGATGAGGTTTGGGTAGCCCAGGGATTGTACCGCACCGACACCGCCAACAACCGCGAACGTTACTTTGAATTGCTTTCAGGCGTACGTCTGCTTGGCGGATTTAACGGCACCGAAACTTCCGCTGACCAAAGCGACCCTGCCGCGTATCCAACCATACTTTCGGGCAACATCGGGAACCCCGACGACAGTTTGGACAACGCTTACAACATCCTTTACATGTTGTATCCCGACAGCACGACGTTGCTTGATGGGTTCATACTTGAACACGCCTATGCCGACAAAATTGGCGGCTCCAACCAGCAGCCCGGCCGCAGCGGGGCAGCCGTGTTTGTTTATGCCATACAAGGTTCGGCAGCACCTGTTTTTCAACGCTGTATTTTCAGGTACAACACTGCCACCACCAATGGCGGCGGCATGTATGTAAACGGTGTAACGGGCATCAGCAACACGCCTGTGTTGAAAAAATGCCGTTTTTTAAGCAACAAGACCTTGATGGGCAACGGCAGCGCCTTGTACTGGACAGGTGGCGGAACGGGTGACAGGGGTGTAGAAATAGAAGATTGTGTTTTTGAAAACAACATTTCGGCTTTTCACGGAGGTGCATTGTTCATCAGCCGCAACCGGGGCGAAAACGAAACCATCAACATCAAAAAATGTCAGTTTTTCAACAACTCCGCCGTATCGTGGGGTGGTGTTCTTTTGTACGAGGTGGCGGACAGTTCGTTTCAGCACCGTGTGGTGATCGACAGTTGTTTGATGGACAACAATTACGGGGGCGGCGGCGCGATTGTCAATTTTTTCTCCAACGGCGCCGTTCCTTACCGTTTGCATTTTGCATTTGAAAACAGCGCGGTAAACCACAACACAACCAACGCGCTTTTTCCCAGTAACGACAACTCAGGTTTGTTTTATTGCGCCTGGTTTTTTCCAACAACCCTGGGCGCTCAGGACACCATCATTTTCCGCAACAACACGTTTTTTCAAAATACTGCCCACCGATTTTTTAACACACCCGGTTTCGGAGGCACCCTATTTTTTGAAAACAACACCATGAGCCACAACAATGGTTTTGATGGTGAATTCACCCGACTCATCGGATTTAATGCCAACAAAACATTCATCAGAAACAACCTTTTTTACGCCAACAATGGTTTTTTAAACTATACCTGCAATTCGGCTGAATTTAGCGGCAACATTCTTTCCGGCAACCTGTACGTACCGGCTTCTTCCATCGCTCCATTGCTTGCCATCAACACGCCGCACAACGACTCCATTGGTATAAACAACAACCTTTTTATAAACAACATTTGCCGGCCGGAAGTCCCGACTACGCCCCTGAACACGGGTAAATTGTTCCTGTACAACAACATTTTTTTCAACAACAAACACGCGCTCACCGGCCAAAACACCGTACCGATATGGCGCGACACCACCTACGCCATTACCAACATCATCGATATCGACAATTGCAACACCATTCCCAATTTGCTTTGTTTTCCCAGCAACCTGCACCAACCCAACCTGATGCTGCGCGACACCGCAGCCGGTGATTACCGCCTTTTACCCTGCTCAAATGGCATCAATGCCGGCGAGGAAGTAGGGGACGATTTGTTAACCGACTACCTGGGCAACCCACGCATCACCGGTCCGGCCATCGACATCGGCCCCTACGAAGACCCGCTCACGGGCCTTTCCGCCGAATACCTCATCGGGCCGTCGTGCGCCAACCTCAGCAACGGAAGTTTGACGTTTTTTACCGGCAACAACGGTTGTATGCCTTACGAGGTGTCGTGGAACAACGAAGGTCCTTTTGATGGACTTACCGCCGCTCCCCTACCCCCCGGACCGGTTTCGGTGACGCTGACGGACGGCGTCGGACGAACCCTGGTGGT
>JADLBE010000241.1 GCA_020847915.1 Saprospiraceae bacterium | reverse complement strand
TGCAACTGGAAGAAGAGCAGGATCTGAAATGGCGTGTATTTGATCAGTTGGGTCGTATGGTTGTTGAACAGACAGCAGGACTTCGCGCTGGAGCCGGTCAATGGTCAAAACAAATTGATTTGAACGGGCAACCCGCCGGTATTTACTTCGTAGAGGTTTACGGCGAACACGGCAGCACGGCTCTGAAAGTTGTGAAACAGTAGTCAGTAAATTGATTTAAGAGATACGAAATTTGAAATTAGAATTTGGATTTACAGGATTTTGGTTTGTGGGTAATTGAATATAAAGTTTCACCACAGACCAAAATCCTGAAAGTCCAAATCATATTTCAAATTTCAAATTTCGTATCTCGTAAATCTATTTTGCCTTTAGTGTATCTTCAATCAACCAAAACTCCATGCGCATTTTTCCTTTCCTACTGCTCGCTTATTTTTCCCTTTTTTCCATAAGCCTTCATGGCCAGGAAAAGCCATCGGAGCAGCAACGTCCGTTTATTGAGGTGCAGGGCACAGCAGAAATGAAAGTCGTGCCCGATGAAATATACGTTTACGTAAACCTGAAAGAACGTGTTGAGAATAGGGAAAAAATTACCGTCGCCGTTCAGGAAGAAAAACTCCTTTCGGCTTTAAAATCCATCAACATAAATTCGGACGAGGTATCGCTTGCATCCACAAGTTCCGATTACGTGCGCATCAAACGCAAATCAAAGGATGTAGTCACTCAAAAATCGTATTTGGTTAAGGTAAAAGACGCCAAAGGTGTTGGTGACGTTTTTGAACAATTCGATCGTTTGGAAATTGAAGATGCGGGCATTTCGAAAGTATACCATTCCAAAATGGACAGTTTGATCAAAGAAAACAACAAAGAAGCCATTCGCGACGCCAAAGACAAAGCGGGTTACATGCTTTCTGCCATCGGTGAAACACTAGGCAAACCGGTCTTGGTGGTACAATCGGACAACGACGTTTGGAACAGTATGGAAGTCAACATCAAAGGCAGCCGATCCAACGCAACGAATTATTATGTGGATGGCGTCAGAGTTTCCGGCGGCAAAGGAACGCCTGAAGAAATCAGTTTTCAAAAAATAATCATCATTTCAAAAGTGCTTGCCCGATTCGCCATTCAGTAGGTTTTTAAAATTTTTTATATTTTTTTTAAATTAAATTATATTTTTAATATTTTATAAAACGCTAAAAAATAAAACAATACAAACACACGCTGCCTGCTGCCCGCTGCCCGCTGCCTGCTGCCAGCTAATTTCCCCCAACCATTTCTTTTCGACTTACGACATTACCTGTATCGAACCCAAGCGAACAGGATGAACCAACCATACGCCTCCAACAGTCCAGACGAAATTTTGATGCAGGGATGCATCGAAGGCAACCGGCTGGCGCAGAAGTACCTCTACCAGCGGTACTACGGGCAATACGTGGTTATTCCCATGCGCTACCTCAACAACCGTGAGGACGCACTCGGCGTTTTGAACCAGGCTTTTTTAAAAATATTCAACAGTTTGGAGCAATTCAAAGGCGACGGCCCATTGGCTGCGTGGATGGGCAAAATTGTTTTGCACACCACGCTGGACCACGTTCGCAGTCAAAAAACCTACCGTCAGAAAATACATTTCCCAACCGAACCAGAAGAACAACCCATCAGAGACGAGGCTATGGACAACCTCCTCGCCGAGGAATTGCTGGCCCTGATCCAAAAACTTCCGGACACCACACGCGCCGTTTTCAGCCTGTACGTCATCGACGGGTTCAAACACCGCGAAATCGCCGAACAACTCAGCATCGAGGAAAACACCTCGAAGTGGTACCTCAGTCAGGCACGCCGGCAATTGCAAGACATGCTGCAACAACAACAAACATCACAGGCCCTATGAAAGCACAGATACCCGACCACGAAAAACGCCTGCAGGATAAAATCCTGGCGCACCGGGTTCCGTTCGAGGAACAGGCCTGGGATGCCATGGATGCCCTGCTCGAAGGCGAAAAGGGCAAAAAAGCGCCCGAGGAACCGCCAGCGCCGCAAGAAACACCAACACGTTCCTTCAAATACCGCCGTTTTTTCATCCTCATTTTCCTGTTCAGCGCCGTGGCTGTTTTTTCAGCCAAACTGGGTTTGAACATGCTGGAAAATGCCAAGCCAAAAGTTACTTCAACATCGCCCGCCAACCACTTGAAAAATGGTACGCAAAACGATGCTTTGTCGTCCGGTTTAACGTCCGCAACAACGGCTGGAGAAAATAACGTCGAAAATCAAATGACAGCAACCGGCACCTTGGATGCTGAAAATACGGAAAACAAACCAACGCCTGCTACACCCCAAAACGGACAAAAAACAAACCTGACTGAAAGTCGCAATACAAAGACCACCTCAACGGTACGTAAAGGCACAAGCAATCCAGACAAGGGTTGGGCTGTGGGCCCGGCAAAACAAAAATCGTCTGTGACGGGATTGAACGGCGGTCAAACATCGCTTGTAGCCAACAACGCACCAGCAGACAACAAAGATGCAATGCCTGCATTGCCTCCTAATGATGCTGTTGCAGAAAACAATGTCCCAAAGCAGCCCGAAAATTCAACTCCATCGGAACAACCCAAAACCCTGGACAACCTGGACTTTTTGCCCCTATTGCCCCTGGATTCTTTGAACAAAACACGCGATTTGCCCAAGGTGGACACCGTGGCGGTAAAAAACAAAATACGCCGCAATTTGCAACGCGGCTGGGTGTTTGGGGGCAATCTGGGTTTTGTGGATTACCAGCCATTTCGCCTCAGTTTAATGCCGGTCGTGGGTTACCATGTATCCTTACCTGTGCAAAAAGGCTTCGTCCAAACAGGAGTGCAGGTTACAGGAGCGACTGGTTACAACCAAAAAACCGAATTTATATACAGTGCGCCGGGAGGTAGTTTGGATATTGATGTATCGCTAAAAAACCTGATGTTCATTGAGGTTCCGCTGGTTTACCAACGTGCATTTACCGGCAACAAAAGGCAGTTTTGGCTGGCAGGCATACGGACGGCCGTGGTTGTACCCGTGGATAATTACGTTTCCAATGCCGGCTCAACCAACAGCAATGACCTCTTTCCTTATGCCAACATTGATCTTTACGATGGCCTTCGCTGGTTTGATCTTGGTCTTACGGTTGGCTGGCAATGGCGCTTCACCGATCGCTGGGCCATGGATGTTCGCTATACCCAGGGACTTATGGACCTGACCCACGACAATTTTTTCAACAACACCGAAACCACGTTGAACTCAGACTTCCAACTAACGTTCAGGCATTATGTCAATACTTTCAAGTAGAACCCATAATCTACCTTTCCTGTTGCTGTTGATCACCCTGGCAGCGGGGTGCAAAAAGGATGCGGATGTACCCTTGGAAATCCGTCCATCCGATTTCTGGGTACAGGCAACGGTTGTGAATGAACAGGAGGAAACCTTGCCTTTTGCCTACCGGGGGGAAGAAATTTACACCCTGGATACCTTTGCAGGCATACCCTATCCCCGCGAAATTACCTACACCAGCACCTACGGCATCGATGCCAACAAGGTGAAGTTCATCAACGGAACAATAACCGATGGTTCGTGGGGAAACAGTCTGTTTAGCCTGACCCTGCGCCTGCCTGATCTCGTGACCGACCCGTTTTTGCCTTTCGAATGGACAAAATCGGAACTGGAATCTGTTCTTGTGCCGGGAGCCACGTTTACCATGGGCGACGCACCGGGACAGGTATCCATGGCCATGACCTTCATTCAGGAATATGAAATGTACCAAACACAATCCGGCAATGCGGCTTCTGTGGTGGTTACCAGCGTAGAGGACTATGGTTCACCGGAAGCGAACATTGCCTATTTCGGAAAAAAGGTACACATACAATTTGAGGGAGACTTTTACTACGGTACGCAGCACAGGCGACTGACCAATGGTGAAGCCGTGCTATTTTTCAGGTACTTTAATTATTGATCCAGCCATGAGCAAACGGATACTTCTTTTCTTCTTTGGTTTAGCGGCCTTTTTGGGCTGCGACGACAACCAATCCGGCAACGTTTTTATCAACGATTGCGGCTACTGTCCGAACAACACTTCCTGTCTGGGCGATGAATGTGGCTGTCCCGACGAAAATACCTTCGACATGGGGTCATGGTGCCTTCGCAAGGAAGAAAACCTTTTCGTTGCCGAAATTTTGGGATGCCCGTGTTTTGAAACCTTCGGCCTTCTTTTTCTGAACATGGAACCCGTAGATCCTGGTCAGGGCGGCGTCATCATTTCAGGATCGCTGTTTAGCATGGCAACCCGTGAAAATCCATACACCGGCTTTCAATCCAACGGATTGCTGGTGTACGACCGGCCCGATGGCGACAGCATCGTGTTGTACGGCATGCCCCTGCCCAAGCAAGGCTATCCCACTTTTTGCCAGGTTGAACCCAACAAAAGATGTTGGGCCAACCTCTACGGCAAATTTCAGGGTCCCGACACCATCCGTGCGACCATACGTTGGAAAAATTGCAGTGACAACAATGGGGACTACACGACGTATGACGAGGTGTATCCGGTGCTGTTGACAAGGTGGGAGTGATTCGAATGCGGAATGGGGAATGGGGCTGCTTTCGAAACAAAACAGTGACCCGACTTTATATTGTGCAGTTGTCTTTTCCCCAATACAGTTTAGCCAAAATGGTAATTGAAAGAGCAAAGGCGTAAGTAACTGAACCGTGATCCGAAGGAGTGATATTGGGAGCGAACATTATACAATTCAGGCCATACCGGTTCGTTGGGATTTAACCTCACTATTGTCGTTGAGTATTCAAGCCACAACGATGTTTCAACAGAAACACTAAACCTGTCGGTTAGACGGTATTTAACCCCAACAAATGGCACAACTGAAACTCCATAACTTGTGTGATCAGTTTCCCACGCAGAAGTATACGTCGAATAATAATTACCATCGGTATGCAAATAAGTTACATAAAAGTAATCTGATTCCATGTGTCGGTAAAATGGTCCTGCATCCATCCCATAATAAAAATTGAAACGGTTGAAATATTGCACGCGTTCCCATCCTGCAAGTATTTGAATCAAGGCCTGATCACCCTTATTGAAATCATAATAGGGGGTATAAAGGGTATCCCCTGTCTCTACTGTAGGTTCACTGTTTAATTGGCCATTGAGAATCAATTGAAACCGGTAATTGGTACCGTAACTGACTGGCACATATTTCCCCCTGTCGTTGCGTATTTTAAATACCAGACCAGTTCCTGGGCCATTACTAAACACCCCTTGCATATCAATCCCAACCTCATACTTGTACTTCCGATTGTTGAATTTAAGCGAATCCTTTTGTTGTGCCGTAGCGGCCAAAGGAAGGAGAAAAATAAGACAAACCCAAATGGAGTTTGCCTTAGCTGGAAAGTGAAGATTGTTTTTCATGTGGTTATTTTTTTATTGCAAAATAAGCCACATTGACAAAATACGCTACCAGGTTAACTAATGTTTAATGTTTTACGTAATATGTGTTAATGTTCTTAACGAATACAGAACATTAACCAAAATGGTAGTTGAAAGTGAGGAAACGCAGGTAATCCATGCCAGTGGTGATGTTGTGGTATTTCACCCGGGAAGCATAAACGTCATCAAAACCGGTTGCATCGGTGCCGTACCATGTTTCCGAAATATAGGCATACTTCACGAAAAATGCTGTTTCAGCTGAAACGCTGAACCTATCACTTATCCGGTATTTTACACCAATAAAAGGGACTATAGAAGCGCCAACTTGTTGCCATTCTGTCATTCTGCCCACGCCGGAAACAGAAACAACTTCTTGCCCACCCACAATTTGTTTTTCAATGGTGTAGTCCGTGTGGTAATAGTCGTAGTGCGGACCAAAATCCAATCCATAATACAAATTGAATTTTCGAAAAAAGACAACCTTCTCCATTCCAACCATGGCTTGCACGTAAAATCGGTTGCTTGCCTTGGGTTCTATCGAATAATTGGTAAAAGTATCCAGTTCTGTTACGTTTGCTTTGCTGTTTAAATCGCCGAAAAATGAAATCTGGTAACGGTAATTTTTGGCATAACTAACGGGCACGAATTTACCTCTGTCGTTGCGCACCTTTAAAACAAGTCCCGTGCCCGGGTTTCCGCCGAAAAAGCCTTGCATGTCGATCCCCACCTCGTACTTGTACTTCCGGTTGTTGAATTTGAGGGAATCCTTTTGTTGTG
>JADLBE010000240.1 GCA_020847915.1 Saprospiraceae bacterium | reverse complement strand
TGCTGTGCCACATAGGCAGTGAACAAACACTCATCTTTTGCAACCAGCGTGAAACCACCGAAAAAGTGTGTAATAGCCTGTACAACCAGGGCATAGCCGCGAGCAGTTTTCATGGCGGTATGGACCAGCCAGAACGCGAAAAAACACTGATCAAGTTTCGCAACGGAAGCATACAATACCTTGTGGCTTCCGATTTGGCAGCCCGGGGTTTAGACATACCGGAAGTCAAAAATGTGGTACACTTTGAGCTCCCACTGAAGCAAAACGACTTTGTTCACCGCAACGGTCGCACCGCGCGTATGTTTGCCGAAGGTGCTGCCTGGCTCATCGTACATGCCAAAGAAACCCTGCCAGCCTACCTTACTTCCTTACCTCCACTTGTTGTATTGCCCACAACGTTCTCTCTGCCGAAGCCTTCTCCATGGATCACCCTTTACATCAGCGGCGGCAAAAAGGACAAGCTTAGTAAAACAGACATCGTAGGTTTTCTGACGCAAAAAGGCAAACTGCAAAAAGATGCCATCGGGAAAATTGAAGTCCTGGATTTTATGTCCTTTGCTGCTGTAAAAAAAGAACTGGCCGAACCCCTGCTGAAGACCGTCCAGCATGAAAAAATGAAAGGCAAGAAGTATAAAATCGTGGTGACAAACTAGGGTGTGTTTGAAAAATACCACTTTTTAAACCGGAACTGAAGCGTTTTTGAGCTCAAGCAATGCTTTCAGCTTGTTAAAAACCATGCCCCAGTTTTTTTCCGAATGTTCCAACTGCTCCAGGTTGTCGAATCCGTCCTGGGTAACGGTAACGTAACACCCGTCACCATGACCGACGACTTCAAAAGCAATGTTGGCGTAATTCTCCGGCGTATCCGACTTACCACTGAACGAACTCCAATAGGTGTAGGAAAGGCGTCGTTGAGGTTCAAAAGCTTGAACGGTGCCTTTGTCTTCGTACATAACGCCTTCCCATTCTCCCCGGAATGCGATGGGGCTTCCGGGCATCCAGCTCGTTTCAAGCTGGGTTCCGAAAAAATAAAGTTTGACCACTTCCGGGTTGGTCAGTGCGTCCCAAACGGTTTTTAACGGTGCGTTGATGTCGGTTTTGTAAACCAATCCCATGCCATTATTCATGTTTTCATTGTTTATGGTGATTCATAAAGCAAATGTAAAACAATTTGTATTTGCAAACAAAACATTTTGTATTTTTATAAAAAATATTACGTTCTGCCAACCTTCAGTAACCACACCAACTGATGTGCTGTCGAATGAACCATTCATTGAACATGACCAGCACCCATTTTCCATTTACGCATTACCTGCGATGAACCTTTTAGCCAATAAAAAACACATGGAAACAACCCTCCCGTCACGCACCGTTGTCAATCCTCTTATCAAGGACAAGGCAACCTTCCTGGCTACTGCAGCCGAAACAGGAAACAAATTCACCCACATTCAGGTAGAACTTGCTCCGTTGGGTGGTAACGACCTGCACTATCACCTGACTTTCGACGAAAAATTTACAGCCGTGAGTGGTAAGCTCGGTATACAGAAGGGTAAAAACGTGTCGTACCTAAAAGAGGGCGAATCGGCGGTTGCAAAAGCCGGTGAACTGCACCGTTTTTTCAACCCATCCGACTCTGAATCCATTGTTTTCAACGTTTTGCTCGAACCTGGCTCCGCCGGCTTCGAACGTGTTGTTCAGGTAGCCTACGGCCTGGCTGCCGATGGCCGTACCACCGCTTCAGGCATTCCCAAAAACCTCTACCACATGGCCCTGATTGTCCAGTGGGGCGACACCAATATTCCCGGTTTGTTCACTTACATCGAACCTCTTTTACGTTGGATGGCCAAACGCGCCGAACGCAACGGCATTGCACAGGAACTTATAAACCGCTACTGCAAATTTTAATTGCCCCATTTTGTTGCGTTAGATTGCGCTGAAGGAAATATTTTCTATTTCGGCGCAACCATTGTGCCATACGTCTGTCTTTGGTTCTTGTTCACAACCAAAAAATAGACGTATGAAACAATTTTCCATGTTTAGACTGGTACTGCCCGCACTACTCCTTGTTTTTGGTGCCGCCAACGCACTTGCCCAGGTTGCCCCCCAGGCGCCTGTTGCTCCTGTACCACCTGCTGCTCCTGCCCCGCCTGCGCCGGGTTTCAAATCCCAAAATGAGCGGTTTGTATTCAAAAATGATTGGGACCCAACTTTGGTTGGACACCGGCAACACGACCCATGCCGGGTATTTATTGGTGTGGGTACCACCACCGAAGACGGCAAACTCGTGGTAAGTTATACCGTCGACAACACACCGGCAACCACCTACGGCATCCAGGCGGGCGATGTCATTCTGGCCATCGACAACGTGCCTGTTACCACACAAAGTGAACTGATGCGGCAACGCGACACCCACCAGGAAGGGGATGCTTTTACACTCACCCTTGTGCGCAACGGACAAAACCAAACCGTCAACGCCCGCTTCAGGTCCTGTACGGAGGAAGAACGTGAAAATGCCAAACAGCAGGCTGTTTTTCCTACGGAGGAATTCAACCAGGAAATGGAAAAACTCAGCAGGGAAATGGAAAAACTGCGCATTTCCATGGAAAACATGCCAGCAATGCACAATATCGCCAACATGGAACTTAAGGAACGCCCGATCCTTGGATTTTACCCCGACGAAAGTGCAAACGTTTCAGGCATGCTCGTTGGCAACCTGATCAGTGGCAAAGGCGCCGAGGCTGCCGGTTTGCAACGCGGAGACATCATCAAGGAGGTCAATGGCAAATCCATCAACGGCCCGGTGGGACTGCGTACCGCCATCGGCAGCCGCAAAGTAGGCGAAGTGGTAAACGTTACGTATGAACGCGAAGGACGCACCTACCAAACCGAAGTTACGCTCAGCGCCGACCGCAGCTATTCATCCTACCGTGTGGAACGCGACCCATGCAAGGTTTTCATCGGTGTATACACCACCGAAACAGGCAACGGACAAGGCGTCCGTGTCACCGGTATCATCGACGAAACACCCGCCAAACTGGGCGGCGTTCAACCCGGCGACATCATCACTGCTTTGGACGGCGCTCCCATCGCCAACTACCAGCAGTTGCGCATCGAACGCGACAAACACGAACCAGGCGATGATTTCCAGCTTACCGTGCTGCGCGACGGCGCCTTAACCACCGTCGATGCTACTTTTGTAGCGTGCGACGACCAAAAACCTACCGTGAAGGAGGAAAAAGTCACCCTGGTTGAGGAGAAAGCACCCGTAGAGCAGGACGATCCGCCGCTTCAGCAACAAAACCTGCTTGAACTCACGGACTTCAACGCCTACCCGAACCCCACTTTTGGTCCACTGAACATCCGTTTCGAAGCCAAACCTTTGCCTACCACCATACGCATCTTTGACATCACCGGCAAAGTGGTGTACGACAAGGTTCTGAACCAGTTTAACGGTTCATTCAACGAACAGATAAACCTTGTGAACAACAAACCCGGTAACTTCATACTGCAGGTGCAGCAGGATGGAAAAACGTTTGCAAAAAAGATTGTGTTGATGCCAAGAGCTTGAAAATCTGGCTGTTCATTTTCAGATAATGAGATAAGGGTATGCGCCGACGGCGCATACCCTTATCTCATTATCTGAAAATGAACAGCCCTGGGTTGCTGCACATGATGCCCTCCACGATAGCACAAAAAAGCAGCATCGTCTGTTTTGAAATGGAAATTCAACTCAATGCTTTACAAACCACCGCACTCCGATGCCTTCTTTTGTTGTTAACCGCAACATGTAAGCGCCCGGAGGCAATTGTGCAACCGAAAGAATGATGGGCAATGATGTTGCTGAAGCTTCGTAATACAATTTACCTGTGGCATCAAATATTTGAACAAATCCATCGTGGATGCTGGCATCAGGCGTTGTCAACGTAATGCCGTGCACTGCTGGATTTGGGTACACTTGCAAATCGTAGGATTTTCGATTTTCCACTACCGATACATTGATGGCGGAAGCTTTAAAAACAGGCCGTATCATCAAAGTACCTGTGGCCGTGTAATTGTTCCATGGATATCCTCCACCGGCAACGGGAGAAATGATCCAGGCCGATGGATTGGTTTTACTGTTGTCGAAACCGTGCCCCATAACACCCTGGATGG
>JADLBE010000239.1 GCA_020847915.1 Saprospiraceae bacterium | reverse complement strand
GAGATGCGTGTGGTGCGCCAGATGCCGTCGCCGGCATTGTCGCCTTCCAGGTTAAAACCAATGCCGCTGTTGAGCCGTTCGATGCCCTGCTCGTAAAACACGGCATAGGTACGGTATGCGTTGTTCAACCCGGGCCACTGGTGCCGGTAAGCGGCACCTATCCTTGGCGCCGCCGCTGTGCCGGCAAAGGCGGGGTTGATTTGAAGCGGCATGGCATAATACTGCGAAAAAAGAGGATCCTGGGCCGCTGCAAGCAGGGGCGTCAGCCAAACAATCAGCAAACACAGGTATCTCGGCATGGGCTATCAGGATATTCCGCTGTAAAGAACGAAGGAAAAAAGCTTTGGCGTGTGCAATTTGTTGCAAATGCCAAAATATGACAAGTGTCCGAATCCAAACATGCTCTTACACCACCCGCTCCGCAATCGCTTTGGAGGTGCCTGTATCGCCCATGGTGTAATAATGGATGCAGGGAACGCCTGCTTTTTTCAGTTCGAGCGACTGTGCGGTACACCAATCGATGCCGATCTGGCGCACGGCTGCGTCGTCTTTGGCGAGCAAAACAGCATTCACCAGGTCGTCGGGCATGTTCACGAAAAATTTTCGCGGGATGGAAGCGAGCTGGTATTTGCGGGTCAGGGGTTTGAGCCCTGGCACGATGGGCACATTGATGCCTGCGGCTCGGCAACGGTCGACGTAATCGAAATACACCTTGTTGTCAAAAAACATCTGGGTCACGATGTAATCGCCGCCGGCATCCACCTTTTGTTTGGTATACTGCAGGTCGGTCGCCCAGTTGGGAGATTCGAAATGTTTTTCCGGGTAACCGGCCACACCGATGCAAAAATCGGTGGGTTCGCCGTTTACGATTTCAGCGTCGAGGTATTTGCCGACGTTCATGCCGGAAATTTGTTTCACAAGGTCGAGGGCAAACTTGTGCCCGTCCGCTTCGGGAATAAATTTGTCTTCAAACTGCCGTGCGTCGCCGCGCAGGGCCAACACATTGTTGATGCCGAGAAAGTTCAGGTCGATGAGGGCGTTTTCGGTTTCTTCCACCGAAAAGCCGCCACAAATAAGGTGCGGCACGGCATCCACTTTGTAACGGTGCATGATGGCCGCGCAAATGCCCACGGTACCGGGACGTTTGCGGATGGCCGTTTTTTCATAATACCCCGACGGGCGTTTGTTGTAGATGAACTCCTCGCGGTGGTAGGTCACGTCAATGAAGGGCGGTTTAAACTCCATCAAGGCGTCGAGGGTGTTGAATATGGCCTGCATGCTGCCGCCTTTCAGCGGGGGCAATACTTCGAATGACACCAGGGTATTTTCCCCTGCATTGGTGAAGTGTTCGGTAACCTTCATAATGTTGTTTTACATATTTCTGGACTGTTCGGCCCGCTCTCTAAATTCCTGCGCCTTCGCCTGGTTGCCCATGGCCTCGTATACTTCGGACATGTCGGTCAGGATTCGAATGTCTTCGGTTTGCAGATCAACCCCAAATTGCAGGAAATGAAGGGCATTTTCGTAATCTTTTTTCTTCTGGAAGAAAAATTCATAACCCACACGGTGGAAAAACGCTGCAGACTTATCATTGTTTGCCGCACCGCGCAAATATTTGATGTAGGAATCGAGGTAATCGCGGTAATTCGGGTTGTACGGTATTTTTTCAATGATGATCTCAAACTCGTGAAACAGCTTGTCCAGTTGACTTCTGTTTTTCTGCTCAAACCGCCCCGTCACAATGGGTGCTTTCATAATCAGTGCCGCCGTGTAGTTGGGATTGATTTCCAAAGAACGGTTGATGTGGTACTCCATGGTGTCCAGCCAGCGGTTCTTCTCATTTTGGTCTTTCGAGGTCAGGTAAATGTTCTGATAAATGGCGGTAACATAAAAGCAATGCGACCGTGCACTGCCTTCCGAAACACGTACTGCTGCACTGTTGAGCGAAATGGCGTCTTTCCAATCGGGCACACGCGTGTACGTACGCAGTCCATAACCCACCAGCAGTACCAGGGTGAGCCCCAGACCGAGCAGGTAAGGTTTGTCATCCTGCTCTTTGAGCCACTGCGGCAATTGCCGGGCAAAAAACCATCCGGCAAGCAGACAAAACGCCACGGAAGGCATGTACACGAAGCGTTCGTTCATAAACGTGCCCACCGACACAAGCAGGTTGGAAACGATGCTGAGTGTAATGAGGTAAAAAAGGATGGCGTAGGCCGGGAGTTTGCGTTTTTGCACATTAAAAACAGCCCAAACTGCCATGCCGGCATACAAGGCAAGCGACAACAGGGCGCGCCAGTCGCTCCAGTTCACCTTGGGAACATGGTAAGGGTAATAGTCGTGCGTAAGCGGATTGGGTACAAACAGCAGTTTGAGGTACCAACCCAGGGTAAGAAATATGGTGGCGAGCTTTTCTCCCGGGTTCATGCCCATAAACGGGTTGTTCATAAGGTCGGTTTCGGGCGCTTTGCCGTGGTCGAGCATAAAACCGAGTGCCTGGTAACGCACCATGAGAAATACCAGGAAAAAACCGGCCAGGGGCAAAATGGCGGTGGTAATGCGTTGTTTGGGCGCTTTAGTAAAAAACCACAACGTAAGGGGGATGACGGCCAGAAAGGTGAGGGCGTTTTCTTTGGCAAACATCCCCAAAAACATAAAAATGCCCGAGCCCAGGAGCCATCGTGTTTGTCCGGCGTCCACGAAGCGCAAACTGGCATACAAGGCTGCCAGGGAACACAACAGCGCCAGGATTTCGTCGCGGCCTTTGATGTTGGCTACACATTCGGTGTGCAAAGGGTGTGCAACGAACACCAAAGCGGCTATAAAAGCTACGCTGAAATACCACTTGCCACCTTCGCGGATGGGAAATAGCGACAGCAGGATTCGGTACAGCAACAATGCTGTGAGGGCATAGAGAAGGATGTTGATGAAATGGCTGACGTTTGGCTTGTCTTTGCCGAACCACGAAACTTCGAGGGCAAACGTAGCCAGGGAAAGCGGTCGGTAACGCCCACCGGGAAGCAGGTACAAGCTTTGCTTTTTTTGGAAATAACCCATGAAGCTGTCGTACGCGAAAATATCGCGCAAACCCGCCGTACCTTTTTGAACGTACACGTTTTTGGTGATCACCATCTCATCGTCGAGCATGTAGCCGTATCCGATGGATGCGCCGTAAAGCACAAAACTCAGGGCCACCAGCAAAACGGCCGGCGCCCAGTGGTTTTTCCAAAAGGCTTCCCTGAACATGCCAAGCACCTGTTTGGGAGCCTGTGCGGCCCCGGATTTGGCCTGGGCCGTTACAGTTTTGTTGACACTGTTGGTCGTGGGTTTCTTTTTAGCCGCCATACGAACGCTGTTTTTTCAGCGGGCAAATATCGTAAATAGCAGACAGCAGGCAGCAGGCAGCAGGCAGTTTGATTTAAGAACGTTGAATTTTGAACGAAAGGACAAATACCAACGTATCTTTAAACATTTGGCTGTTAAATATTTATATGAAAAACAATCCATAAAAAACCTGTTTAACAATCAGATTTAAAATTGCAAAAATCAACCTGTCCGCTGCCTGCTGAGTGCTGCCAGCTGCCAGCCATCAGCTAAAAATCATTGCCCTGTCTGACGTAAGTCATGTTTCCCGAAAAGCAGGGTTCGCACATTTGTTCTGTCAACAGCGCTTGTCGCGGACGTTATTTTTTCCGCGGCTTTAAAAACTTCCTTTGCCATGAAAAAGATTTTAGTTCCCACCGATTTCTCCGAAAATGCCAGGCATGCTCTAAATGTTGCTGCAGCTGTTGCTGCAAAAGCAGGCGCACGCCTCGAAGTACTACACACCAACACAGCCATTGCTTACGCACCTCCTTTGCCTGAGTATTACACACCGGAGAATTTTGATACGGCAGAATATTATGAAACAGCAGCAAACGAACTTTTTAATCTGAAATCGGCACTGCTGGCTGAAAATGGCAACAAAGACCTGAACATTGAAACCCGTGTTGAAGAAGGATTCCTGCATACGTCCATTCGCCGTGTTGCAGATGAAGATACCGTAGATCTGATCGTGATGGGCACCAAAGGTGCGACAGGTGCTGTGGAATTTTTCGTCGGTTCCAATACCGAAAAAGTAATTCGAACCGCCCATTGTCCCGTACTTGCCGTTCCGGAAACTTCCGGAGAATTCAATCCGAAAGTGGTGGTGCTCGCCACGACACTTCGTCACGACCAGCTCCCGGCCTTCCAAAAAGTTGCAGAATGGCAAAAGGTTTTCCCGTTCGAAGTTCGTGTACTTTACCTCAACAATCCGGCAGGATTTGACTCCAGCAAGGACATCGAAAAGGCAGCGCACGACTTCTGCAGCCAGGCCCACGTTAAAAATGCCACGGTTTTCATCAGTGGCAATACTTTCAACGAAGCCTCCAGCATCCTCCAGTTCGCCGACGAACAAAGCGCAGACCTGATCGCCATGGCAACCCACCAGCGCCAGGGCCTTTCACACCTGCTCTTCGGCAGCCTTACGGAAGATACGGCCAACCATTCGGACGTACCTGTGCTGAGTATACCGATGTAGTCGGTTGGTCGGTTGGTCGGTTGGTCGGTTGGTCGGTTGGTCGGTTGGTCGGGTTTGTTTCGGATATTTTTTAGTTTATACATACAAAAATTTGCAAATAAAACAATTTGGATAGACCAACCGACTAACCGACTAACCGACTTAGTTAAGATACATGACAGGGTAGTTTTCCTTGCGGCGGCAGCAACCTGAAAAGGCCTGTCGCCGCTTTTCGAATGCAGAATGGAGAATGCGGAATGCGGAATAGGGTCGTACTGGCGGATGCTGGGAAGCTAAAATGAAAAAAATGGAGTAAATACCACTCAAGATCGACTTTTTGCCGGCCAACCTAGTCATTCAACAGTTCGGCCATTTCTTTAAGGCGGTCAGCCTAAAGTATTATCTTTGCAGTTCCCACGCTTAGCTGGGATGACAATTCCGCATTCCGCATTCCCTATTCCGCATTCGTTATGACTTTTTCCTCCAAACTTATTGAAAAAGCTGTTGAGGCTTTTGCCGGATTGCCAGGCATCGGGCGCAAAAGCGCTTTGCGTTTGGTGTTGCATTTGCTTAAACAGGACAAACAAGTGACCGTGCAATTTGCCCAGGCCTTGGTGGCCATGCGCGAGGGGATCCGCGACTGCCGGGTGTGCCACAACCTTTCGGACGACGAACTTTGCCGTTTTTGCGCCGACCAGCGCCGCGACAAATCCACCGTTTGTGTGGTGGAAAATGTGCGCGACCTGATGGCCATCGAGGATACGGGGCAGTTTCATGGATTGTACCATGTTTTGGGTGGCATCATATCGCCCATGGACGGTATTGGCCCGTCCGAGCTCAACATCGATGCTCTGATGCAACGCCTGGAAGCAGGAGAAATCAAAGAAGTCATCATGGCCATCAGTCCAACCATTGAGGGAGAAACCACGATCTATTATTTGTCAAAAAAAATACAACCGCTGGGCATCCAGGTGAGTGCCATCGCCCGGGGCGTTTCGTTCGGCGGCGATTTGGAATACGCCGATGAGCTCACCCTTGGACGCTCCATTGCCGCCAGGGTACCTTACAGAAGTTGAAAGCTGAAAGTGAAAAGCTGAAAGTACCAAAATCGTTGTGTTCCCCACTTTCAGCTTTCAGCTTTCAGCTTCTTTCGTACCTTTGCCTGTTGAAATTATTACTGCCTCTATGAAGCAATCCACCATCGAAACCGAAGTATCCGTACAGGGGGTTGGGTTACATACCGGTAAAACCGTGACGCTGACGTTTAAACCCGCTCCGGCAGGTCATGGTTTCCGCTTTGTGCGCACCGATCTTCCCGCACAACCGGTCATCCCCGCCGATGTCCGTTTGGTTGTGTCGACCAACCGCGGAACCACCCTCAAAAACGGTGAAGCCCAGGTTTCAACCATTGAACACGTTCTTTCCGCACTTATGGGCCTTGCGCTCGACAATGTTGTTATGGACATCAATGGGCCTGAAATGCCCATTATGGACGGCACTTCCATGCCTTTTGTGGAAGCACTGCTCCTGGCTGGCCGTACAGAACTCGACGCCGAACGCGATTATTTCGACGTTACGGAGCCCATTTCATACAAAGACGAAGCTACGGGCACCGAACTGCTCGCCTTACCCGCCGACGCATTCGAAGCCACGGTGATGATCGACTTCAATTCCAAAGTACTGGGACCTCAGTTTGCTTCGCTGAACAACATCGAAGATTATGTGAAGGAAATCGCGCCCTGCCGCACGTTTGTGTTTGTACACGAATTGGAGAAGCTGCTCGAAATGGGCCTCATCAAAGGCGGCGATATGGACAATGCCATTGTGATCGCCGACCGGAAAATGGAAAAACGCGAGCTCGACGCTTTGTCCAAAAAAATGGGCAAAACAGGCATCAAGGTTGACTCGGAAGGTGTGCTTAATACCGTAAAACTGCATTTCCAAAACGAACCGGCGCGCCACAAACTGCTCGACGTGATCGGCGACCTGGCGCTTATCGGCAGGCCCATCCGTGGCAAAATTGTGGCCACCAAACCCGGGCATACGGCCAACGTAGAGTTTGCAAAAATTTTGAAAAAACACCTCAACGATCAAAAACGTCTGAGCGGTGTTCCAAAATACGACCCCGACAAAGAACCGGTGTACGACATCAACCAGGTAACCCAGTTGTTGCCGCACCGCGCGCCCTTCCTGCTGGTGGATAAAATCATTGAGATCAGTCCGACCCACGTTGTGGGCATCAAAAACGTGACCATGGACGAATATTTCTTCCAGGGTCATTTTCCCGGAAATCCGGTATTTCCAGGCGTGCTCCAGATTGAAGCACTGGCGCAAACCGGTGGCATTCTCGCGTTGCAAAACGTAGAAGACGCCGGCAATTGGGACACGTATTTTTTGAAAATAGACAATACCAAGTTCAAAGCCAAAGTAGTCCCAGGCGATACTTTAATCCTCAAAATGGAACTCCTCGAACCCATTCGTCGCGGCATAGTGCGCATGCAAGGCACCGCTTATGTCGGCAGTAAGATCGTATCGGAAGGTGAACTCACCGCCCAGATCGTACGCCGAACCAAAGAAGTCGCCACTGGGTGTTGAGGTAACGAGTGAACTGAACAACCATTCTATTCGATGAATTATTCCAACGGCTTGCGGGCCATCAGCCCCAAAGCGCAAATCGGTCAAAACGTCCAAATCGGTCCGTTTACCTACATTGAGGACGATGTGGTGATCGGCGACAATTGCGTGATCGCCAACAACGTCAGCATCCTCAATGGCGCCCGTATTGGCGACAACTGCCGGATTTTCCCCGGCGCCGTCATCAGCGCTGTGCCGCAGGATCTGAAATACCAGGGTGAAAATACCCTCGTCGAAGTGGGCAACAATGTCGTCATCCGCGAATGTTGCACCCTCAACAGGGGTACCTCCGCAGCCAACCGCACCGCAGTGGGCGACAACTCCCTGCTTATGGCTTACGTACACCTTGCACACGATTGCATCATCGGCAAAGGTTGCATCCTCGCAAACAATGTCACCCTCGCAGGCCACATCACCATCGACGATTATGCCCGCATCGGCGGCATGGTGGCTGTGCACCAGTTCGTACGCATCGGCGGCAACGTTATGGTTGGAGGCGGCTCGCTCGTGCGTAAAGACGTGCCCCCGTACGTCATGGCCGCCCGCGAACCCCTGTCCTATGCCGGCGTCAACCGCGTCGGACTGCGCCGCGCCGGCTTCTCCCGTGAAGACATCCACCACCTCGAAGACATCTACCGCATCCTGTTCGTTCGCGGACTCAGCGTTCGCCGCGCCCTCGAAACCATCGAAGCCGAAATTGAACCTTCCAAATACCGCGACCAAATCGTAACGTTTGTACGCGGCGCCAACCGCGGCCTGATGAAAGGTTTCCGGGCCCTGAACGGCGGCAACAAGGTTCCCGAACCGGCACTCGACTAACCAACTTCAGGATGCACATCAGCCTGGACAATGCCGGCAAACGTTTTAGGCTCGACTGGATTTTCCGCGGGTTAACGTACCACATCCCTTTTGGCGCCCGGTGCGCCATCCTCGGTCCCAACGGTTCCGGCAAATCAACTTTGATGAAGGTGCTCAGCGGGCACCTGAGTTTGACCAAAGGAAGCATCAGGTACCATGTTGATGATAAAACGCTCGCCCCGGAGGATATTTACCGTAAAATCGCCTACGCCGCACCTTACATCGAGCTCATCGAAGAATTTACCCTCGAAGAAGCCATACGTTTCCACAGCCGTCTCAAACCCCTGCTTCCCGGGTTCGATGAAAAACGCGTTTTTGAAATTTTAGCCCTGCCACGCGCCAAACACAAGGAAATCCGATTTTTTTCCTCCGGCATGAAACAACGCGTCAAACTCGCTTTGGCCCTTTGCTCCAATACGCCCATTCTGCTGCTTGATGAGCCGGCCACGAACCTCGATGTGCAAGGTATTGATTGGTACAAAAACCTGATCCAGGACTACGCCGGCGAACGAACGGTGATTATTGCCTCGAACGATCCGCATGATGCGGAGTTTTGTCCGGTGCATTTGAATATACTGGAGTACAAGCAGGCAGCAGGCAGCAGGCAGTAGGCAGCTATTGAAATACGAGATACGAAATTTGATATTTGAAATTAGAATGGGATTTACAGGATTTTGGTTTGTGGAAAGGCATCATTGTACCTGCGTTCGGGGGCATAATCCTGTTAATCCCATTCTAATTTCAAATATCGTATTTCGTATCTCGTCATTCCTCTCGGTTCTCTCCGCGGTAAAAAATCCTTACAGCAAAATGTATCTTTACCTCATGCGTACAATCATTCTGCTCCTCCTGGCCTCTTCCCTCCACGCGCAACGGCTCGTGCACCACGATCTTTTGCTGCTCGATTTAACAGCCGGCCCAACGGTATCCAAGCCACGCCTGCTCACGGGTTTCAACCCCAAAGGATACAACAACCAGCCGTATTTTTTCGGCAACAGCGAGTTGTACCTTACCGTGCAGATGCCGCAGGATACCACGCAAACCGACATTTATGCCCTCGACCTCGTGGCGCGTACACAAACACGTGTAACCGCTACGCCCGGGCTTTCGGAATATTCACCCACGCCCATGCCCGATAAAAAACGGTTCAGTACCGTGCGTGTGGAAGCGGATGGACGGCAACGCCTGTGGTCTTTTCCGAAGGACCGCTCCGACAACGGCAGGCCTGAATACCCGGACGTGTACGGCGTAGGTTACCATGCCTGGATGAGCGATACGTTGATCGCCATGTTCATCGTGGGTGAACCGCACAGTCTGGTGGTGGCCGACAAACGCAGCGGCAAACCCATACGCATCGGCATGAACCCGGGAAGGTGTCTTGTGGCTTTGTCTGCCACCCAGCTCGCCTACGTGCAAAAAGCGACCGAACAAACCTGGTACCTGAAAATTTACGATCACAAACGCAAAAGCTCCGACATCCTGGTAAAAACCATCGACGGCAGCGAGGACTTCGCGGTGTTGTCCGACGGCAGCTTCGTGGCCGGCAGCGGTTCCAAACTGTACAAATACATGCCGGGTGTGGACAAGGAATGGAAAATGGTGGCCGACCTTTCGGGTTATGGCGTGGGGAAAATTACGCGGTTGGCGGTGAGTCCGGACGGCGGGAAGTTGGTGGTGGTGTATTAGGGCATTTCCGAAAAATACTCATCGGGCTTGATAAGCAACTTGAGCATCCTATATTTTATCCTGCACCTGCTCACTAATCATCCCAAACCTGCGCTCCCGT
>JADLBE010000238.1 GCA_020847915.1 Saprospiraceae bacterium | reverse complement strand
GGTTCGGCGGTTGCTCGAACTGACTCCCGGAGACAAGGTGCAACGCACAGCTTTGCGTGAGCAAATTGTTGGCACTAAGGAACTTGCAGAAAAAGACTGGCTCCTGACCAGGCTGGGGTAGGGGATTTGCTTTTTTGGAATGAATCGGTTAGCTTTGTAAACCACCCAGTCAATCCAAAACCGAAAGCCTATGCCCTCTCCCTCGATTTCGCTTGATGATATGGATATGGACCTCACCATTGGTGGAGGTCTTTCCATTGGCGCCACCACCACCAGCACCATCATCGGCGATCCCAGCCGGCCGGTGGCTACCCTGGTTACCGGCGATCCAAACAAACCCGTTGCGACGCTCGTTACCGGCGATGCGAACAAACCCATTGCCACCCTGGTTACCGGCGATGCAAACAAACCTGTAGCGACGCTGATAACCGGCGATCCGAACAAACCGGTGGCGTCTACCATCGACGTACTCAATTTACCGCATTTTTCCCTGCAGGACATTAAGGACCTGAAACTGGGCCGCATTCACATGCCGCACTACAGCCAGCTGTGTTTCAAAATGTTCGGCATGGATGTTTTTTCGTTTTGCCTCAGCGGCGAATCGCAGGTAATCAGCGACCATTACGTGCCCAACGACTACGAAAAATGCGAGGTACCCTGTTGTGAAGTGGACACCCGTCCGTTCCCCGACCACCAGAAAGGCTGACGCTTCCAAAAATCTCCGGACCAATGATTACACTCTCGTCGTCATCCCAAAACCCCGACATCGGATGCCGCGAAGACGAAATCGTCTTTGTAGGCACGCCCGGTTCGTTGAAAGGGGTGCTCACCCTCGACAATGCCACCGCCGAGCACGTTTTGGTGCTCGACCTGCCCGTGTCGCACACCAAACGCAGCCTCGCAACTCCTGTTCCGGTGTTGCGTGTCAATTCCGGTCTGATGCCCGGTGAAACACGGAAGTTCCGTACACGCCTCGACATGGACAGCAGTACGCCTCCCGGTACCCACCTTTTTCAGGTCAACATCGGTGGGAAAGAACGGCAGGTGCGTGTTGAAATACAACCCATTGTTTCCGTGCGAATTACACCTGCCGCCGTGCACCTTGTGGGTGTAAAACCGGGGCTAAAACACAGCCGCGAAATCAGGCTGGAAAACACCGGCAACGTCCCTGTCACCATTCCCAACCTCAAACACAACCTGGCCGAAGACCTCGACCTGATTTGCCGAAACATGTCGAAAGCTACCCGCGACAAGGGTAAAGAAGGTTTCGACAAATGGATTGATTACCTGCTGGAAGGCATCAGCAAAGACATCGATTGGGTAGACATCAGTATTGCCGAAGCCGGCAAAGTGGTGCCACCCGGCGAAACCTTGTCGGTAAACATCCATTTTACCCTTTCCAAAAACATCGATCCCACCCGCAGCTACGAAGGCCGCATGCGCCTGTTCGACCGCGAGTTGCGCTACAACATCTGGCCAGCTTAAAATCCTATAAAACGATGAGCCAAATTTCCGATTCCTTCAACAAAATCACCGACGCCTCCCAGCGCATGATGCGACGGGCGGTAGACGATAACATGCAATTCGCAGGCGAAATGCAGGACTTTTTTGCTGCACTTGGCGTGCCTGTTAAGGCCATGAACCTGCTGCGTCCGGCCTCGTCATCCCAATCCGGCCACGCGCCCGGGTGCGCGTGCGGTTGTTGTCCGCCTGCCTGCGATTGTCCGCCCCACTGCATGCTCACCCTGCACCGCACAGCGTTTCCCGGCGAACGGGTAATTTTGCCGTTCACCGTGCGCAACACCACTGGCAGCGCCAAAACCTACAAAGTGGGTGTGCGTGAGCTCAAGGACCAGCACGGCAACCTGGCGCCATCACAACCCCAACTGAGTCAGCAGGTTGTGATGCTGGAACCCAATCAAAAAGTGACCATGATGCTGGTGGTGGAAGCCGGCAATTTTGGCGTTGGACAATACGATACGGAAATCGTTTTGCGCGAACAGGACATCAACCAAAACATCTGCGTGCAATTGCACATCGTGCAGTTTCCAACCGTGCCCGAAGCACTTCCGAAAGACGAAAAATACTACCAACACCATTTCCAGAGCTGGCAAAGCCATTTTTATTGTACGCCCAAGAAAAACACACCTGGAACCGTCGGCAACATAGTGGTCACCAACAATCCCCGATGAACCATGGCCGAGCAAAAAGAAGGTGACGACTTTATAACCGACCTGCGCAGCCTGCTGCAGCAATACGCCGAACTGAATACCATGCTGCTTCGGGAAGGTCCCAAAATGATGGCTGGTTTGTTGTCGGGGGATGACCGCAGCGCCAACCTACGGCGGTTCAACGACGATGTTCTGCGGCCGCTCACCTCCGAATGGCTCAAACTGAGTCGCCGGCAGGTGGAAGGCATGCTTGAATTGGGCAAAGCTGCCACGCAGCGTTTTTCGCACATGGCACATTCGCCCCAAAATGACTCCGCACCCCAATCTGCTCCGGCAAAACGCGCGGAGGTAAGGCTCGCCGGACAAGCGGGTGAAACAGTACAGGCGTCGTTCCAATTGAACAGTTCCAACCATACGCCTCAAAGCGGACAATTTGCCTGCACGCCCTTTTTTAACGAAAACAACGGCGAAACACCGGGTTTTGCCCCTGTTTTTTCACCAACCCTTTTTACCATCCAGCCGGGTAGCGGGCTTTCCGTAGAGATTTCCGCCGATTTGCCACCCGATTTGCCACGCGGCAGTTACCGCGCCACCGTGGTGGTTTTGGGTTTTGAACAAACCAGTTTTGATGTGGCGCTTGTGGTCGACAATCCACCCGAAGCTGCCGCCCCGCCGTCCAAACGGACAACCAAAAAATCTTAAAGCGTGTTCGGGATTTTGATTTGAACATGCGTTTTATCCTTTTTTTGCCTAAAAATGCTACATGAAAACGCCTGCTGATCCCCAACGGGAAAACAAGGATCCC
>JADLBE010000237.1 GCA_020847915.1 Saprospiraceae bacterium | reverse complement strand
TCGGTTTTGGCCGGAGGCGGCATGATGATGGGATTCAGCTGGCTGGCCCCTTTTAAACCAACGCCCGAACAGCTTAAAAACCTTCCGAACGAATGGTTCAACCTGAGCGGTTTTCTGAAAATCAACGCCGACGGACAAGTGACCATCATGTCGCCCAACCCCGAAATCGGACAGAACGTCAAAACATCCATGCCCATGATCGTGGCCGACGAACTTGATGTGGATTGGAAAGACGTCGTTGTGGAACAAGCTCCCCTGAACACCACCATTTTTACCCGCCAGTTGGCCGGTGGCAGCCAGTCCATCCGCCAGGGTTGGACGGCCTTGCGCCGCGCCGGCGCTACTGCCAGGCACATGCTCCGATCCGCCGCCGCCAAAGCCTGGAATGTGCCGCTGGAAGAAATCACCACAGAAAACAGCGTCCTGATCCACACCGCAAGCGGTCGTTCGTCCAGCTACGGCGCCATGGCATCGGCAGCTGCCGGCATGCCCGTACCCGAAGAAGTGACGCTTAAAAATACCGCCGATTTTAAAATCATCGGTACCTCCCGAAAAAATGTGGATGGCCTCAACATCGTGACCGGCAAACCCCTTTATGGCCTTGATTACCAACGCGAAGGCATGCTCATCGCCATGATCGTGCACCCGCCGGCATTTGGTTTAAAAATCAAATCTTACGATGCCGCAGCCATCAAATCCATGCCGGGTATCAAAGACGTGTTCACCTTCCAGACGTATAACGACGGTCAGGAAACCGGCTGGTCCGACACCAATTCCTTCCGCGAACTCATCGCGGTTGTCGGCGCCACCACGTGGGAAGTTTTGAACGCTAAAAAGGCACTAAAAGTCGTTTGGGAACCCTTCAAAACTTTTGAGACCGAAACCGGGCCGCCCGACAACCGCCGCAAAATTAAAACACCTGAAGGGCTGGAAGATTCGAAAAAACACTACGCCGCAATGAAAAAAGCGGCCGGCAAACCCGGCAAGGTGCTTCGCCGCGACGGCGACCCTGAAGCTGCCTTCAAAAGCGCCAAAAAAGTCATCGAGCGCCACTACACCGGGCCCTTCCTTGCGCACAACACCATGGAGCCCATGAACTTTTTCGCCCACGTCACCGACGAAAAAGCGGAACTGGTCGGCCCGATTCAAACGCCGGAACAGATGGAAAAAAGCGTCGCAGCACGCCTGGGGTTGCCGCTGGATAAAGTCGACATTCAAATGACACGAATGGGGGGCGGTTTTGGCCGCAGGCTGTACGGACACTTTTTGGTGGAAGCAGCAGCCATTTCCCAAAAAATGAAAGCGCCCGTTAAATTGATTTACTCCCGCGAAGACGACATGACAGGCGGCATTTACCGCCCTGCCTACCACGCAACGTACCGCGCAGCGCTGGATAAGGACAACAACCTGATCGGGTTCCACGTACGTGCCGGTGGTATTCCACAATCTCCCATCCACCCCAACCGTTTCCCGGCAGGCGCCATCGATAATTACCTGGCCGACGAGTGGACCATTCCCACCAACATTTCCGTGGGCGCTTTCCGGGCTCCGAGCTCCAACTTCATCGCCGCCGCCGAACAATCCTTCCTCGACGAATTGGCTGAAACACTTGGCAAAGACCCCATCGCTTTCCGCCTCGAACTGTTGAAACGGGCCAAAGAAAATCCGGTTGGGGAAAAAAACGACTACGATGCCGCGCGCTACGCCGGCGTGTTGGAATTGGTTCGGGAAAAATCGGGATGGAACAAAGCTAAATCCGGTGTTTCACGCGGTGTTTCCGCGTATTTTTGCCACAACTCCTACGTCGCCAACGTACTCGACCTCACCATGGAAAACGGCAAACCCGTGGTTCAAAACGTTTGTTGCGCCATCGACTGCGGCATCGTGGTGAACCCCGACGCCGCCATCAACATGGTGGAAGGAAGCATTGTGGATGGCATTGGACACGCCATGTACAGCCAACTGACGTTTAAAAAAGGTGTTCCGCAGCAAAACAACTTTACCCAGTACCGCCTTATTCGCCACGGTGAGGCGCCCAAATCCATCGACGTACATTTTTTGGAAAACGGCATCGAACCCACAGGTTTGGGTGAACCACCTTTTCCACCCATTTTTGGAGCGCTTGCCAATGCTTTGTACAAAGCTACCGGCAAACGTTTTTACAACCAGCCGTTTTTTCCGAAATACGGGTAAGAAGCTTCCGTTGTTCAACCCGGAAGCATCGGTAAAGTTGGGGGTATGGTTTTAAGAGCGGGTATCGCAAGCACTTTAAAAAGGAGGCGGGGCTGAAGCCCCTTAGAGCTTGTTGAGTTTTCGGTTTTGAGGCGAGAGCGAGCAAATTTAGTTTTAAAGAAGGCAAAATTTGCAGCCGTAGCCGGGTGCCTACGGCGAAAATTTTAACGAACTTTAAAATACAATTTGCCGATCGCAGCCCAAAACCCGAAAACTCAACATGCTCTTACGCTTCATACCCCGATCAACCTCGTCAAAAAGGTCTCGTCTGTTTAAAAGAAACCAATTCTCGGTCTAATTACCAATTAAGAATATCATTATCAATAAGTGTTGCCTTATCAACTTTTGCTTTGCGTGCCGCACTCAAAGCCTTGTTGTCCTCTTGTACCGATTTTTCAGTAAGGTTTGTTCCTTTGGCCTGTTCGTTGAGTAAGCCATTGGTTTGTTGGACGTGCTCAAGTGGGTTGTCAATGTATTGCCACTCTTCGCCCATAATCGGGAATTGTAATTCTTTAACGTGGTGAAACATGGTTTTAATTTTTTAGAGTTTAATATTCAAAGATTACCTGATGAAAACGGTATCCTCCTTTATAATTTCAGCAGTATAATGCGAAAATAAATCATGTGCATCAATGCGGTCTGCACATTCTGGCCCTTCATTATTTACACAAGGCTTTTGCGTAAAAGGCTGTATGTGCGCATTTAATGCATCATTATTTTGTTGCACTTTTTTTCTAAATCTTATTTTTAAGATATTCATTTTTGTGTGTTTTAATGAGCAATCCAAACATGCTCTGAAATGAAACAATCCCATTGTTTTGAAAATTTATTTTCCATCATGGACACACCCTAAACTTACCCAAAAAATCAATTGTGGAGAAATAGCAGCCCGTAACTTTCTTCCTTCAGAATTTCCTTCCATTCTTCAATCAAATGTTTGTACGCTTCTCCCACAGGCATTATGTTTCGATCGAGGTCATAAAGGCCCAGTTCATTAACATTGCCTGCATCATTCCTCAATGCAGAATCCCAATCAACCTGGTGCAACAAACTATACCATGTAAAACCGATAATTGGCACGCCATCTTGCTTTAATCGATGCAGGTTGGCCCACTGTTTCAAAAGCCATTCCTTGCATGCCGGCATTCTTATGTTTGTTTCCGTATGCATGATGGGCAATTTGTACCTGTTGTAATATTGCTTGGTTAAAACGTAGTAACCAAATATTTCTCCTGAGGCTTGTGTAGAGCCATCTGGGCGTACAAGGTGTTCATTTGTTACATAATAATCATTACCCATGATGCACCTTGCTTTTACCTGGTTTTGTGCAAACCAATTGTATTCGCTTTTGGTCATGCCGTTTTGAAGCAGGTATTCATACATGGTAACATTGATGGGGTAACCATACGTCAGGTCGAGAGACAAAAACCGCTTTTGATTTAAAAAACGGGAAAGCGGCAATGCACTTGGCTCCGTAGCATGAAAATATTCTGTGGATTCACTTTGGATAAAGGTTGCCTCAGGCTGTATTTTTAAAATAGCATGCATGGCCATCACATTTGCTTTGGACATATTTTTTAGCGCGGTTACAAAAGCCTTATCTGAACTAAGTCTTTCGTTCCACCAACCATACTGTGCAGAAAACATGGCAGCTATAAATATTTCATTGATCGGCGTATAAAACTGCAATTCCGGAAACCTGGTGGCGAAGGCTGTTGCATACTCGGCAAAATGAAATGGAAAGTCAGGGTTTTGAAAATCTCCCAACCAATCCGGCACACCGAAATGACAAAGGTCAACCAGGGGTGTAATACCCATTTCCTTCAGGCGGTTAAATGTCATGTCTGTAAAAGACCAGTCAAATTTACCAGGTGCTATGTGTGTTTTGTAATAAGGTGGGCCATAGCGCAAAAACTCTATACCCATCTCTTTCACCAATTCAAAATCTTTTTCCCAATGGGTGTAATGACCTGTTTTCTCCATTTCATCCACACGTTTGGTAGTACCATCCGGCAACACAATGTTGGGATAACTGTTTTCAATTCCAGTCGCGAACATGAATTTACTTCCGTGCATTTTTGTAATTTATAAGAACGCTTCTTTCATGAAAATACCATTAAATGAATCTAATGATCTCTTCGCATCCTATGTTGACTGCTAAGAACATATTGCAGGTATCAACCTATCTGTTCAGAACGCGTTGGGTCTCCAACAAGGCCTCTGCAGTTGGAACATGCAAAACCCTTCCCGGCAAATCTATTTCATAGACGTCATCCCAAATTCCGGCATAATGCCAATCATGCAAATAATCCCAATCAGGCCTGTTGACCATTGGGTACCAGCAAATACCCCAGAAAGGAAGCTCCGCCTGAAAAAGCTTTTGAGATTCGATTTCAATCATTTTAATCCACAAGGGCCTGTCTTCTTTCGGGTGGCTTGTTTCGGTTAAAACAAAAGGCCGATTGTATTTTTGGTAAGCTGCAATAAGCAATTTGTGTAAAGGCATAAATTTTGGATTCGCCTCCCCTATTTTCCAATCCAAAAACTCGTGCGGTTCTGCAGTCCATTGATTGTTGTAATAAAAATTATAACCCAACATATCCAGATAAGTTTCGTCCCCCCCCAATTCAGGACACAACCTGCCACACAACATTTCCGTCACCTGAAACTGGGCTTCATGCATGGCTGCAGCATGTTTTATTGCTTCAGGTGTTGCATCTTGACACGGTACAATATTGATCAAAGGTTCCGTGGTTAAAATACGCACGGAAGGATCAGCAGCTCTGAGGGCATCAATTCCTTTAATGTAAGCCTTCATTAAATTGTACTTAACCTCCCAACCCTGGTTATGACGGTAAGGTGCCGTGCATTTGGCATCTCCTCCCAACCAGGATATAAAGCTAACTTCATTTATGGGCGTTACAATTAATGTTGATGTTGCATCAATGCTCCTGTAAAAGTGTATAAAGGCAGTACACAAGGCAACAAACCGATCTGTAAATTCATGGTCCAAAGGTGTTAAACCATCGGGGTATCCAAAATGGCATAAATCCCAAATCTGCTGTATGTTGTTTGCCTTTCCGGCTTGTATCATGGCGCCCACCTCAGACCAGTCGTATTGATAAGGTGTTTTTTCTACCTGACTCCATCTTATGCCTTCCCGAACGGTAGACATTTTAAATGGAGCAAGGTTTTTATAGTCGGTGTCAATCAACGGAAGGTGGCCGGTAGTATTTATCAGATCAACCCTTACACCAAAAGCGTTTAAATGATCTGCACATTCGTAACCTGCCATCCAAAACGAATGAAATGGATTGTCGCTGTTCATTTTCGGGTAATGTTCTAAGAGCATGTTTGGATTTCGGGTTTTGGGCTGCGCACTCCAAACAAGCTCTAAGAAAGCTGCTTTGTACCATTGGATGACTTGACGGGCAGGTTTTTAAGCAGTTGTTCAGCCTGCATAATTTTTTTAAACAACGTTAAAGATTGTGCTACTACCTGATCCATGTTGTAATATTTGTACGTACCCAAACGTCCGGTGAAAAACGTATTGGGTTCCAAAGCCGCCAAAGCTTTGTATTGGTTGTATATCTCCATATTTTCTTTGCGGGGTATGGGGTAATATGGATCGCCTTCTGCCGTAGGATATTCAAATACAATGGATGTTTTTTCATGCTTTTGACCCGTCAGGTGTTTAAACTCTGTGATACGGGTGTAAGCCTGGCTCATCGGATAATTTACGGTTCCGGTTTCCTGGTATTGTTCACCGTCTATTGTTTGGCTTTTAAAATTGATGGAGCGGTAAGGAAGTTTTCCGAAACAAAAATCAAAATAGGCATCAATAGGTCCCGAATAAATTAAGGTCTTAAATTTAATTTCATCAACGACATCTTTGTAATCTGTGTTGAGCATTACATGGATGTTGGGATGATCCAACAATCGGTGAAACATCTTGGTGTAGCCATGCAGGGGCATTGCCTGGTAACTGTCGGTGAAATAACGGTTGTCTTTGTTGGTTCTGGTAGGCACCCTGGCCGTTACGGAAGCATCCAGTTCGGATGGATCCAGCGCCCATTGTTTGACCGTATAATGTTTGAAAAACTTCTCGTACAGTTCTCTGCCCACAACATTAACCACCACATCCTCTGAGGTAAGTATCTGGTCTTTTTTTTCTGCTTTTGAATCAAAAAAATCCTGTACCTGTTGCGACGACAGATTTAAGCCATACAAGGCATTAACGGTATTTTGATTGATGGGTATCGGCACCAACTGACCATCCACACTTGCCAATACGTGGTGTTCGTAAGGGCGCCACTCTGTAAATTTACCGAGGTAATCAAAAACGTCTTTGCTGTTGGTGTGAAATATGTGCGGGCCGTATTTATGAACCAAAATCCCATCGCTGTTGTAATAATCAAACGTGTTCCCGCCAATATGATTTCTCTTATCGATCAATAAGACTTTTTTATTCGCTTTTGATGCCAAACGTTCAGCCAGGACTGACCCTGCCAGTCCTGCGCCGACAATTAAATAATCATACATATTTTTTGGTTTGGGGGGTGAATGTCTTTTGTTTCGTGTAAATTTCCTTTTCCATCAATGCATCCATCAATTCCCAGGTAGCATCCCAGGAAATGGTACTGAGATAGGCATCAACTTTGGATAACCAATCAACTTTATCGGTTTTGCTTAATTCAGCGGTGGCAACTTGTACCAAATCTTCAGCGTTGCGTACAATATGTACCAACCCCAAATCATAGTAAGGATTTACCACATCCGTAATGGCAGTAGAAATCACAGGTTTCCCTCCTGCGAGGTATTCCGGTGTTTTGGTAGGACTGATGTACCGTGTAGATTCGTTGATGGCAAATGGGATCAACGCAATATCCCAGCCACTCAGATAGGATGGCAACTCTTCATAAGTTTTGCCACCCAGGTAATGGATGTTTTTATTTTGAGGCAAGGTGACGGCATCAATTTTTATAACCGGACCTACCAGAACAAATTGCCAGTCGGGCCTTAAGTCCGCTGCCTGCCTGATCATATCAATGTCAAAACGTTCATCAATAACGCCGTAAAAACCCAGGCGGGGATACGGTATGTATGCCTGGTCTTCACCTTCTTTGGTGTTGTCCCGAGCCGATTTGAAATGTGCTTTGTCTATGCTGCTGGGGAAGGGGTGTATGTTGTGGTGTTGTGCCTTTTTGGCCTTATACAGGTTGTTGCCGCCAGTAAATACGACATCAGCTTTTTCAAACAACTCCTGTTCCAGGATCTTTATTTCGGTTGGAGCAAATTTAAAAGCACTCAACTCATCCATACAATCGTAAACAGTAGCAACTGGCTTAAAACTAGCGGTATAAGCCAGCGCCATGGGCGTGTAGTACCAGAAAATGTAGGATTGTATGAAATGTTCCTTGAAAAGATTTTTTAAGACAGTTTCTTTTCTCTTGGTATCATGTTCTGCGCCAGGATTGTTGTGGTTTAAATGGGGTACAACCACAGTCACGTTTTCATCTGTAGTGCTTAGGCTATAGCCGTCTTTAGCAGCACTGTAGATAAATTCTTCTACATAATAAACATCATATTTGTTTGTAAAGCGGCTCAACAAATGCTGTGGACGTTGGTAAACAAATTTCCACGGCAAATGGGAAAAGCAGACGAGCTGCATGGTATTTTTGAGTTCTGAGTTCATAGTGCGTAATACAATTATTTCTCAACAAAAGTATCATCCATATCTTAAGAAAGCGTTACACATTGGCCGGCAACACTTACATAATTCACACATGTAATAATATTTATCTGTATAATATCCATCAATTGATCCAGATAAAAGCGGCGTGTCAATCTTTTTCCTTCTTCTTGTCATTCTTTTTTTTACCACCGAAGATTTTTTTCAGGAAACCTTTTTTTTCTTCCTTTACATTTTCGATATCCACTGATCCGATGTTGATTTCTGCATCAAGGGAAGGTTGTAATGCTTGTATAAAAGCATTTCTTAATAAAACAATGATGGCATGCCAAATGTCATTGTCGGTATTGTCAAATGTTCCCGATATGGGTAATTTGGTTGCAACCTGTTCCTTTTTAGGATTGCGAAAAACAATTCCTGCCCCACCTATTATACCTTCCCATATTTTCCGGCCTAAATTATCCTTGCGATCTTCTTTTCCCAAAACATCCAAATCCTTTATTATAGGTTTAACATACCCTACGAATGCGCCCTCTTTGGCCGCTATTTCTGTATAAAGTCCAAGTGAACCTTTGTTAACATCAAAATTTGCATAAGCCTGAAAGAATTCATTAAGTTTGGTCAATTGAAGATTTTCCAGCTCCGCGTTTAAATCGAATGTAGGTTTATCTTCCAATGCATTGAGCTTCATATTAAATTTCATCGTACCACCATAAATATTTGACGAAGCAGTAACTGTAGATGGCAGCAAAGCGGTATCAACCACTGAGGAAAGGTTTTGACCCAGTATAAACGTATTGTTCATTTCAACATCTACCTTAGGTTTTGAGGTCTGGTCAACATACCTTACAATGCCTTCATTTACCTCGAATCTGTTTACCTTAAGCGGCATAAGACCATCCAATACTGTTTTAAAATCCGAACTGTCTTTTTGAATATCTTTTGGCTCCGTTTTGTCTTTTGTAAAAACAAGTGAGGGTCGGTCAAATACCAGTTCACCAACAATTCTTCCTTTAAACAACGCCGACCACTCCACCGATAAATCAATTACATCGGAAGCGAAAAACTTGGTCTGCTTGCCGGAAACTGCATCTTTTTTATTGATATAAATGCTGTCTATTTTATAGGCTCCTCTGTAAAGGGCTATGTCAATATCATCGATATGGCCGTATAAGGCATCTAAACTGGCCAGTTTTTTGTTTGCATAGTGCAAAATAACGTATGGGAGTGCAATGCGTGCTGCAACCAACACAACAATAATGATGGCAACAATTTTAACTTTTTTGTTGCGCATTTTTCCTTTAATCCAGTTCTTCATAATTGCTCTTAATCTTTGATATATACTTCCCCTTTGTAAGGATGAATGGAAGAATGGTATTGATAGTTAGCAATATGGAGCAGGTAATAAGTCATTATATCGCACCAGCATATTTCTTCATTGAATATTTCTATTTCCGGAAACGTCCCCTTCTGACAACTGTTCTCCTTGTCATACAGATATTCTCCTTTGTTTTGTTTGCACCACTTTTCGAAACCAAGCATTTCATCAGGATGGGAAAAAACAATTTTAAAATGCGTTTCTTCTTTAACTGATTTTAAATCATCATTGACATAATGGTGGTACTTGTGGCGATGGCGAATTATTTTTGCGGTATACATTTTTGTGATTTGTAAGTGAGGGCGCTGAAAACACCAAACACCACATGGGCAAGCATGAGATGCCCGAAATATTTTTTTAAATTTTTGGGCTGTGGATTGGGATGGGCTTTAAACGCAGCCTTCCATACCAGGATGCCTGCAACTCCGCTTGCAGCGCCCAACAGCGCCCCGGAAGCCAAGGAAGGTTTTATCTTTTTTTGCTTCCACAATTGTGAATACAAAACCTCAAATCCAACTCCGGTAGCGTAATGTGCGACCCAGCCTGCAATTTGGGTTTGGGTTTTTGAAAAATTGATGGGGAATCTGTTGATAAGCTCCCCCAATACTTCCGGTTCCCGGTAATTTCTGTTTTCAGACCGGGAAACCAGATAACTGAATAAAGTCATGGCTGAAGTCCCGGTCATTGCAGATACAAGCGTTTTTCCTATTTGCAACATAATATTTCCAATTGATTGAACTTATGGTTTTAAAACAAATAGCTATAAATTCTACCAGCTGTTAATGTTTGCATATAAATCACAATTCGGTCCAAAATCATCAAACCACAAAAATATTATCGTTGGCCAAATATCGCGTTACACCATGATGGGGAACAGTTACATTATTCACAGATTGGCGGTGGGCTTGTCATCCCAGCCCGCAGGGCGTGGGATCTGTACCCTTACCTCGCGTACCCTTGTCCCAGCACAGCGTGGGATCAAAATGTGACTTGTTTCACCAGATTCCAGGGTAAGGGAACAGATCCCACGCTTCGCTGGGATGACAAGGCGCTTTGGGTTGAGGACAGCCTCGTGATGCGTTTCAGTGCGCTGCACCTCCAGGCAATTTTTAACCGTTACTGCTCACATATTACCGCAGCGCTGCCGCTCAGTCGTCAGGAAACTGCTCAATCACTGCGATTGCCCCAACCCCGAAGTCTGTAGGGGCGCCCCTTGCGGGTGCCCTCGCCATGCCGGGCACAACACCCATTCGCGATGCCATACACAACATACATTCACATGCCGGAACGCATCGCGAGGGCACCCGCAAGGGGTGCCCCTACAGACTTCTGACATAGGCGACCATGCTGCCCGGAAAACGACATTGACCGAACACAACAATCCCCCACCCTCCATCGCCCAAAAGCCCTCCCGCTTTTACAAATCATTCATAAAACTATTTGTTTTTAAAACAACTTTCAAAAAACAAACTGTTTAGTTTTGTCCCAACATTTCCTTTCAATCCCCGTGTACCCACCCGCCCTCGTCCCATGTTCAAGGTGAAAGCCACAATGTCCACAAGCCATGCAAAACAGGCAAAAACCGGCGTAGGTGTATGTACCTCAACGCGCACACTTTTTTTAGCCTGCGTTACGGTACGTTTTCACCCCAACAACTGGTGGAAGCGGCCGCCGCGCAGCGGGTGAAAACCCTGGTGCTGACCGACATCAACAACACGTCGGCGGCACTCGACTTTGTGCGCCTGTGCAAGGGGAAAGGCATCAAACCTGTGTTGGGCATCGAATTCCGCGACGCACAGCACCGCCACCTGTTCACCGGCATCGCCCGCAACAACGCCGGCTGGGCAGCCCTTTGCAACCTGCTCACCGAACATTCCCTGGCCGGCAAACCCCTGCCCGCCGTGCCGCCGCCCATGGACGATGTGTTCATCATCTACGACCGCGAAGTGAAACCTTTCGACACGCTCCGCCCCAACGAATTCATCGGCATACGCCCCACCGATGCGGGCAAACTGTTTTTTTCCTCCTGGACCCGCACACCACAACGCCTCGTCGTGTGGCAACCTGTCACCTTCCCCGATGGTGAAGGTTTCCGCCTGCACAAACTGCTGCGCGCCATCGACGCCAATACTTTGGTGACCAAGCTCGACGGCGTACCCGTGGCCGCCCCCGACGAAACTTTCCGTCCCGAAAACGACCTGCTCGAAGCGTTCAACAGTTACCCCAAAATTGTGCAAAACACCCGGCGCCTGCTCGACGCCTGCTCCATACGTTTCGAAACGGGCCTGCAGCTCAACCGCCGCACGTTTATGGGTTCGAAAGCGGGCGACCTCAACCTGCTGTCCAAACTTGCCGACAGCGGCTGCCGGCGGCGTTACGGTGCCGACCACCGCCTCGCCCAGGAACGTGTGCGCAAGGAGCTCAAAGTGATCGCCGAAATGGACTTTGGCGCGTATTTCCTCATTGCCTGGGACATTGTGCGTTACGCCGAAGCCTCCGGGTACCACCACGTGGGGCGCGGCAGCGGCGCCAACTCCATCGTGGCGTATTGCCTCGGCATCACCGACGTGGAGCCGCTCGAACTCGACCTCTATTTCGAACGTTTCATCAACCCGCAACGCACGTCGCCGCCCGATTTCGACATCGATTTTTCGTGGGACGAACGCGACGACGTGACCGACTACATCTTCAAACGTTACGGCCGCGAGCACACGGCCCTGATCGCCACGTACAGCACTTTCCAGCACGCGGCCGTCATACGCGAGCTCGGCAAGGTCTTCGGACTCACCAAACCGGAGATCGACGCCACCGTGGACTACTGGCAGTCTACCGCATCCGGAACCTGGGAATGGCAGGGGCGCAAAGACGGGGAACACGCGTCGTCGCCTATGGTCGTGAACGGCAAACCCAAAGATCCCGCCGCCACCGCCAAAGCCGCCCAGCTGCACCCGTGGGCCAAACACATCCTGCGTTACGGCGAACAACTGGTCGATTTCCCCAATTACCTGTCCATACACGCCGGCGGGGTCATCATTTCCGAAAATCCCCTTTGCGAAGCCACCGCCCTGCAAATGATGCCCAAAGGGTTTCCCATCACCCATTTCGACATGTACGGCGCCGAGGAATGGGGTTTTCACAAGTTCGACGTGTTGAGTCAGCGCGGCCTCGGGCACATCAAGGAGTGTGTGGACATCGTGCGCGAAAACCAGGGCAAAGCCCTCAATGTGCACGACGTGGAGAAGTTGAAAACCGACGAACGGGTGCGCGACCAGTTGCGCAGCAGCCATTGCATGGGTTGTTTTTACATCGAAAGTCCCGCCATGCGCGGGTTGTTGCGCAAACTGCGCTGCGACAATTACGTGCACCTCGTGGCGGCCAGCAGCATCATCCGGCCCGGCGTGGCCAAGTCGGGCATGATGCGCGAATACATCCAGCGTTTCCACCAGCCGCACGGGTTTGAGTACCTGCACCCCATTTTTAAGGAACACCTCGGCGAAACGTTCGGCGTGATGGTGTACCAGGAAGACGTGATGAAAATCCTGCACCATTTCGCGGGTTTGGGTCTCGACGAGGCCGACGTGATGCGGCGTATGATGACCGGCAAAAAACGCTCGTCCGAAGCTTTTGCCCGCCTGAAACAAAAATACTTCGAAAACTGCGCTGCCCGGAAGTACCCCGACACCCTCACCAACGAAGTGTGGCGGCAGATCGAAAGTTTCGGCGGCTATTCGTTTTGCAAAGCGCACTCGGCGAGTTTTGCCGTCGAGTCGTTTCAAAGCCTGTACCTGAAAACCTATTTCCCGCTCGAATTTATGGTGGCCGTCATCAACAACTTCGGCGGATTTTACAGCACCGAGTTTTACGTGCACGAGGCGCGCATGTGTGGCGCGGCCATCCATGCGCCCTGCGTGAACCGCAGCCGAAACCTCACACGCATCGAGGGCAAGGACGTTTACCTGGGGTTCATCCACGTGCGCGGTTTGGAGTCGCAGGTGGTGCACGACCTCGAAAAACAGCGCTCGGAGTTTGGTGTTTTCAAATCTTTGGAAGACTTCGTGCGGCGGGTACACATCGCGCCCACGCAGTTGGATTTGCTGATCCGCATCGGTGCGTTCCGGTTTACGGGTTTGAAAAAAAGTGCGTTGTTGTGGGAAAAAAGCCGCGTTTTGACGTCGGGAAGCGGCATGGGTTCCAACCTGTTGTTTGCCGACGAGGCCGACAGCTACCGTCTTCCGGTGCTCGAGGACGGTCCTTTCGACCAGGCTTTCGACGAACTCGAACTGCTTGGTTTTCCGTTGTGTTCACCTTTTGATTTGCTGGCCCTTGCCGTGAAACAGGAGCCGCCCGACCTGCCGGCCCGCGACATGTCCGACCACGTGCTCAAAATCGTGACCATGACCGGCTACTACGTTTGCCGCAAGGATACCCGCACCGTAAAAGGCGAACTTATGCATTTCGGCACCTGGCTCGACCGCGAAGGCCGTTTTTTCGACACGGTGCATTTCCCCGACCAGATGAAAACATCGCCTTTCCGCGGCCGTGGCGTGTACCGCATCCGCGGCAGGCTGACGACGGATTTTGGGTTCGTGAGTTTGGAAGTGATCAGTATGGAACGGCTCGCGTTTCGGGTGGATGGGCGGTATGCGGGATAGGGAATTTACCACATTAGGCACATTAGATTACTAAGGCACATTAGGGAAAAATTTCTAATGTGCCTTGGTAATCTAATGCGCCTAATGTGGTAAAAAACATTCCCAGCTCAGCAGCAGTTTAAAAACTTTTTGTTTTAAACGGAATTACCCAGTACCTTTGGTTCCGTACCCAAGCTGTATTCCGCATTCCAAATGTTCGACCGATCCATTTTACACCTTGACCTCGACGCGTTTTTTGTAGCCGTCGAACTGCTGCGCAACGATGCGTTGCGGGGCAAACCCCTCATCATTGGTGGCAGCAGCAACCGGGGTGTGGTGGCTTCGTGCAGTTACGAGGCGCGGGCGTTTGGCGTGCGTTCGGCCATGCCCATGAAGCAGGCGTTGCAGTTGTGCCCGGACGCTACGGTGTTGAAAGGCGACATGGAGATGTACTCCAAACAGTCGAAACTGGTGCGCGAGGTGGTGGAAGAAGAGGCGCCGTTGTTCGAGCAGGCTTCGATTGATGAGTTTTACGTGGATCTGACGGGGATGGACAAATACATCGGGTGCTGGAAATGGAGCAACGAAATGCGCGAACGCATCATCCGGGAGACGGGTTTGCCGTTGTCGCTGGGCTTGTCGGTGAACAAAACGGTATCCAAAGTAGGGACAGGCGAGGCCAAACCCAACGGCGCAAAACTGGTGCCGGCGGGTATGGAAAAGGGTTTTCTGGCGCCGTTGCCGGTGGGTAAAATACCGTTCATCGGCCGCGAAACCGAACGGCGTCTGGCGTTGATGGGCGTGCGCACCTGCCAAACCCTGAGCGCCGTGCCGCCCCGACTTTTGGAGCGCGAGTTTGGCAAACACGGCCTAAGCATGTGGAAAAAAGCGAACGGCGAGGACGACAGTCCGGTGGTGCCCTACCGCGAGCAGGACGCCATGTCCACCGAGCGCACCTTCCACGCCGACACCATCGACATGCGTTTTTTGCACGACCAGATCCGCAACCAAACCGCGCAACTCGCCTACGAACTGCGCGCCATGGGCAAACTGACCGCCTGCGTAACCGTCAAACTCCGTTACGCCGATTTCAACACCTTCAGCAAACAGGCCAAAATACCGTACACCGCCCAGGACAGTCTGCTCGTAAGCCACGCCCTGGGCCTGTTCGACCGACTCTACGAACGCCGCCAGGCCATACGCCTCGTGGGTGTACGTTTCAGCGCCCTCGTGCCCGGCACCAGTCAGCTCAACCTCTTCGACGACACCGAAAAGGAGTCGCGGTTGTTGCTGGCGATGGACGGGATACGGAAAAGGTTTGGGAAAGGGGCGGTGGGGATGGGGTGAGCGCGGTTCGGTTTCGTTTACCGGCTCATCGGCTTCCTATTCACCGTTGAATCACCTGCCCACGCGCCCCGGCTGGGGCGCTATCTTTGTAGAAACACAACCAAAAATGTTCCGCCGCTCCAGAGGAGCGGTATCTCACGGTACCCGGCCTCCCCCACACCTGTGATTTCTGTAACTCTTCCCACAACCTACATAACATCCCCCGACAGAAATGACCCCACCTTTGCTGCGCTGCAAAAGCGAATGAACAAAATACCACATCAAACGTCAGAAAATAATCCCATGACTGGCCGTCTCACAATGTAACATTGTGGGACGGCCTTTTTTTGGCCGAACACTGCGGCGGCCTCCCAAAAAAACATACCTGGGCCGCTACCCTCCCCCATGCCTGGCTGCGGCTACCTCCCCAAAAAACATGCCCGGGCCGCTACCCTCCCCCACGCTTGTCCGTATATTTTTTCCCCGAACCACTTACCTTTAGGACCTGTGATGTAATAAACCATTAGCACAATGCGCATGATTGAATGGTTGGCCCCTTCAAACCCTTGTCGTCAGTTTGATGGCAACGAACGTTTGTTTGAGGCCCTGAAAAGATTGGACAACGCGGCGATCCTTTGCGTTCAAACCAAGGCCATGCCTTCGGCACGCAAATTTGTGCAACAATACGGCTTGCCGCCCGAAAGTGCGGACGAGGTGTTGAACCAGAGTACGTTTGTTTTTTTGCAAAAAATAGAGGACGGCAGCTACCAGTTTCAAGGCCACGCCCCCTCCACCTATCTGGTGGAAATTGTGCGGCGGGTGGCCCTGACGATGACCAGAACGCAGCGAAAAACGCATGAAACGCTTGAAAACCACCACGATCTGCACGACCCGGATGTGGAAGCCGCCCAGCGGCAGCGCGAATCGGCCGAACTGGTGCGGCAGTTTCTGGCCCAAATGGGTGAGCCTTGCGAAACGGTCATCCGGCTGCACCACCTGGATGGTTACAGCGACGAAGAGGTGGTGCGACAGGGCTGGACCCGGTACACCACCACCGATTCGCTCAAAATAAAACGCAGTGATTGCATGAAAAAATTGGTACAAATTGCACAACAATGGAGGAGTCTCAACAATACTTAAACGATAACGCCGACGACGACGAGCGCCGCGCCGCCGCACAGGTGATGGAAGGTTTGGCAGGGCTTAGGCTCGAAGCCAAGGTGCGCGCCGTAGCCGCCGAACGGGCAGCCTTGCAGCGACGTATTCGCCGACAACGCTTTTTTGTTGCCCTGGTCGCGCTTGTTTTGCTTGCAGGCGTGGCGTATTTTATTTTAAAGGATAAAAAAACACCCGTCGTCGTGCCGCCCACGGTACCGCAACAACAGGAACAAAACACGCCCCCACCTGCGCATAAAACAGACGAAAAAAGGACAATTGAGCCCATTGCCCAACTGCGCCCTTCCGAACGCCTGCCCAACCCGCGTTACGCCGCGCCCGAACCGACCATGATACGAGGCGACGAAACCGAAAACAAAGCCCGCAAAGCCCTGCTCAATCAGGTGTGGTATACAGGTTATCCGTTGACCGGTTTAAAAACCGGCAAAACCTTCAACAAAGCCGACGAAAATTTGAAAAAGCGCGATTTTAATGCCGCTTACCTCGAATTGGAGCGCCTGGAAGGACAATTGGCTGGCAATGATACCCTGTTTTACCTGAAAGGTTATTGTCTTATGGAAATGGGAGAAGGCAGCGAAGCTCTGACTTATTTTGACCCGTTACAAGGGCGCCACGCCTCCTGGGAACCGCAATTGCAATGGTATCGGGGCCTGGCCTTGCTGCTGACCGACGAGCGGGAAAAAGCCTTGACTTTGTTCAAACAATTGGAAACCCAACCCAAACATCCGTACCGCCGGCAGGCAGAAAAGGCGGCGGGGTTGTTGTCGAAATAATGGCGTCAAAAACTTAAATTTTAATACCCCTTCGGCAAAACCAAATTGACTGCACCATGCAAAAATCACTGCTTTTAGTGCTTTGCCTTGTCCCATGTTTTTTGACCGCCCAAACGGTTGATTCTGTTGCTTTGCGTCAGGTGGACAGCCTTGTCCAAGCCTCCAAGGCATTGACCAACAAAAGGGATTTTACCCAAGCCTTCGAAGTGAACAGACAGGCCGAAACCATCGCGCTTGAAAAATTTGGGCGCGAGTCGACAGCCTATGCCTCGTGTTGCTACAATCACGGGAGGAATTCCATAAACAGCAGGAATACGGAGGACGGGATGAAATGGTTGTATGAAGCATTGGCCATACAAGAAAAAGTACTTGGAAAAACGCACTTTGATTGTGGCAAAACCATGTATTTGATTGCCTTCGGTTATCTTCAATGGAGCCAACACGAAAAAGCCCTCCCTTATGCGCTTGCTTCAAAAGATATCGTTGAAAATACAGAGGGCAAACGAAGCTCTTTCTACATGGGCAACCTGAACAACGCAGCCATTTGTTATGCCATTTTGGGACAGCAGGATGAAGCGGAGGCGATGTTTCTGGAATCACGTGAACTTAATGGCCAAATCAACGGGAAGGAAAGTCTGGATTACCTGAGGGTTACCAGCAACCTTTCCCATTTTTATGTAAGAATGGGCGATTATCAAAAAGCGCTGCAATTTGCGCTGGAAGCAACTGAATTGTCAAGCAATTTGAAGGGCGATGATGAACCCGTCTATGCGTTTTGTGTGAAAAACCTTGCAAGTGCCTACACAAGGCTCGATGATTATCAAAAAGCGGAACCGCTGTATCAGCAGGCTTTGTCTATCTTCGAAAAAGCCTATGGAAAGGAAGACCTGGAATACCTCGATTGCCTCCACGATTTGGCTACCCTGTACTCGAGGGCAAAACAGCACCAAAAATCCGTGGAGCTCTTTTTGGAAGTCCTCGCTCAAAAGGAAAAAACAGTTGGCAAAAACAATTGGAGTTACTCGTTTAGCGCCAACGGGCTTGGCGTATCATACATGGAAATGGGCGAATTTGAAAAAGCAGAGCCCCTCCTGCTGTCTGCCAATGAAACCGATCGGTCGTTGTTTGGCACAACCAACGCTGAGGTTTTATTCACTATGAATAACCTGGCCACCCTGTACAGCGCGGTGGGCAAATATGAAAAATCCGAGGCATTGCACCTTGAAATTTCCTACAACTTTCAGGTCATGATGGCCAATGCCCTGCACCACCTTTCGGAGAAAGAGATTCGGGATTATCTGGATAAATTCTCCCTCTTTCAAGACTGTGCCTTGTCTTTGGCACAAGTATCTTATCAGGCAATGCCATCAAATTCCGAGCTTTCGGGTGCTTGCTTCAACAATGCGCTTTATTTTAAAGGCTTTATGCTCAGCACTGCTGCTCGCGCACGGAATGCTCTTGCCGCCAATCCTGCCAACGCCGAAGATGTGAACCTGCTAAAATCCATTCAACGCCGCCTGGGTGATGCGTACTCCACGCCCGTCGCGGAAAGGGACAGCGCGTTGGTAGCCAGCCTCGAAATACAGGCCAATGACCTTGAAAAGGGGCTTGCACGAAGTATTGCCGGATACGCAGATGCTATCCGCAGTGTGCGCTGGCAAGACGTGCAGCAACACCTACAGCCATCCGATGTGGCTGTTGAATTTGTCCGTTTTGCCTATTACAACAAAAGCGCACAAGAGTGTACCGACAGCATTTTTTACGCCGCCCTGATCTTGCAGCCCGGCTCGGTACAGCCGCTTTTTATTCCTCTTTTTGAAGAAAAACAACTCGCCGCACTTTTACAAACTGATGGAAAACCCCAACCCGCATTTTACAACGATCTCTATGCCGAAGGCAAAACGGGCGACCAACTCTACGATTTGATCTGGAAACCTGTCGTTGCCGCCTTGCCGGAAGGCGCTACGATCTATTGTTCACCTTCCGGCCTGCTGCACCGCATCAACCTCGCCGCCATTCCAACGCCCGACGGAAAAACCCTGGCTGAAAAAAATCGCCTGACCACCCTGGGCAGCACCCGCCAGTTGGTCGTGCCATCGCCCGTTTTCGCCGCCAACCAAAACGCCACCGCCCAACTTTACGGCGGTATCCAATACGACGTCACGCCTTTTGTGGCCGGCAATACGGAAGCAAATCACAACGACCTGGCCGCCCGCCGCGGCCCCGATTTTGCCCAAAACGACACTACCCTGCGCGGCGAAAATTGGAACTACCTCCGTTGGACGGAAGTAGAAATCAGCGCTGCTGCAGAGATCATGAACGGCACAGGCATGGCGGTTACCGTAAAAAAAGGCGCGGACGCCACCGAGGAATCGTTCAAAGAAATGGGCGAAGGCGGCCCTTCGCCACGCATCCTGCACGTCGCTACGCACGGCTTTTTCTTCCCGGACCCTCAGGGTGAGCAGGCAGGTAACGAAAAAACATTCAAAGTTTCGGAGAATCCCATGATACGCTCCGGGCTGGTGCTGGCCGGTGGCAACTACGCCTGGAAAAACGGTAAACCCTTGCGCCCGGACCTGGAAGACGGCATCCTGACTGCCTACGAAATCAGCCAGATGAACCTCTCCAACACCGAATTGGCGGTGCTTTCGGCCTGCGAAACGGGCCTCGGCGACCTCGTGGGCAACGAAGGCGTGTACGGCTTGCAACGCGCCTTCAAAATCGCTGGCGTCCGATACCTTATCATGTCGCTGTGGCAAGTGCCCGATTACCAGACCCAGGTGTTTATGAGCGCCTTTTACAAACACTGGCTGGATGGCAAGATGCCCGTGCCTGAAGCGTTTCGCGCTACCCAGTCGGAACTGAAGGCCAAATACGGGGATGCGTTCAAATGGGCGGGGTTTGTGTTGGTGGAGTAGCCCATTGTCATCCCAGCGAAGCGTGGGATCTGTTCCTTTACCCCCTTTTCCGGCATCCTTTCGCACCAGCCTTAAGATCATTCAGCAAACTGATCCCTTTGGATCTACGGTCAGGGATATCCCACGCTTCGCTCCATACGGATCTACGGTAAGGGAACAGATCCCACGCTTCGCTGGGATGACAAGGCCTCCGCAAAAAAAATTTCTAAAAAAAATCGCTCCCGCCACTTACCTGGCTTCCATAGGCTGCAATAAAGGTTTAACGGCATCTCAAACCAAAACCTTTAAAAATCAGCCAACATGACAGCAAGAGCTTTTTTTGCAGCCACATTTTCCCTGATCAGTTTTGCAGCCTTGTCTGCCCAGACCCCGACACCGCTTCACGCTGCAAACTTTGACGGTTCCGGTGTAACCGGGCTTGTTGACCTTATTGTACAAAATGCAGTTCTTGTGCTTTTGGGCGCCGTTGTACTGATGTGCCTTGTGTGGATTTGTGGCGTATGCAAAGCCTGCACCACATGCGACAAACCGCAAGCCAATGCTGGCAGATCTTTCCTCAACCTACTGGTTTTGGTGGCAGGAATAACCACCTTTTGCAGCAGTTGTTCCGTTGAACAGCAGATGATGATGGCGCAGTACCCTACCGTGGATGCGTCGTCAGCAAATCCCGGTTGTCCCTATTCCAACCACCACGAATT
>JADLBE010000236.1 GCA_020847915.1 Saprospiraceae bacterium | reverse complement strand
GGCTAACGGCTAACGGCTAACGGCTAACGGCTAACGGCTAACGGCTAACGGCTAACGGCTAACGGCTAACGGCTAACGGCTAACGGCTAACGGCTAACGGCTAACGGCTAACGGCTAACGGCTACTAAAATATCTTCTCCTTGCCCAAATACTCCAGTTTCATTTGCCACCACGGATCATCGGCCTGCAGGCGCCGGCGCATGATGTCGTCGTAATCGTCGGAGTTTTGGTAATCTTCGGCCCTAACGCGAACGATGTTGCCGAAGTCATAGTTTTTCAGGTAAGGGAAACGGTCGCCAAGATCTTCCGGCACATCGGGCAGCCGGTACGAAACGATTTGGCCGTCCACGGGCCTTAGGAAAGCTTCCCAGGTAATGCCGGGAGTGCCGAAACGCAGGCGTGAAATGGTGAGCACATCGAAATCGCCAACACATCGGGCACCCACCAGTTGGTTGTCGTTAAGGGTGGTTCCTTCAACATCAAAACTCCCCGTAGGCAAGCTTGGAGGAATGGTTGGAAAAAACTGGTCGATGTAGTAGGAATAGCCCTGGGGCGACTGGTCCACACCGTAAGCCTTGATGCGGAAACCGGCGTAAGGCTTGGGCCCTGGGTCGAACACCGGATTAACGATGGGTTCGTACACATCTACGGCATCAAATACAGGCACGGGGCTACCCGGAGCGCGTAAACTGGGTCCGAGTGGAAAAAAGGAAGCTGTCGCAGTGTCGATAACGCCGTCAACTGAATATTCCCAGGTTGTTGTAAAAGGGAAAGCCATGGGTGAGGGGTTGCCGAAGATGCTGGGCAGGATGTTCACGTCGACGGTTGTTTCCAGCGTGGGACTGGTAACGTTGTCGAACGTTACAAAGCGCCAGAAGTGTTCGCCGTTTACAAGCATACGTGCCCAAATTTTGCCCCCGTGGATGATGCGGTAATGCAGGAAAAAATTGTTGGCCTGCGTTGGTCGTTCGAAAGCAAGTCCGTTGGAAACCACCAGCGAATCCACGGAAGTTACACCCGCGAGTTGCATTTTCAGGTCGGTGGTTTTTAAAACACCGAGGTTGGTGAGTTGGATTTGTTGTCCGGAAGGCAACTGGGTGTACGTTTGCAACAAAATGGAGGTATCGGCAACACCGGAGCCCGGAGCGAGGATGTTGGTGATTTTAACAACCGTAAGGTCGAAACGTTCGCCGTCTTCGGCGTCAAAGACATCAAGTTGGATGGTATCGGAAGGTGGTATTGCGCGGTAGGCCCGGATTTGCCCGGTTTCGTCGCTGAGGTAGGCCATCATTTCGGCCTCCAAAAAGTTGAAATTGTTGTCGATGTAGATGCGGTACACCGGAAATCCATTGTTGTTGGGGTCGTCGGTTTTGTCGCAGGCGACCCAAAAGAGCATCAAAAAGGCAGAAAGAAAATAGAAGCGTTTGTTCATAGGATGATGGTACAATGATCGGTTCGGATGGATGAATTACAAAGATAGCCCGTTTGGTTGTTTAACCCGACTTTTAACCGTTATTTGCCTCCCGATTGTCATTAAAATTTACTTAAACCGCGATCAACGTGTGTCAGGCCGTTTCAGAATCTGATCCGCTGAATCTTTTAAAATTGGAAAAACCATGCATTCCGTAGCTGTTTTTTGCGGAGCCAACAAAGGCAATGACCCCGTTTTTGCCGAACAAGCCGCTCTTTTGGGCCGTACCCTCGCGCAACGCAACATCCGCATCCTGTTCGGTGGTGGAAGTGTGGGCCTCATGGGTACTCTTGCCGACGCCGTCCTGGAAGCAGGTGGTGCCATCACCGGCGTGATTACCCAGCAGCTTCACGAACTAGAACTTGCGCACCCGGGTGTACAGGATTTGATCATTGTGGAATCCATGGCCGAACGCCGCACCCTGCTGATCAAAGGCACCGACGGCGTGATCACCATGCCCGGCGGATATGGTTCCATGGACGAGCACTTCGAGGCACTTACCCTGGCCCAATTGCACCAGTACCGCAAACCCATCGGGCTGCTCAACGTGCAGGGTTATTACGACCCGATGTTGCAGATGCTCGACGTAATGGTACAAAACGGATTTTTAAAAGCACAAAACCGCGGTTTGTGCATCGATGCGCCGGAAGTAGATCAATTGATCGACCGGATGAACACGTATGAGTACGAGGCGATCGGGAAATGGGTGTAGGGTTAAACTTTCTTTAAAGTACCCCAAACCGGCATGTTAAGTTTTGGTTTTTGAGTTCTAACGGTACTAACTTTGTTCACCCCAATCTGCCTCCAACCGGAACTTCCGGAACCGACCGTCTATGATGCGTTTTTTGCTTCTTGCTTTAGCAGTTTTTTCCAGCTTCTGGCTGGCCGCCCAACCTACGCCAAGGCCGGGTAGGGAGCCTGTGATAAAGCAAACGCCGGCCAGTCAGCCGCGCAATGCCGGAAGTGTAACGCCCGCATCCAACACGAGAAATGCACAACAGCGGAGTGAAAACAGCGCACAATACCAAACAGGCAGGCAACAACCCACCTCCAAACAACGCGCCGGATCGCAGGTAAAAGCACCTTCCGACCGCGTGGATACCCGCCCGTCTACCACCCTCAGTCCCAACACTCCCGCCAACTATCCGCCCCGGCCGGCCATGAAAAACTACCCGTCCAACGCCGGAAAACAAGCCAGGGAAGTGGAAGTCATCCGCTGGTACACCCTGCAGGAAGCCCTTGAACTTTCAAAAACCAACGGCAAACGGAAAATATTCATCGATGTATACACCCAGTGGTGCGGCTGGTGCAAACGCCTCGACGAAACCACTTTTGTAGATCCTGCCGTAGCCCGCTACATCAACAAAAATTATTACCCCGTGAAATTTGATGCCGAACAAACCGGGGATATCGTTTTTAGGGAAAAAACCTACAAATTCAAACGCAGCGGCAACCGGGGGCACCACGAACTCGCCGCCGAATGGCTCAACAACCGCCTGAGTTACCCCACCATGGTGTTTTTGGACGAAAACATGAACACCATCCAGTCCATACCCGGCTACCAGGAAGCACGCAAACTCGAAGCCATCCTCAACTTTTTCGGCACCGATAGCCACAAAACAACGCCCTGGGAAACCTACGAGCGCAAATTCATCAGCCAATAGTGAATACTTTCGGACGGCTTTTCCGCGTCACCACTTTCGGCGAAAGCCACGGCGCCGCCATCGGCTGCATCATCGACGGATGCCCGGCAGGCCTGGCCATTGACCTGGAATTTATACAACAGGAGTTGGACCGCCGTCGTCCCGGACAAAGCAGCATCGTTACCCAACGCAAGGAAAGCGACACGGTGCAGCTGCTGAGCGGCATCTACGAAGGCAAAACCACAGGCACACCCATCGCCATGGTTATTCCCAATGAAGACCAGCGCTCGCGCGATTACGGCCACCTCGAAGAAGCCTTCCGGCCCAGTCACGCCGATTATACTTTCCAAACCAAATACGGTCACCGCGACCACCGAGGCGGCGGCCGCTCCAGTGCCCGCGAAACCGCAGCCCGCGTGGCCGCAGGCGCCATAGCCAAATTGTTGCTCGCCCAACAAGGCATCCAAATCCAGGCTTACGTGAGCCAGGTAGGCGACCTCAAACTCGAAATACCTTACCAGGATTTGGATTTTTCCCTCACCGAAAGCAACGACGTGCGTTGTCCACACCCCGCCATGGCGGAACGTATGATTGAACATATCAAACAGGTGCGCAAAGCCGGCGATACCATCGGTGGCGTGGTGAGCGCGGTGGTTACGGGTTGTCCTGCCGGACTCGGCGAACCCGTCTTCGACAAATTACACGCTGACCTGGGCAAAGCCATGCTCAGCATCAACGCCGCCAAAGGTTTTGAATACGGCTCGGGTTTCGATGGGGTACAAATGCTTGGCAGTGAACACAACGATTTGTTCGAGCCCGGCACGCCCGCACGTACACGCACCAACCACTCAGGCGGCGTACAAGGCGGCATTTCCAACGGTATGGACATCTATTTCCGCACGGCCTTCAAACCTGTGGCCACCATCATGCGCGACCAGGATTCGGTGAACGAAGCCGGTGAAGCCGTGACCGTTTCAGGCAAAGGTCGCCACGATCCTTGTGTCGTGCCACGCGCCGTTCCCATCGTGGAAGCCATGGCGGCCCTTGTTTTGGCTGATTTTTGGCTTAGACAGCGCGTAGCGCGTATCTAAAAAATCTGTTTAAATCCGTGTTCGAAGATCTGTGTCATCTGTGTACCATCGCACATTGTGATTGGGACACAGATGACACAGATCTTCGAACACAGATAAAAAACAGATTTACTCCACATTTTCCTGAAAAACTACCCTCTGCTCCGTCATGTCAAACGCACAAAGGTGCCCCAGTCCGCGCTCCAGGCGTTTTTCCAACGAACTGTACACGCAGCCCGCATCAATATCAAGGTAACGCATGCGGCCCAAATCAAGGCATTGCTGTTCGATGTCGGCGCGTGAAACAGGCGTGTGGCCGTGGATGACCATCCGTCCGGCCAACCAGTCGTAACGCATTTCACCGTACCAGTGGCGTATCACCAGCAGGTC
>JADLBE010000235.1 GCA_020847915.1 Saprospiraceae bacterium | reverse complement strand
GCGGTAAACAATTGGCGAATCATGGCCCATTTGGCGTGCATCACGGCATCGTAATCCACGGCTGGCAAGGCGTTGAGCTCCTTTTGTTTTTTGGCGTAAGCCTTGACAATGGCGGCGTCTTTTTTGCCGGCTACTTCGGCCATGTTGAGGTACATGGGGTGCAAGGCAAACGCGGAAACGGCGGAGTACGGGTACGAGTCGACCCAGGAATGGGTGGCCGTGGTATCGTTCACGGGAAGCAACTGGATAAGTTTTAAACCTGTGCTTGCTGCCCAGTCGGCCAAAGCGTGCATGTCGGTAAATTCACCCACGCCGAAGCTGTGTTCGGTGCGCAAACTGAACACCGGAATGGCCACGCCGGCGCCACGCCAGGCGGTTAGGGGCAGGCGTGCAAAGCCGTCGTGCAGCACCACCATACCGGGAGTTTTGCCTTTGGCAGGCTCGGAATACAAGCTGCGGTTGCCGCCACTTTCAAAACCTTTGAATTTTTTGGCGTTGTTGTTCCACACGCCGTATTTGTAGGCGAGTGGAAAATCTTCGGCCGAGAGGTCGAGCCGCAGCGTCCACCAACGGCCTTCGCGGTGCATGCGCAGGGGCGCGGCGCTGTCCCAGTTGCGGAGTGCGGCGCCGTGACCGAGCAGACAAAGTTCGTCGCCTTCCTCAAGCAGCGGCGCTTTCACCCGGAACACGTGTGTATGGCTTTTGGCGGAAGCTTTGGTGGCCATTGTCATCCCGTTGGGGACCGTTTTCAAAAAAATCTCCTGAAAAGGTTGGGAAAAAAACACGTTTTCCACGGCGCCTGCGGGGTTCCAGTGGTCGAAAACATCCACCTCGTGGTTTTTCAACGCCTCGAGGTCGAGCGATCGGTCGCTGTCGAAATCCACCCTTCCCGGTCGGCCGCCGTCGCGTTTGAGCTCGTAGTAATAGCTCAGCGTCGGCGTTTTTTTCGGATCAAATTCAAATTGTCCGTGCCACATGTCGGCGTTCAGGCATTCGAGCGCCTGTGGTTCGCCGTTGTTGAAACGAACGTAGAGGCTTTCGCCAACTTCGGTGTGGTAGTGTAGGTGGAGGTGGATTTTCATTTTTCTTGTCTTAACCCGGATTTGAGGGATTTTGGGGATTGGATTTTAATGGGATGGGGGGATTTGGAAGATTGGATGGGATTTTTGGCCCCACACATTATTGGAATGGCAATAGCGTTTTTGGAAAAACAGGGAGGCGAATATACTATGGGTAGAAATGTATTTGCCATGCATGTCACAAAAATACCTTTGTCATCACGGCACAGCGTGGGACCTGAAAATCCCATCCAATCTTCCAAATCCCCCCATCCCATTAAAATCCAATCCCCAAAATCCCTCAAATCCGGGTCAAGACGTTTCTTCTTCCGGCAACGAAAGCCAGAAATTGTTGATGCCTTCTCCCTGTGTGATCGCTATCTCCTGCGCATTCAATAGTTCCAGCAGTGCCAGGAAAGTCACGATCGCATGGATGCGGTTTTCCAGCGGCTTGAAGAGGTTTTCAAACGATATTTTTTCACCGGGTTTGAGGGCGCCCTGGAGGTATTCGCGCTGGGCCTGGATGGTGTAGTTGTAGTTGTACACCGTGTGGATGCGCTTCGTTTTGTTGTCTTCCTCGAAACGGCTCAGCAGGCGTTCAAAAACGCGCAGGAGTTTGTACAATGTGATGTTTTCCATCTCCGCATCGGCGAGAGCGTGTTCTGCGAGTTTGCGGAGTTCCACACTTGCGAAGCCGCGCGGATTCATAAACGAGCGCATTTCCTCGAGTTTGCGCAGGTCTTCGAGCACACTTTTGTAACGTTTATACTCCATAAGCCGGTCCACCAGCTCGCGGCGCGGGTCGATCTCGTTGCCTTCCTCGTCCATCTGTTTGCGCGGCAGCAACATCTTCGCTTTGATGCGCATGAGGGTTGCAGCCACCACAATGAAGTCCGACGCGAGGTCGATGCTCATCTCCCTGGCCTGGTGCATGTACTTCAAAAACTCATCGGTGATTTGCGCGATGGGGATGTTGTATATGTCGAGCTCGTCCCGCTCGATGAAAAAGAGCAGCAGGTCGAAAGGGCCCTCGAAGACGGGCAGTTTGATGGTAAAGGTATTTTCCGTCATGACCCGGATTTTAGGGATTTTTGGGATTGGATTTTATTGGGATGACAAAAAGGATTTGGATGATTGGATGGGATTTTAGTGGTCACGCGTTTTATGGGAAGTCGCTTGGGCTTTTTAGATCCCATGATGCGCTGGGATAACAAATGTAGGGGCTAATATACGGTGAAGAGATGCGTATTTGTTTTCAATGGTATCTTTCACCGTACCTTACAACCCATTTATCCAGCGCAGGATCTAAATCCCCAAGTGACCTCCAACGTTAAGCGTGACCGCTAAAATCCCATCCAATCATCCAAATCCTTTTTGTCATCCCAATAAAATCCAATCCCAAAAATCCCTCAAATCCGGGTTAAGACATATGCTTTATTTGATTCCTGTTCCCATCGCCGAAAACGCCCTGCACACCCTGCCCGAGTATGTGCTCGAAACCGTGCGCCGCCTCGATTACTTCGTGGTGGAACGCGCCAAAACCGCGCGTGCTTTTGTGAAATCCGCCGGACCGCTGAAAACCATGCAGGAACTGTTTTTTGAAGAAATCCCCCAGGAAGGCGGTTTGGGCGAAGCCGAAGCGTTTTTTAAAAAAGCCGTGGCAGCAGGCCACGACGTAGGCCTGCTTTCCGAAGCCGGCTGTCCGGGCGTGGCCGATCCCGGCGCGGCACTCGTGGCGCTTGCACACACCATGGGCGTGCCCGTGAAACCACTTGTCGGCCCCTCCTCCATCCTGCTGGCACTTATGGCTTCTGGTATGAACGGACAACATTTCACTTTCCACGGCTACCTGCCCGCCAAACGCCCGGAACTTGGTCCGGCCCTGCGCCGCATCGAAGCGATGGCCAAACGCGACAACGCCACGCAACTTTTTATCGAAACACCTTACCGCAGCGGCATGGTTTTGGAAGTCGCCCTCGAAGTGTTGCAACCCAACACGACTTTTGGTGTGATGCAGGACCTCACCGGCGAAAACGAAATAATTTTGGTGAAACGGGTGCACGAATGGCGCAAAAAACCGCCGGTTTTGGGGAAAATGCCGGGGGTGTTTTTGGTGGGGTGAAAAATCTGATGTGCTCTAATGTAAACTTCTGTGCCTCATGTGGTAAATACTCTAAATCGGAAAACCAACCATGAAATCCCACACCCTCTCCTTCCAGTTCCTTTCCGAACCTACCGACGTGAATTTCGGCGGCAGCGTACACGGCGGCACCGTGATGAAATGGATCGACCAAACGGCATACGCCTGCGCCCGCAACTGGGCCGAAAACTACTGCGTAACCATCTACGTGGGCGGCATACGTTTTTACAAAAGTATCCGAATCGGCGACATCGTGCGCGTGGATGCCACCATCATCTACACCGGCAAAACCAGCATCCACATCGCCGTGGATGTGTTCGCCCGCGACATCCAGGCCGACGCTTTTGAAAAAAAGACGCATTGCATCATCGTGTTTGTAGCCATAGATGGCCAGGGAAAACCCGTGCCCGTACCCCATTGGGAACCCCAAACCGACCAACAAAAGCAGATGGAACAATACGCCGTCAAACTGATGGATTTGAGGAGGACGATAGAGGATGAAATGGAGCAGTATTTACCGTAAACAAGTCCGAAGTCAGAAGTCAGAAGTCAGAAGTCCGAAGTGAGCCACGTCAATGAACCACCATGAAACGACTTTACTGGACCGGTTACTGCGCTCTGCCGCGCAACGAAGCCATCAGCAGGCTGGAAATCGATGTGAACCGCCACGGTTACATTGTCGATTTTAAACCGTTTTCGGATGTGTCGATGAGTTTGATTCTGGAGGTGCCGGAAAACGAAGCCGAAGCTTTGTACAGGGATTTGTCCGACTGGATGCAGCTCGATGATTGTGATTTTTCGGAATGTACGTCGCAACGCGACATCGTGGTTTTGTTCAACCTTTCCTTTGCAAAAAGCACCGGGGATTTAAGGCATGTGGTGCCTGATGTGCCGGGGTGAATTTTTACCAGGTTTTTTATCCCTTAAAACCAAAAAACAGCAAATATTGCCTGCCCGATGCATCAGCATCGTTCATCACCTGATCGTACAACCCGGGCGCCACTTTTTCCCAGTCGCTCCGATCGCCTTGTTTCATTATTTTTTGCAAATATCCCGATCCTTCCACCATGGCAAACGTGGAAGCGTCTTTGGGAAAAATGGTAAAACTCATGCACAGCTTGTTGAACAACACTGATTTATCCAGGTTTCCGGAATCCATGAACAGGTTTTTTTGGGTGTCGTAAATGCCCAGGGGAACTTTTGAGCTTCTTACAAATGGAAAAACAACATACCTGCCGTTGCTGAAAAAGCCTTCTTCAAGGAAAACTTCATCACTTACACCATCCCCATAAATTTTGTCTCTGCTTTTGCCGGTTTGAAGTGTAATACTATCCAGCATGCGGTACCGCGGTATGGCCTGCGTACCCGTAACCGAAAACACCGTATCGTTGAATGGTGCATTGAACCAAACTTCGTTGCCAGAACGCATCAGGTAGCCCGCGAAATCGAACGCGTTGCCGTTCAGACTTTTTTTATAAGGCAGCGCCTTGTTGATGATTTCTCCCTTGCTGTTGTAAAACACAAGGTAATGGTGACCGATCGTTTCATTGGCATACAGCTCGTTGTACACCACCCACTGGTCGTTGCCGAGGTAGGCCAGGTCGCTGCCGTAGAAGTCGTATTTTACACTTCCCTGGTATTTTCCGTTCAGGTCGTAATCGGACAAACGCAGTTGTCCATTCGACAACAGGCGCAGTTGTTTCCGGTCGGGATTGTAAGCAATGTCGATGACGCCGTTATACCCCTCGGCCGGGTTGTCGGTTTCCGTACGTTTGCCAATGTTATACAGGTATTTTCCTGTTTTGCCGTCGAATACCCGAATGGCTTCAAAATCCGTATCAACGTCGAGTGTGATGATTTTGTCTTCGACAAAAAGGATGTTGGAAATGATTTTAAAAGGCTCCGGTGTAGACAACGGCACAAATCCCTTCAGCTCAAGGATTTTGCTCCAGTCTGCATTTTGGACAGGTTGAACCAGATTTATGTCAATCAAACTCTTGGGCGTTTGGGTTGGTTTGGGACTGCAACCAAGTTGACAACAAGCCAGTAAAACGAATGTAAAATTTGTTATAATCTTCAATGGTTTGATTTTTAAGGATTAAAGGCATTTTGCCAGAAGCTAAATTTGATAATTCGGCTTTGTTTAAAACGACCCGAGCACACCATTTAGTGCACTCCCTTTTTTGCGTATGTTTGCCAACCAGCGCCCCTGCACTACCCTGGCGCTCCGCAAACACTCATGCTGCGCATTCTCCTGCTTTTTGCCCACCCGCGCTACGAAGACTCGATCGTGAACCAACGCCTCGTGGAGGCCGTAAGCGACCTTCCTTTCGTTACCTTCAACGACCTCTACGAAAACTATCCCGATTTCGACATTGACATCAACTGCGAACAACAATTGTTGCTGGAGCACGACATTGTGGTGTGGCACCACCCGATGTATTGGTACAGTTGTCCGCCGCTGATGAAACAATGGATAGACCTGGTACTTGAGCACGGCTGGGCCTATGGGCGCACGGGCGACAAACTCGCCGGCAAACGGGTTTTTAACGCCATTACCGTGGGCGGCAGCAAGGAAGTTTACCAGCAGGATGGTCGCAACCGATTCACTGTCAACGAGTTTTTGCGTCCTTTCGACCAAACCGCCACGCTTTGCCG
>JADLBE010000234.1 GCA_020847915.1 Saprospiraceae bacterium | reverse complement strand
TGATCTCCTTTGTTTTGGCTGTTGTCGTGGTCAAAGCTGTTTTGCCCGTTTTTAACGAGTTTGCTGCCAAAAACATCCATTTTTCGCTTCTGCAACCTTCAGCGTTGGCGGTTTTGTGCCTGCTTGCGCTTGTTACCGCCCTGGTTTCGGGCAGTTATCCGGCTTTTTTCCTGTCCGCTTTCAAACCCATCGAAACGTTGAAAGGCAAAGTTTCGGTGGCTGGGAAAGGCTCGACGAACATCCGGAGCAGCCTGGTGGTATTCCAGTTTTTTACGTCCGTTGCCCTCATCGCCTGCGTGTTGGTGGTGAAACAGCAACTCGATTTTATCCAACAAACGAAGCTCGGTTACGAGCGCGAACACCTCGTCATGCTGCGCAACACATGGTGGTTGCAACAAAAAACACTGGATTTTAAAAAGCAACTTTTGCAGATCCCGGGCATCGAAAGTGTTTCGGCTTCCAATTATTTACCCATCCCTTCAAGCCGGAGCAGCACGGTGTTCAATGAGCCGGGAAAAGACGTGTCCACAGGTTCGATGCCTAGCCAATATTGGCTTGTGGATTTTGATTACCAAAAAACACTAGGCTTGAAAGTTCTCCAGGGCCGCTGGCTCGACGAAAATTTGCCGACCGATACATTGTCCTGCGTCGTCAACGAATCGGCCGTAAAAGCGTTCGGTTGGAAAGAGCCCCTCGGTTTAAAACTGACCACGTACACGGCGCCCGACTTGTCGCAGTCCATAACCTACACCGTTGTGGGTGTGATCGAAAATTTCCACTACGAAAGTTTGCGCCAATCCATCGAGCCCATGGTGATGGCCATCGGCAATCAGAGTGGCAGCATGGCCGTGCGCCTTGCGCCCAAAGCCGATATAGAAAAAACGATGGCGGCAGTGGGTGTTTTGTTTAAACAATACCTGCCTGCACAACCGTTCAACTACCGTTTCATCGATGATGAATTCAACAAACAATACGATGCCGAACAACGTATCGGAGGTATTCTGAGCGCTTTTGCCGGGTTCGCCATATTCATTGCTTGTTTGGGTTTGTTCGGTTTGGCGGCATTCACTGCTGAGCAACGCACCAAAGAAATCGGTATCCGCAAAGTGATGGGCGCTACGGTGGCCGGAATCACAGGACTGCTTGCCCGCGATTTTTTGAAATTGGTGCTGGTTGCGCTTGTGTTGGCCGCCCCGGTTGCCTGGTTTTTTATGGACCGCTGGTTGTCCGATTTTGCGTACCGCATCAGCATGCCCTGGTGGGTGTTTGTTTTGTCGGGCGTGGCGGCTGTGATCATTGCATTCGCCACCGTCAGTTTCCAAAGCGTGCGGGCGGCATTGGCGAATCCGGTAGAGAGCTTGCGATCGGAGTGAGTTCGTTGACACGGAGAGCACAGAGGAGGACAGAGAACACAGAGGGGTGTCCGGCTTCGCCGTCCATACTTTTATTCACGCTTGGACGGCGAAGCCGGACACCCCTCTGTGTTCTCTGTCCTCCTCTGTGCCCTCCGTGTCAACGATAAAATGCTCGTACCTTGGCATCATGCCACTCCACCGCCTCCTCACCTTCGCCATTGCCCTCGTCTGGCTCGTCAACGGCCTGTTTTGCAAGGTGCTCAACCTTGTGCCGCGGCATGAACAAATCGTAGCCGAAATTTTGGGTCCGGTATATGCCGCACCACTCACCTGCACCATAGGGTTGTTGGAAATGGGTATGGCCGTTTGGGTGCTCAGCCGTTGGTATCCCCGAGTTTGCGCCTTGATGCAAATCGGATTGGTGGTAGTTATGAATGTTTTGGAGTTTTTTCTCGTGCCGGAATTGTTGCTTTTTGGGAAAATGAACAGTCTGTTTGCGCTCCTGTTTGTATTTGCAGTGTATTACAATACGTTTGTACTGCAATCCAAACACGCGCAGGCATGAGTTCATCGTTGAAAGACCACCCTTTTGCCGTAGAAGCTTTTTTCAAACATTCTTTGGTGCTCACGTTTGCAGCGCCGAAGGCAGTCCTCGAGCCTTTTTTGCCCGAATGCCTCACCTTGGATACACACGACGACCAATGGGGTTTTCTGGCTGTGGCCCTGGTGGATACACGGCACCTCAGGCCCAAAGGGTTTCCACAAGTTTTGGGAAACGATTTTATCCTCGTGGGTTTCCGGCTTTTTGTACGTTACACCAACAATGCGGGCAAACGCCTGCGGGGATTGTACATCCTCAAATCGGAAACCAACAAACGCCTGATGGCTTTGGCGGGCAATGTTTTTACCCATTACAACTACACGTTTACCGATATTGCCTCTGAAACCGGCGACCATACCCTGCGCTTCCATTCGGAAAAATCGGATTTCGACATCACGGTGGACCGCCACCCGGAAACCGCCGTTTTGCCCCTAGGTTCGCCTTTTGCAGACTGGAAGGAAGCCCGCCGGTTCGCTGGTCCGTTGCCTTTTACCTTTACCTACGAACCAGAATCCAAAGAAGTGCTCATCATCGAAGGCGTTCGGGAAAACTGGACGCCCCAACCTGTCAACGTGATACAACACCACATCGGTTTTGTGGAAAAACTGAACCTTCCGGGCCTGGTGCTTGCCAATGCCTTCATCATCGAAAACATACCGTACCTGTGGGAAAAAGGAAAAAAAGAGCGCTGGAACGGATGAGAAAACCTTTCCAGGGTGTGTGGAACATCGTTCGGTTCAACTGGCATTTTTACGTCCTGGCCGTTTTGGCCGCTGTGGTTTTACTGGCGGTAAACGCATGGTTTTCAGGTTGCTACAGTCCGTATGTTTACCCGCTTTTAGCACTTGGAGGCGTGGTTACCGTGATGTCGCTGTTGGTTTCGTTTTACGTGTACGATCTTACGCCGTTGTACAGTTTGTCGTGGCTCGAAGGCGTACAAATCATCGACTACGATATCCTGGTAAACATCCACGCTGGTTTTGACGAAACCAGTGTTTTGTTGAAAAAGCGTTTCCCAAACGCCGATTTGCGCGTGTTCGATTTTTACGATCCGGCCAAACACACCGAAGTTTCGATTGAACGCGCCCGAAAGGCCTATCCGCCGTACCCCGGCACCCTAAAAGTTGAAACCGACCAGATACTTTTGCCTTCCGGCGCCGCCGATGCCGTGTTTTTATTGTTGGCGGCACATGAAATCCGCAACGATGACGAACGGGTGGTTTTTTTCTGTGAAGTCCGCCGTTTGTTAAAAACCGACGGTGTCGTGGTGGTGGTGGAACACCAACGCGACCTGCCCAATTTCCTGGCCTACAACGTGGGCTTTTTTCATTTTTTATCAAAAAATACGTGGCTGGAGACTTTTGAAAAGTCCAAACTACACATAGAGAAAAAGTCCAAAATCACACCGTTTCTCACCGTTTACATCCTCAACAAACATGGTTTTGCACCTTAAAATCGTGGGCGTTTTGCTCATCGTTTTGTCTTTGGTCCACGTAATTTTCCCCAAACGGTTCGACTGGAAAAACGAACTGAAAAACCTCCAATTGCTCAACAGGCAGTTGATGTACGTGCACACGTTTTTTGTGGCCCTTGTGGTGTTTTTGATGGGTGTGTTGTGTTTAACCTCGGCGCAGGATCTGGTGGAAACCGACCTTGGGCGTACCGTTGCTTTTGGTCTGTGGGTGTTCTGGACCTTTCGTTTGATTTTTCAGTTTTTCGTGTATTCGTCCGATTTGTGGCGGGGAAAACGTTTTGAAACGGCGGTTCATGTGGTTTTTGCGCTGTTGTGGGTGTATTTCAGCATGGTGTTTTTGGGCGTATGGTGGTAAAATCGTTGACACGGAGGACACGGAGGAGGACAGAGTACACAGAGGGGTGTCCGGCTTCGCCGTCCATACCAATAGAATGCGCAACGAATGGATGGCGTAGCCCGCCACCCCTCTGTGTCCTCTGTCCTCCTCCGTGTCCTCCGTGTCAACGATTTTGCGCTACATACGATGAAGGCGTCTTCCCCACAATCATTTTAAACACCCGATTGAAATTCGCCCTGTTGTTGAAACCTGTTTGAAAAGCCACTTCCTCTACGGATAAATCGTCTTGCAACAACAGTTTACACGCCTGATTGATGCGCACTTCGTGCAAAAAACGCAGGTAGGTTTTCCGCGTGCGCAATTTGAAATAACGGCAAAAAGCCTCGGGCGTGAGGTTGGCCAAGCGCGCTACCGTTTCGATGGCGATGGGATCCTGGTACGACTCAAACGTGAACTGCACAATGGCGTTTATGCGCTCGTTGTCGTACGTATGTGATTGCAAAAATGGTTGTGCAAGCGATAACTGCTGGTATTCGCTACCCGCAGCGAGCAGGTGAAGAATGGAAAAAAAGGTGATCATTTTTTCCAAACCCGATTGTTGCTGAATGGCAACCAGGTGTTGTGCCACGGCTGTTTGTGACGGGCCTGTAATCTTCAATCCACCCGCCGCTTCGCGCACGAGGCGCCTTACGGCCTCCATTTCGTTGAGGTTCCAGAAATGGTCGCCGAAATATTTTTCATCGAAAAAAAGGGAGATGCCGAGTACTTCATGTTCGCTGTCGGCGGCGAAATATTTCGTGTCGCTGCGGAAAACATGCGCCAGTTCCCTGCCCAAAACAAACACATTACCGGCGGCAAAATTGCCCACGTAATCGTTGGCCACCAACACACCTTCACCTTGTGCAATCAGCGTAATCTGAACTTCCGGATGCCGGTGCAGGTTGGGGTAAAAATGCGGCCCGGTGTCCACCTGAACCCGTACGGCCTCCTGACCAGATTTGGGAATGCGGAAAGGGATGATTTTCATGTTTGAGCGAATATTGATCTAAACGTGGACGATGTTACGGTAAATTGATCAATATCCTTTATGTTTTGGGTAAAAAGTTCGTTGGGTATGG
>JADLBE010000233.1 GCA_020847915.1 Saprospiraceae bacterium | reverse complement strand
TTGTACCTCGCGGCGCAAAAGGACATCAAACGGAATGTAAACGGCGGCGCCGTCAGTGAAGGCCGTATGATCATTTCCACGATGAATGCTGCCCTGGGTACGCCTGCCGACAGCCTGCAAAACTATGAAGCCGTTTCTCCTTACCTTTTTTCAAAACACAGCACACACAACGTCGCGGCTTTGAAAAACATGAAGGTGCGTTTGTACACCGAACCCGCGCTCGACTGGCAACAAACCAACCGGCAACGCATCTACGAGGATCTGAACGCTTTTATGCTGGAAAATTTGAGCCAGGATCTTAAAAAAGTGGGTTTCAAACATGTCGAGCTGATCACCACGGAAAACAAGGGATACCGAGTCAACGGCGCCAGACACCCGCATTCGTGGTCGATTGTGGACAGTAAAGCGCTTGTTCAATGGATGCTGGATAATTAACCGACCGTAACCATGTGGGGTTGAACCCTGTCTGATAAAAACAGGCAATGGGCCTGATCAACAACCAAACCACCACATGAAAACTGCTACCCTTTCACTGCTTCGCAGCGGCTGCCTTTCCGTATTGGCACTGCTGCTAAACGGCTCCGCCGTATTTTCCCAAACTTTCGCATGGGCACGCCAACTCGGCGGTGCACAATTCCAGGAAACACGCCACATGTGCACCGATCCCGACGGCAACGTTTTGGTGGTTGGTTCCTTTTCGGGCGGCATACAGGCTGAAGATTTTTCCCTCAACAACAACGGTGTTATAGACGTTTTTTTTGCCAAATACACACCGGATGGCGAACTGCTTTGGCTCCGCAGCATGGGCGGCGGCGGTCCGGATTCGGGCTACGGCATCGGCGCCGATGCGTTTGGAAACGTGTATTTGGCCGGAAATTTCAGCGGCACAGCCGACATGGACCCCGGCGACGGCGTTTTTAACCTCCATGGATCGGGTGGTATCGACGCTTTTTTAGCCAAATACACCCCCGACGGCACGCTGGTATGGGCCAAAAACATCAGTGGCACTTCGTTTGAAGAAGGCCGGTGCCTTGTGGTGGATGCTCAGGGAAACGCCACGCTTGCCGGTGCGTTCAACGGCACCGCAGATTTGGACCCCGGCGTCGGCATTTTGGAACACACAGCACAAGGCGATGGCGACATTTTCCTGTCCCGTTTTGATGCCGATGGTCATTTGCAGTGGGCACGTCAAATGGGCGGCACCGGATTCGACCGCGTTTTGTGCCTGGCGCAAAACGACCAGGGCGATCTTTACCTGGGCGGCCATTTTACGGAAACAGCCGACTTTGATCCGTCGGCCAACACCGCAAACCTGACGGTTGAAGGCGACAACGACGCGTTTTTTGCGCGTTACGACACCGAAGGGCAACTTGTTTGGGCCAAAAGTGTCGGGGGCTTTTTTTACGAAGAAACCCGCGGCATCGCCGTAGACGGTCAGGGAGCCGTTTATGTGACCGGACGGTACGGCGAGCCCGTCGATTTTGATCCGGGACCGGGAACCCATGTGCTCGACAACGCCGGCATCAACGACGCTTTTTTGGCCAAATACGATTCCACAGGTGCCCTGGTGTGGGCAAAACCATTCGGCTCGGATGGCAACGACATCGGCAATGCCGTAAGCATAGATGCTTCGGGACGGTTGTATTGCACCGGCCAGTTCATGTTTACGGTTGGGTTCGACGGGATGGAACTCACCGGCACCGGCGATCTGGATGTGTTTGTGGGTTGTTTTTCGGCGCTTACGGGAGAAAACATTTGGGTTAAACAAGTGGGCGGCATTGCGGCAGACGAATGTTTTAGCCTGTGCGCAGACAATGAAAATCACCTGTATGCGGGTGGTTTTTTTCGGGAAAAAGCCACTTTTGGTGAGGTCGCCGAATTGATGAGCAAAGGAAATGCCGATGCTTTCGTCGTACGTTTAGAATCGGTCACGACGGGTACAAATTCCGTTTCGGCCTTGCCCGAACCCAGGTTGTTTCCGGTACCTGCTTCGAATGTTTTGAATGTGGATTGGCCGGGAGAGGAGCTTTCGTACACCGTGCTGGATGTTCAGGGCAGGGTGGTGCTGACAACAAACCATCCGGCCATAAATGTTTCAACGCTTGACAATGGCGTTTATGGTTTGTTGGTTCAACATGGGGTGGAGGTTGTTTTGAGAAAGTTTGTTGTGGCGCATTGATAAACACATGAATCATCCCGAATTTTTTGAAAGCAAACAAGGTTGTTTATTGAATTCTTTCCTAAAAAAATACGTGACAATCATCCAATTTAGGGATGAAAGCCCCAGCGGGGCGGTTATGTCTGTAGAATACATGGTCTAAAAAAGATCGGAGCCCCAGCGGGGCGGATATGTGACGATTAGCACATATCCGCCCCGCTGGGGCTCCGATCATTTGATGTGGTTGATATGCTACAGACATTATCGCCCCGCTGGGGCTTTCATCTCTAAATACCTGATTTACAGTCGTTTTTTTTAAAGAAAGACTGCCTAATAACACATCAAAACGATGCAGGTTCAGGTGTTTTACTAACCCAAAAACCCGTCCTTCATGGCTTTCAAAATGGCTTCGGTTTTCGAATTCACCTGCAATTTTTCGTACACGTTGCGGATGTGCGTGCGCACGGTATCGATGCTGATGTGCAGTTCGTCGGCGATGAGTTTGTAGCTGTAACCTTTCATCAGTCCTTTGAGGATGTCCTGTTCGCGGGCCGAAAGCAACTGTTCGGAGGAAGAAACCTTTGCGGGTTGCTGGAAATGCTGCAACACTTTGCGGGCCACGCTGGAGGTCATGGGCGAGCCGCCGCGGTACACATCGAACACTGCCTGGATGATTTCAGCGGGTGGTGTGTTTTTCAGCAAATAACCGCTTGCGCCACCGCGGATGGCTTGAAAAATGCGCTCATCGTCGTCGAAAACGGTGAGCATCAACACCTGAATGTTCGGGTTGGTGGCTTTGATGATGGGCAGCGCTTCGAGGCCTGTCATGCCGGGCATACCGATGTCGGTAAGCACCACATCGGGGGTATAGGCAGCCAGATCGGCTTTGAGGTTGTTCACATGCGGACAAGCGGCAGCCAGTACGATTCCAGGAGTGGCCTGAAGCAGGAAAGATATGCCTTCGCGTAAGTCGCGGTTGTCTTCGTAGAGCAGAACGGTGATGGGTTTGTCCATTGCTTTGTAAATTATGGTGCAAAGGTACGACCAATTTCATGTGGTCTACAATCGCATGATAATGCGGTTTGGTGCTACGTAATGGGTGCTTTAAGGACTATTTGGGTGCCTTTACCCGCATGACTGGTTATTTCGAGGCTTCCTCCGATGTCGGTGGCGCGTTGGCGCATGTTGATGATGCCGTTGCCCATGGCAGCACCTGTCAGGTCAAAACCTTTACCGTTGTCGTTGATCTCCAGCCCCAGTTGTTTGCCTTGTATGTTGAGTTTTACCTGTATTTCGTTTGCCTCCGCATATTTGGCGGCATTGTTCATGGCTTCCTTATAAATAAGGTAAATGTTGCGTTTTTGGTCGGGTCGAAGTTGTCGGGCCGGCCATTGCGTTGGCATGTCGGTCACATATTTGATACCCTTTGCTTCGCAAATTTTGATGCCGAACTCGCGCATACGTGCTGCGAGGTCATCGATTTTATCGAAACGCACATTGATGGCCCAAACGATGTCCTGCATGGCTTCCGACAAATCGGCGGCGCTTTGGGCGATGCGCTGGAGGAGCGACGAGGTTTCCGGATTGCTTTCGCCGAGCCGGTTTTGGGCCACTTCGCTGAAAAAACGGATGCTGGACAGGGTGCTTCCCATGTCGTCGTGCAGGTCGCGGGCGATGCGGCGGCGTATGGAATCGAGTCGGCGTTTTTCCAGTTGGCGGTACCAGGCTACAAAAGCGGCGAGACCGGCAACAAAGGTTACGAACAAAAGCCTGAACCACCAGGTTTGGTGAAATGGCGGTATCACCCTTATTTTAACACTGTAGGAATGGGTGCTCCACACGCCGTCGCGGTTGCGCGCGCGAACCTGCAGAGTATAACCTCCACCGTCGAGGTTGGTATAGGTAATGGTGTTTTGCTGGGTTTCAATCCAGGTTTCGTCGAATCCTTCGAGTTTGTAGGCCAAAACGGTTTGTCCTGGCTGGGTATAGCTGAGCACGGCAAAATCAAACGACACCACATTTTCACCGGGCAGGAGGGTAAGTTTGCCATTGGTTGGCAGCGGGCGCGACTGGTTGAGTACCTTGATGCCGTCTAGCACCACTTTGGGCGGGGTCAGACTGATGGGCAGTGCATTGGGTTGTGTAAGGTTGAAGGAGTAAGCAAAACCCACAAACAGTTGTCCATCGTTTAAAGAATGGAAAGCGCCTTCGATGGAGTTGCCGAAAAGACCATCTTTGATGGAGTAACGGTTCATTTGGCTGTTTTTGGGATCGTAACGGTACAAACCGTTCGAGGTGCCCATCCACAACCTACCCTCGGCATCCATTTCAAGACCGGTTACACTTTGGTTTTCAAGGCCATCTTTCCAGTTGATGACACGTCGGACGCGATCGTTGGTGTCGAGTTGCAACACACCTTCGTTGGTGGCAATCCAAAGCCTGTTTTGTTTGTCGAGCAAAAAATCACGAACCTGGCGTTGTT
>JADLBE010000232.1 GCA_020847915.1 Saprospiraceae bacterium | reverse complement strand
TCGGGCTGGTCCATTTCAAACGCATACACCGGCTCATTGAGGAAGCTGCGTTCGTTGCTGAAATGCTGGATGGCGCGGTGTGCGAGGAAATCAAAAAGGGTTGGACGAAACGGTATACCGGAAAGGGAATCCCCTTTGCTCGGGGTGGTCACCGCTTCAAATTGTTCAACGGGAACTTTGAGCAACATGTCGCGCGGCTCCACGGAGGCCAGGTAGTGGTCGGCAGCTTGTTGTTCGATGCGGCGGCCCGACCAGGTGAGCAGGTTGTTGCCTTCCCCGTCGTCGATGGGTGTGCGTTGTTGGATGCTCCAGGATTGGTTGGAGAGGTACGTGGCATAAAGTTCGCCGAGCATGCTTTGCATCACCGCTTTTTGGGGCTGGACGGCCGTGGCGGCTTCTTTTTCCATGGTTTCTACGGCACGCACAAAACCCTCGTCTTCGAGCATGGTGGTGTATTTGCCTCGGAAAAGGATGGTTTTGATGTGCTGGGCTTGTTTGCCGTCTTTTTTGGCGCGTTCGCCGAGTTTTTCAACGGCTTCGAGGGCGCTTTTGAACAGTCCCTGCTGTTCCAGACTGTCGATGGTTTTCCAGGCTGCTGCATAATCGCCCGGCGGTGTTTGGAGGGGCATGGCTGGGGTCGGTTTGTTTTGATCGATGGTTACCGGCGCTTCCTTGCGCGGGAATTTGCATTGCGTGGTGGTGATGATCAGGGCGCTTAAAAGGAGCAGCGCCAGGCGTCCGGGGGACAACGGCATGGTTTTCATATTCAATGGTTAAAAATCGGCAGGGGAATAAACTGCTGCACGTTATAATAGATGCAGGCAAAAGCAAAATACACAACTTTATTTTAAAAAATTTATCACATTAGGCACATTAGTAAACACATTAGAGCACATAAGTTTAGATGGCAAGTGATTTGATTCCTTCACCACAATCAATACTCATGTGCTCTAATGTGTTTCCTCATGTGCCTAATGTGATAAAAAACTATTTATCGTAACGGAGCATCACTTCCTTCCAGTTGATGACGTTGAAAAACGCTGTGATGTATTCCGGACGGCGGTTCTGGTATTTCAGGTAATAGGCGTGTTCCCAAACGTCGAGGCCGAGCAAAGGCGTGCCGGTTTGTTTCACCACCTGAAGCATGAGCGGGTTGTCCTGGTTGGGTGTGGTGGTGATGAAAAGTTTGCCGTCTTTGTCTTTGCACAGCCAGGTCCAGCCGGAGCCGAACACGCCTTTGGAAGCGCCGGAGAATGTTTCTTTAAACAGATCAAACGAACCGTAGGCGGCGTTGATGGCTGTCAGGAGCGCACCGCCGGGCGTACTTGCCGGTCCGGGTGTAAGTTGGTTCCAGAAAAACGAGTGGTTCCAGTGTCCGCCACCGTTGTTGCGTATTTTTTTGTCGGCGTCGGAGGTGGAAATGCGGGCGATGATGTCCTCCAGCGTGTATTCGGCGTAAGGCGTGCCTTTCACCGCGTCGTTGAGGTTGGTGACGTAGGCTGCGTGGTGTTTGCCATGGTGGATTTCCATGGTCATTTTATCGATGTGGGGCTCCAGAGCGCCTGTTTCGTAGGGCAATGCGGGCAACGTAAACGGCTCCGTACGTTTCATTTTGGGTGGCGGCAACATAGGTGGCGTTGAGGGCACAGGCGCATCGGAGGTGGCGCCTTTTTTTGTTTTACATGCTTCCAGCAGTGGGCTGAATGCGGCAGCAAAGCCGAGGAATACTCCTGTTTTTAAAAAAGTTCTCTTTTCCATAATTGTTTGTTTTGGAACGTAATGGCAGAAAATGTGTGGCTTTCAGATGTTGTTTTTCAACACCTCAAAAATCTGGTAGAAGTCATCCTTGGCCAAAGCATAAAACGAATTTTTCCCATCCCGTCGTACGGTGAGGACGTCTTTGTCTTTCAAAATACGAAGATGGTGCGACGCCACAGCCTGCTCAATGTCGAGCCGTGTGTGTATCTCGCTGACGGTCATGGTTTTGCGCTCATGCAACATTTCGATGATCAGCAGGCGTATGGGATGTGCAATGGCCCGCAGGGTTTCGGTGGCATCTTCCAGAAACTTTAGGTCGTGGGAGCTGTTCATACCTGGGTTATCAGTGGGTCATGATCTAAAATTGGACACATAAAGATATTTAAATATCACCACACATCCACGTTAAAACACTTTTTGCGTGAATTAACCCTAATTTTGCATTTTCATCCCAAATCCCGCCCACACCACAACAATGACCGAAGCAGAAGATAACAAGTCCTTACAGGATGAAGATCCCATACGGGATGACAAGTCCTTACAGGACAAGGATCCCCAACGGGATGACAAGGAAGGAGCCGACGAAGACGATCCTTTACAGGACGACAAGGAAAGCAACGACGAGATGTACGAAACCCTCGACATTGTTGCCGACCCGAAACAGTCGCAGGTCCGCATCGACAAGTTCCTGATGGATCGACTGTACAGCCGCTCACGCAGCAAAGTACAGGCCGCCATCCGTGTAGGTTCGATCACGGTAGACAACAAGGAAGTTAAGCCCAACTACAAGATCAAACCCGGCAACCACATTTGCATTGTTTTTCCCCGCTCTTCGCCCGAAGGTCAAAATGTGCTGCCGCAAAACATCACACTGAATATTGTTCATGAGGACGACGATGTGATGATTGTCAACAAGCCTTACAACATGGCCGTGCATCCCGGCGTGGGCATCCCAAACGGCACTTTGGTAAATGCTGTTGCCTGGCACCTGAAAGAACAAGCCGCTGCCCTGCCCGTAAAGGAAGGCAACGAAAACAACCGTGCGGGCATCGTGCACCGCATCGATAAAGACACCACGGGGCTTATGGTCGTAGCCAAAAACATGGACGCCATGACCCACCTGGCCAAACAGTTTTTCGACCACTCCATTGAGCGCCGTTATTGGGCCCTCGTTTGGGGCGATCCAGCCGAAGACTCCGGTACCGTGGTTGGCAACATCGGCCGAAATCCGAACGACCGCAAGCTGTTTATGGTTTTTCCCGAAGGGGAAGACGGCAAACACGCCGTGACCCACTGGCGCGTTGTTGAACGTTTTTACTATGTCACCCTCGTGGAATGCCGCCTCGAAACCGGCCGTACCCACCAGATCAGGGTGCACATGAAATACATTGGACACACCCTTTTCGGCGACCCGCGTTACGGCGGAAATCAAATTTTGAAAGGAACTTTGTATTCCAAATACAAAGTGTTCGTCGAAAAGCTACTTCAAACCTGTCCACGGCAAGCACTTCATGCCCGCGTACTAGGATTTATACATCCACGAACGGGAGAACATGTGCGTTTCGAATCGGCTTTGCCCGAAGACATGCAAACCGTCATCGACCGCTGGCGCGGTTACGTGGAGGCACGCAAAGAATTGTTATAGATTTGCTCTTATGCAAAAATCGCATCCATACATAAAAAACGAACTGCTGGCTGAAATCCTCAAGCCCAAACGCATCGTTTTCATCGTGAACCCCCGGGCCGGCACCAACCTGCAGCGCAACATACGCAGCAGTGTGGAAAGCCAGCTCGATCACAAAAAGTTCGTGTACGGCATCTGGCACACCGAGTCGGCCGGGCATGCCATAGAATTGGTGCAAAAAGCCAAAGACGAACTTTACGACATCGTGGTGGCCGTAGGCGGCGACGGTTCGGTGAATGAGGTTGCCTCCCAACTCATCCATACCGACATCGCCCTGGGCATCATCCCGGCAGGCTCAGGCAACGGACTGGCCATGCACCTCGGCTACGGTCGCGACCTCGACAAAGCCGTGCGTTTACTCAACAGTGCCACCGTGCGCCGCATCGATTACGGCACCCTCAACGGCAAACCGTTTTTCAACCTTGCCGGCATCGGGTTCGACGGACTTGTTTCCAACATGATGAAAGACAGCAAAAGCCGCGGTTTTATTCCATATTTTTTCAAATCCGTGGAAGCAGGACTTTCCTACACCGCCCGGCATTGCCGCATCGAAACGGAAGACCGACTGTTTGAGGGCAAATTTTTTGCCATCGCCATCGCCAACGGACCCATGTACGGGTACAATTTTCAAATTGCCCCCGATGCACGCCTCGACGACGGCCTTTTTTCCGTTGTATTGCTGAAAGATGCCCCCAAATGGCAGTATTTTGCCGCCCTTCCGGCATCGCTGAACGGGAAAATTTACGACGCCGAATTTGTGGAACACCTCAAAGCCAAATGGGTGGTGATCACCAGTCCCGGCAAAAATTACGTACACATCGACGGCGAAGGCCTTATCATCGAAGACGAACTGCGTTTTGAAATCAAACCCGGAGCACTGAACATTCTGGCGCCCGCCGTTTGATCAAACACCTTCAGAAACATGAGCAAAAACAAAAAAAACAACGGAGGCGGCTTTGTTTTTTCCACCGATCCGAACTTCCGTCCACCCGTGGATGATACACCCGACACGTCGCTTCCCGCCGACAAACAGGTGCTGCGCATCTGGCTCGACCGTGTAAAAGGCGGCAAGGAAGCCACCGTGGTGAAAGGTTTTGTGATGACCGAAGACGACCTCAGCGACCTTGCCCGCCAGCTCAAAAACAAATGCGCCACCGGCGGCAACGCCAAAGAAGGCAACATCATTTTGCAAGGTGACCACCGCGACAAAGTGCTGGCCATGCTCCTGTCCCTGGGCTATAAAAACGTTAAAAAAGCGGGAGGTTAATTATGAAATACACCTTCCCATTTCTCCTGCTGATCGTATTGATCGCTTGCAATCCGGCCAAACGCGCCGCCACGCCTGCACCCTCCAAACCCGTGCCTGCGAAACCCGGCCGTACACCCGTGGATACCCTGCGCTGGACGACGCCCGCCAACCCCAAACCTCCCATTGGACTGCCCGACAAAAACACCACCAAACCAGGCGATAAACCACGGCCATCCGGCGATACCTACACAATCGCTTACTTGCTGCCTTTCCTGACAGGACAGTTCGACGGAACAAAAGTGCCCGACAAAAGTGGTCTTGCCTTGCAATTTTATGCCGGATCACAGCTTGCACTGGAAGAAATCTCCACCCTGGGCGGCATAAACCTAAACGTGGATGTGTACGATACAGAGACCAGCGACGAAGATTTTCAACGCCTTTATTACAAACCGCGTTTCGACAAAGCCCAGGTGTACATTGGTCCGGTAAGGTCATCTCAGGTCAGTTTGCTGGCGGAAAAAACCCGCGAAAACCGGCGCATTCTCGTGTCGCCCGAAAGTCCGAACATGGACCTCACGAGCCGGAACCCCGGATTTATTCAAACCAACCCTTCGTTGCGCGCCCACTGTGCCGCCATTGCGAAATATGTTCGGAAAAAAAGCAAAGCCGAGGACGTCGTTTTGGTTTGCAAAGCCAAAGAAGCCGACCGTTTGCCGTTTTTCCACGACGCCAATCCGTCGGGAAAATTCAACGAACTCATCATGCCCGACGCAGCTGCCAACTTCGACAACACCGATTTGAAGAAGTATTTGAAATACGGCCGTACGGCAGTGTTCATTTTACCCACGTGGGCGAGCCAGGATTTTGTGATGTCGTTTCTTCGAAAACTCAGCGCCGTAAAAGGCTCCAATCGGGTGGAAGTGTACGGCATGCCCCAATGGATGGGATATTCACAAATTGATCCCGAGTTTTTGATCAACCTGAACGTACACGTCAGTTCGGCCTCTTTCGTGAACCGCGATACGGAAGCGTCCAAAAAATTTGAACGTTCCTATTTCGAACGGTTCGGCACGGTGCCCAACGACGATGCCTACAACGGTTACGACGTGACCATGTTTACAGGCTCGATGCTGCGGCGATTCGGACTTTCTTTCCCGGAAAGGATTCCCAGGGAGACGTTCACTGGCCTGAGCCGGAAGTTTCAGTTTGCGCCGGTGGGTGTTGAAGGCAATGTTGATTATGTGGAAAATACGTTTGTGTATATTTTGAAATTTGATCAGTTCAACTACGTGCCCGTAGAGTAAAAAATAACCACATTAGGCACATTAGGTTACTAAGGCACATTAGATTTATGTGTCTTAGTAATCTAATGTGCCTAATGTGGTAACCCCCTCTTAGTCCTATGAACGAGTCCCGCGAACAAAAAATCCGCTCCGTCATTCGGCAATCGCAGCCTGACCTGACGGTGGTGCTCGAAAACATCTTCGACCCGCTGAACATCAGCGCGGTATTGAGAAGTTGCGACGCCGTGGGCATACGCGAGGTGTTTGTGGTGTATACCAAACCGTACCTCAACAAACGTGGACTGGTGCTCGGCAAACGCACGTCGGGCGGCACTTTTAAGTGGATCGACGTTTATGTGTTTGAAAACCTGGAGGAATGTTTCAAGCGGGTGCGGCAACGTTACGGCAGGATACTCGCCACGCATTTGGGTGAAAAAAGTGAAAGCGTGTATGCCCTCGATTTTACACAACCGACGGCGCTGCTTTTTGGCAACGAAGACGAGGGTGTAAGCGCCGAGGCATTGGCTTTGTCGGACGGTAATTTCAACATTCCGCAGTCCGGTTTTGCCGAAAGTCTCAACATCTCGGTAGCTTGCGCCGTAACTTTGTTTGAAGCAAAACGGCAACGGGCGGCGAAGGGTTTTTACGACGAAAATCCGAAGCTGAACAATGCCGAGCAGGAACAACTTTTCGACCGTTGGCAAGCCATGCTGAAACAAAAAAGCTGGGAACTACAGCAATCCACCGTGGTGGACGAAAACAGTCCTGAGTTGTTGCCCGTTTTTGTAACACGCGACCCCAACGTGCCGCCCCACAAGTCGGTGCGTACCATGCCCATTACTAAATTTGATTTGTAAAATACCTGTACTCTTGGATTTGTCCATCGTTATACCGCTCAAAAACGAAGTAGAAAGTCTGCCCGAACTCGAAGCCTGGATCCGCCGGGTATGTGAGGGTAAGTATTCGTACGAAATCCTGTTCATCGACGACGGCAGCACCGACGGTTCGTGGAAGGTGATCGAACACCTGAAAAGTATAAATCCTGCCGTTCGCGGCATCAAGTTCCGGCGCAATTATGGCAAATCGGCCGCTTTGCACACGGGTTTTGAAGCAACACGGGGCAATGTGGTGATCACCATGGACGCCGACCTGCAGGACTCGCCCGACGAGATTCCCGACCTGTACCGCCTCATCACCGAGGAAGGGTACGACCTCATCAGCGGCTGGAAGCAAAAGCGACATGACCCCCTCAGCAAAACACTGCCCACCAAGTTGTTCAACGCCGCCACGCGCGGCATGAGCGGCATTTACCTGCACGACTTCAACTGCGGCTTGAAATCGTACCGTTCCGACGTGATCAAAACCATCGAGGTGTACGGTGAAATGCACCGTTACATACCCGTTTTGGCCAAATGGGCCGGATTTACGAAGATTGGTGAAAAAGTGGTGGAGCACCGTGCAAGGAAATACGGCACCACGAAGTTTGGCTGGGACCGTTTCATCAACGGTTTCCTCGATCTGGTGTCCATCTCGTTTGTCGGCAAATTTGGCAAACGTCCCATGCACTTGTTCGGCACGTTGGGCGTGTTCAGTTTCCTTATTGGATTCATCGTTCTGGCGTGGCTTACGTACGACAAACTTGTAAACGCCTCCTGGGGCATGACCGAAAGGCCCATGTTTTACTTCGGAATCCTGGCGCTCATCGTGGGTTCGCAGTTGTTCCTCACCGGCTTTTTGGCTGAGATGGTGAACCGCAACTCCAGCATCCGCAACAGCTACCTGATCGAGAAGGAAGTATGAAGATCGTGTTGCTTTCGCCGGCTCATCCGTTGCGCGGTGGTATCGCTGCATCGAGCGAACGTTTGGCGCAGGAATTCCAGGCGTTGGGCCACGAGGTGGTGGTGTATTCTTTTTCGCTGCAGTACCCGTCGTTTTTGTTTCCGGGAAAAACGCAGTTCACCGACGATCCACCACCTGCGGGCGTGACCATCAAAACACGACTCAACTCCATCAATCCATTCAACTGGATACGCACGGGTTTTCAAATCAAAAACGAAAAGCCCGATGTGGTGGTGACGCGGTTTTGGCTGCCGTTTATGGGTCCAAGTTTGGGAACGGTGCTGCGCATCGCGCGTTGGTTTGGCAAAAAGAAGTTTAAAAGCACGGCGTTGGTGGACAACATCATTCCACACGAAAAACGGCCGGGGGACACCTTGTTCGCGCGCTACTTCATCGGCGCCTGCGACGATTTTGTGGTTATGAGCAAAAGTGTGGGTGAAGAGATACAAACGTTTACCCAAAAACCCGTGCGTTTCGCCCCCCACCCCATTTACGACAACTACGGCGACGCGATTCCCAAACACACTGCCCGCCAGCAGCTCGGGCTCCCGGAAAACGCCCCTGTGGTGTTGTTTTTCGGCTTCATCAGGGCTTACAAGGGTCTCGACCTCCTGCTGGAAGCCATGGCCCTAACGCCGGACGTACACTGCGTGGTCGCAGGCGAACCTTACGACGACTGGGCGACCTACCAGGCCATCATCGACAAACACGGTTTACACAACCGTGTGCACGTGTTTAGCGACTTCATTCCTGCCGACGAAGTCAAAACCTATTTCTCCGCCGCCGACCTGGTAGTACAACCTTACCGAAGCGCCACGCAAAGCGGCATTTCACAAATCGCGTACCATTTCAACAAACCCATGGTGGTGACGAAAGTGGGTGGTTTGCCGGAGATTGTGAAGGACGGGGTTGCTGGGTATGTTGTGGAGGTAACGCCTGAGGCGATTGCGGGAGCGGTGAAGGTGTTTTTTGAGGAGGAGGATAGGGAGAGGATGGTTCGGGCTGTGGAGGAGGAGAAGGGTAAATTCTCTTGGGAAAATTTGACGAAAATGGTGGTGGGGTAACCGCCCACGATGCTCTTTTTGTCTGAATCAGGATTTCCAGGATTTTGCTAAG
>JADLBE010000231.1 GCA_020847915.1 Saprospiraceae bacterium | reverse complement strand
TTTTCCAATTGTCTTTTGCGTTCATCAATTTCATTGATGTCGATCATAACACGTTCACGTTTGGCGCGGGAGGTTCCACCGTCCCATACATTGACGCTGAGCGTAACGCCCACAACCGATGAAGGAATCCAAAACAAGTCGTTGTTGCCTTGCCAGCTTGTTTGGTACTGGCCGTATCCAAAAAGGTTGGGCATCCAGTATTTTTTGTAGCGTTCGACATTAAGCGTCTGCAATTCGCGGCCTTTGAGCAGTTCGAGGTACTCGGGACGGTTCATAAAGTCGATCGCGGAAACCATGTCGGCTTCGCCGATGTCTGCAAGTAATTTTTCCACATTGTCGCTTACCTCAAGAGATTCGGCAACCGGGTAACCAATGGTGAACTTAAGTACGTTGATCAAGTTGTCGCGCTGACGTGTGAGGTTGCTGCGATCGCTGCGCAAATCCTCGAGCTGGAGTTGGATACGATCAACGTCGAGCTGTTCGTTCAGTCCGGCTTCATTGATGGCTTTGGTATCGTTGAAGAGGACTTCCAGGTTGGCGATGTTCTGGTCGAGGTTTTTCAGGTATTCGCTTACGATCAGAGGCGGCAGGTAGGCGTCAGTTACCTTGTTGCGCATGTTTTGCTTTGCGGAAACCAATTGAAAATCGGCATACTGACGGTAAACTTTTGAAGCTCTAAGGCCAATCAGGTAGTCGTTGCTGAACAAAAGCTGATTTACCTGGCCATTGAGGTTTAGGCTGTTGCGCAGTTGGAAAGCAATTTTGGTGCCTTCGGGCGCTTCAAAACCCAGGGCCTCAGCGGGCAGGGCAGGTTGTTTGATGAAGTACTGGTAGCCGCCGCCAATGGTGAACTGGGGCAAACCGAGCGAAGTGCTCTCTTTGATTTGCCAGTCGGCATCTTTCACCACCAATTCAGCCGATTTGATGTCGGGACTGTTGTTGAAAGCATACTGGATACAATCCGCCAAAGTCATGGTTGTTTGGGCGCCGGCAGTATGGGCGCTGAACAACATAACCAGGAAGGCCAGTGCATAGTGTTTGTGAAAGGAAGGTAACATGTCAGGATAATTTTGCGTGTAAGCGTTCGCGGCCTTTGTCGGACAACAAGCCATGGAGGTAGTGAAGGATGTATTCGCGGAAAACAAGCTCCCGCAAGTATTCATTGGGTGGGAAAATCGTTTCATCAAAAAACTGAAAGGTTTGAGCGATGTGTAGTTTTGCTATGATGTCCACATTAAAATCGGTGCGGTACAAACCTTCACTGATGCCGCGGTTGAGGTTGTCGCGAACCAGTTTGAATACAAAACCGCGTTGGTGTTCCACCCAAAGGTCCCATGCGTCGCGGTGGTACCGCTGCATGTCGTACACCAGGTTGTGCGTCATACGCTGGATGTCGGCCATAACGTTGCGCAATACAATGAGTATTTCATCTACTGCATCCTCTGCATCGCCCGACCAGACCAAACAGTTTCGTACGTCATCGTTGATGTTTTTTTCCACAACCTTGCGCACGAGGTCTTCTTTGTTCGAAACAAACTGATACAGCGTTTTTTTCGAAATCCCCAGCTCACGTGCCACATCGTCCATGGTCAGGCTTTTGATGCCGTACCTCATAAACAGTTCTTCAGACCGTTTCAGAAATTTTTCATGCTGTTCATTCATCATGCAAAGGTAAATGCAGGAAACGTTTTTTGGTTCAAATGTTTCCAGTGTTTATTTTGTTTTTCGACGAACGGCATATAAAATTCCATAATCGGCATTTTCGAAGTGTGATTTCCGAATAAAAAAAGCCGTACAACCACAGATGGGTTGTACGGCAATAAGGTTGCGGAAATGAAAAAAGTTCCGCTTGATATCTAAAAATTTTCTTCCGTTAAAATCTTCTTTTCAAACACTGAAATCAGCGGACCTGGAAGAAGCGCATTTTGTAGTCTGTATGGATTTTCCCTTGCCTGATGTCATCCAGTTTGCGCTGGATAAGGCGTTTTTTCAGGGGTTTTAGTTTTTCGGTAAACAACACACCCTGGATGTGGTCGTATTCGTGCTGGATCACCCTTGCGGTGTAACCTTCGTATGTTTCTTCAAACTCCGTAAAAGTTTCATCCTGGTAACGAATGCGGATGTGCGGCGGACGTTCAACATCGCCACGGATCCGCGGAATGCTAAGGCAACCTTCCTCCATGGCCCAGGGCTGACCGGTTTCGTCGAGCATTTGTGCGTTGAGGAATACTTTTTTCACCCCCGGAGCCTTGTTTTCCTTATCTTCCTTCAGGTGCGTGGTATCCACCACAAACAACCGGATGGGCAACCCGATTTGCGGAGCCGCCAATCCCACACCGTCGGCATGGTACATGGTTTCCCACATGTTGGCCAGAAGGGTTTCCAGCTCAGGATAGTCGGGACCAACGGGCGCCGCCACTTTTTTCAGAACAGGGTGGCCGTATGCGTAAATGGGTAAGATCATAGGATGAAGCAGACGTGATTTTGTAAAATAATAACCCTCTGAAATGCGGGCTACCAATGGTTGTCCAACATGTATTGTTCCAGAATGATGGCTGCGGCCACTTTGTCGACCAAAGCCTTATCCCTTCGTTTTTGTTTTTTGATCCCGCTTTGCAGGATTATTTTTTTAGCGTCGTTGGAGGTGTAACGCTCGTCCTGACGGGTAACAGGGGTATCCGGAAATTGTTTTTTCAATTTTTCAACAAACGCATCCACCTGAGGGGCTATTTGCGCCGGATTGCCGTCGGGGTGCAGCGGCAAGCCCACCACAAACATTTCAACACTTTCCGTTAGGCAATACCGGGCTAAAAAATCCATCAACGTACCCGTCTCCACCGTGGTCAGACCGCTGGCGATGATGTGGAGGGGATCGGTCACGGCAATGCCTGTGCGCTTCAATCCGTAGTCGATGGCGAGGATGCGGCCCATGAAGCTGCAAAGATAGGTAAAAACAGGTATTTTCGTCGAAGTTGGCTCTTTGATGTGCGGTATATTCTTGACCTTTGATGGCAAATTAACCACAGATTCAAATCTCAAACATGCGCAACGTCGTCCTGTTTTTTTTCCTAATCACCTCCCTCCACGCCCAAAAACCCATCACCGTTGAAGACATCTTTGCCAACAACGCTTTCAACGCCAAAGGTATCCCGGGTTTCAATTTTCAGAACGACGGAATCCATTACACGCGCCGCAACGGCACGGAGATCGAACAATACGACCTGCGTACCGGCAACAAAACAGCCACACTGCTCGACGTCGCCACCCTTTCGTCCTCCGATACTTCCTGGAAAAAAAGCATCGACGGCTATGCCTTCAACAGCGATGAATCCAAAATGCTGCTGCAAACCGGCACGGAACAAATTTACCGCCACAGCAGCAAGTCGCACTTTTTTGTGCTCGACCGGGCTACCCAAACCCTAACCCGCCTCCACAACGGCAGCAAACAACGCTACGCAAACATTGCTCCCGACGGTAAAAAAGTGGCCTATGTGGCCGACAACAACCTGTGGTACAAAGACCTCGAAACGGGCGTCAACACGCAGGTAACCTCCGATGGCAAAATCAACGAAATCATCAACGGCGCCTCCGATTGGATGTACGAGGAAGAATTCAAACTTGTAAGGGCTTTTGAATGGAGCCCGGACAGCAAAAAAATCGCTTTCCTGCGCTTCGATGAACGTGAAGTGCCCGAAATGACCATGGAAATGCACCGTGGCGGCGCTTATCCCGAACTCGTTACGTTCAAATACCCCAAAGTGGGCGAAAAAAACGCCACGGTTTCGGCTTTCATCTACGACCTCGCCACTCAAAAAAACACACCCGTAAAAACAGAAACCGAAGCCGACAGCTACATGCCACGCCTGGCCTGGGCGCCCAACGGCAAACTGTGCCTCACCTGGATGAACCGCCACCAAAACCACCTCAAACTGCTGCTGGCCGACCCTGCCACGGGAGTTTGCAAAACACTCCTGGAAGAAAAAAGTAAATATTACCTCGACCTCCACGACGTGTATTTCCTTTCCGACGGTTCCGGCTTCGTGTGGCAAAGTGAAAAAAGCGGCTACAACCACCTGTATGTTTACGACATGAACGGGCGCGAAAAAACAGCCCTTACCAAAGGCAATTGGGACATGACCGGCCTGTACGGTGTGGATGAAAAAAACGACCTCGTCTATTACCAGGCCGCTTCTGAAAATCCCATGGAACGCGAAATTTTCAGCGTCAAACTCAACGGCAAAGGCAAAAAGAAACTCAGCGGCGCACAGGGTTTCCATTCGGCCCAGTTCAGCAAAACGTTCGATTATTTTGTCAAAACCTCCACAACCATCAACGAACCTGCGCGCTACAGCGTGAACGACCGCAAAGGCGAGGAGGTTCGCCTGCTCGAGGACAACAGCCAACTGGCGGCCTTGCAAAAAGAACACGGTGTCGTGCCGGCCGAATTTTTCGATTTCAAAACCTCGGAAGGCGTGTCGCTCAACGGCTGGATGATCAAACCCACGGCGCCCGAATTTGCCAATCAAAAATTGCCAGTGCTCATGTTTGTGTACGGTGGCCCCGGCAGCCAGCAGGTCACCGACCAATGGAAAGGCGCCAATTACTGGTGGTTTCAGATGCTGGCGCAAAAAGGCTACGTGGTGGCTTGTGTCGACAACCGCGGCACAGGCGCCCGCGGCGAAGAGTTTAAAAAAATGACCTACCAACAACTCGGCCATTACGAAACGCTCGACCAGATCGAAGCCGCCAAATACATGGGCACCCTGCCTTTTGTCGACCCAGCCCGGGTGGGTATTTTCGGCTGGAGCTACGGCGGTTACATGTCGAGTTTGTGCATGCTGAAAGGTGGCGAAGTGTTTAAAACCGGCGTGGCCGTAGCGCCTGTCACCAACTGGAAATGGTACGACAGCGTGTATACCGAACGTTACATGCGCACGCACGAGGAAAATCCGGACGGTTACGAAAACAACTCACCCACCAATTTCGCCGAACAGCTTCAGGGCAATTACCTGCTCATCCACGGCATCGCCGACGACAATGTGCATTTCCAGCATACCGCCGAAATGGCCAACCAACTCATCTCTGCCAACAAACAGTTCGATACCATGATTTATCCCAATCAAAACCACGGCATCGGCGGCGGAAAACTGCACCTCTACACCTTGATGACGCGTTTTTTGGATGAAAAACTGAAGGGTGTGTCGACGGGGAATGGGGTGCGTCCGTAAAGGTCGGGGTTGTGTCAAAAGGTGCATCAAACTTTGGTGACTATCAATTCAACCGCTTTAGCGGTTGAATTGATGGTCAACTTGGCTTGGTACACTTTTGACACAACTTCGCGCGAAGCCTGATGCTAAACTTTGTCCATGGTTTGTGTCGGATGAATCAACCCATTTCGTGCGGGTCCCGGGCGAGGAAAACCCGAAGTTGAGCCGGGAGGCTGTGGCAATGTTGTTGGGGCGATTTTAACGTTAATAAAAATTAATATGTTAAAATTGAAAAAAAAAAAAAGACATTTTAGACTATATGTTTATCTTTGTTAAATAACCCATACAAACGTGTCAACGTTCACCAAAACCATCAAATCCCACTACCTAAAAAAACATAATCTTTTACCATTGCATCCCCTGCAATGAAGTATTCCAGTTACTTGGAGTAGTTATCCTGTTTACCCTACTGTATTCAATATTTTGACTGTTACGTTCGAGTGATCTTGAACGACTCAGAGTCATATGCATGTTTAAAAAAAAACGAGGCAACAGTTACAGCTGCTGCCCCGAAGGTTACCCCTATGCCTCCCGGTACCATCCTGAAACGGCCGGGCAAAACAATCGGAGTAAGGATCACTAATTCAATTACAAAGTTATGTTATTACCGACAAAACCAGATCAAAAACACTTCACTATGTTGTGTTTTTCTGATTTTTTGAAAAAGTGGGCGCCAATTGTAGTTATCTATTTTGGCTTTGCCTTGCCAGGGATTATTGCACAATGTCCTCCGACAAACTTGGTTCCCAACTTCAGTTTTGAGTCAATATCAAGTGGTTGCTCATTCCCTGGAAATGGAATCATCAACGGCGCTTTCAATGGGGGCTGTGTTGACGACGGTTGGGCAGCTGCACACGGCACACCGTCTGTTTGCAATAATAATGCAACGAACGGCAACATTTTTGCCTGCTTGGGAGCAAACAACGAAGCTATTTTTTTGCCGCTTCCTTTTGCAAACTTAATGACCCAGAGTTGTGATGTTCAAAATGAACTTACCTTCTCTTCACGTTGCATCGGCGAAAGTCAAAGTGGAACTATTGAAGTCTATTTTACAAATGGGCTTCTGAATACTCCAACAACCAACACAGGAGCATCTCCCATGAATATTCCTCCAGGTTCACAACTCATTGGTACAGTCAATGTAAGTGGCTTGGGCTGGCAATCTTCAACACTTTTGCTTCCCGCCATGTCTTCAACAAACAATCAATTGTTGTTGGTGTGGATAACCAACGTGAGTAACCAATCAGATGTAGGTTTGGATGAAATTGAAATACATTCATACAGTAGCCCTCTAAAGCCAGGAATTAAATGTATTGGTTTCAATGGTACGAATTATTCACTTGAAGGTTATTTACAAAATAGTATTCAAGGTTTTAATGTGGCCAATTGGACTTGGCGTTTTGGTAATGGAACGACAGTACAAGGTCAGAATGCAACAGTTGCCAACGTTGTATACCCTGTTACTTTATGCATAACGGATAATTGTGGTTTAACAAGCTTTGTGACAATTAATCAGGCAGGGCAAGCAACCGATATATTTACCAATACCATATTATCAGCAGATCAAGAGTTCCTGGGCGATCTAATCGTACACTCCGGTGCGCAGCTTACCGTAACCGGTACACTCGGATTTCAACAGGGGTTCGGGGTAATTGTAGAGCGCAATGCTCGGATTGTTTTGACTGACGGGGGCGTGCTTACCCGAGGTTGTAATACACCCCATTGGGATGGAGTCAATGTGTTGGGCAACAGCAATCTCACCCAACCTGCAACCAATGCTCCTCTCCTTAATCCCAATCAATCCGGGATAGTATTTATGGATGATGGCCAAATTGAATGGGCTTTAACAGGTATTTCTACCGGAGGTGGATACAGCAGCGCTTTTTGGGGAGGCGTGGTTGATGCATCCAATTCAAGATTTGTTAATAACAGAAAAGCGGTTGAATTCATGCAGTATACCCAATCAACCAACGTAAGCCAATTTGTTAATGTTGAGTTTTGGGAGATGGCAGATCAATGGGGGAGTGCATTCAACAATACTGAAGGTGTAAGCATTTGGGAAACCAATGGCATCGAATTTAAACACTGCACCTTTCGGAATTTTGATCGTCATGG
>JADLBE010000230.1 GCA_020847915.1 Saprospiraceae bacterium | reverse complement strand
TTGGATTCGAACTGTACCAGAACATGCCAAACCCATTTGTTGCCAAAACCGTTATCGGCTTCCACCTGCCAGAAGCAGCTGAAGCTACGCTGACGATCTTCGACGAAACGGGCCGCATGATCTACACCGTAAACGGCGACTTCGCTAAAGGCCACAACGCCATCAGCCTCGACCGCGCACAAATCAACACCACTGGTGTACTGTACTACAAACTGGAAACAGCCAACGACAGTGCTACCAAGAAGATGATCCAAACGAAGTAATCCCACGAACGGCGAATGAGCGCCACGCCCAGTGCGTGGCGCTCATACACCGCCAATCGTTGCGGATGACTTCCAACGGAAAGTCATAAAGCACAAAGCGGCAACGAGCCTGCCGTATCGCTAAATACCGATTTTAAATCATACTTTAAAATCGGTTTTTGGGATGGCCTCTCTCCAAATGATGGAGGGGGGCTTTTTTTTTATACCTTTGCGCCCCTAGTTTTTTTCGGAAACATCTTAGAGCGTGTTGAGTTTTCGGGTTTTTTTGCCTTCTTTAAAACAAAATTCGCTCGCTCTCGTCTCAAAACCGAAAACTCAACACGCTCTAAGCTTTACAACCACCATGCGCGATATCATTGACCTGTGCGGCCGTATTTTTCTTTCCGCGATTTTCCTGTTCGAAGCCGTCGATACCGTACTTTATTTTGACAAAACAAGAGCCACCATGGATGCCTACGGCCTCACATGGAACCAGGATTTGATGCTCTACAGCGCTGTGTTTTTACTTGTTGTGGGAGGATTGATGGTGCTTTCAGGCTACCGAACTACCCTGGGCGTTACCCTGTTGCTCATTTATTGGGTGCCTGTAACATTTATTGTTCACGATTTCTGGACATACCCCAAAGACCAGTTGCGTTTGCAAAGCATTCTTTTTATGAAAAACATCGCCATCACCGGCGGCCTGCTTATGCTCGCAGGTAAAGGCAGCGGCCGATACAGTATCAAAAAACTGCTTGCAACTACAAGGGTCGGATAAAAAAGTCCGAAGTCCGAAGTCCGAAGACCGACATTAGCCTGGGATATCAATAAAAAATGCCCAATTGTTTGGAAAACAAACGATTGGGCATTTTTTTACTTTGGACTTCGAACTTCGAGCATTATGTTACTTTCGCTTTACGGATGATTTTAGAGAAATAGGCCGGAAACAGACGTTTCAAATAGACACCCAACACTTCTTTTCCTCCCACCCAGAGTTCTTCCTTGCCACTTTCAATGGCGCCAAGAATTTTACGGGCAAGATCTTCCGGGGCCATGCCTTTGTCGGTGGCATCATCCATGGTGCCCTGGGCTGAGCCATCTCCCACGAGGGCGTTGATGCTTACGTTGGTGCGAACATAACCAGGACAAACAAGGGTGATTTGCAGGGGCGTATTGCCAAGCTCCGCCCTAAGACTGTCGAAAAAACCATGCAAGGCATGTTTGGACGCTGCATACGAAGAGCGGAGAGGCGACCCGAACTTACCGGTCAGGCTCGTAATGGTAACGATGTGACCGAGATGGTGGGTGAGCATGCTCGGCAGCACGGCTTTGGTGAGCGCAACGGTACCAAAATAATTGACGTTCATCAGTTTTTTATCCACCTCAAGGGAGGTGTCAAGGGCAAGTGCACGTTGCGAAATGCCGCCGTTGTTGATGAGAACGTCCACATTTCCAACTTTTTGAAGCACCTTTTGTGCAATAACTGGTATTTCGTCGTGCTTGCCAAGGTCCAGCACCTGAACGAGTACCGAAGCTGCTCCGGCATTGGCAGCGTCTTCGGCCACACGTTGGAGTTCTTTTTCATTGCGTGCAGACAAAACGAGGTGAGCGCCATGCTCTGCAAAAGCGAGCGCCAATGCCTCACCAATACCCGAAGAAGCGCCTGTGATCCAAATACGTTTGTTTTTAAAATAGGTACTCATGCCCGGCTTGTTGTTTGCCTGCAAAGAAAATCAAATGTCCTCATACCCCGATGGTATTTTTGCGCCCCCGTTCGCAGAGGTAATGGTGCCATAGCAACCTCGATCCCACACTGCGCCACGGACGCCAATGTTGGGTCTGGGCCTCCAGGTCGTCGTGAACAGGTCTTTTGGCCAAACCCTTAAGTTCGCGGAAAGCCTCTTGCATGGCGATGTCTCCCCGTGGAAGAATGTCGGGCCGCAACAAACATTCTGAGAGGTATATATCGGCCGTCCAGATGCCGATACCGGGCAACACCGTCATGGATTTGCGTACGGCATCATCGGACAAAGATTCCAGGACGTCGAAACGAAAACTCCCGTTCAGCACGGCTTCGGCCAATGCGGTGGTGTAGCGGGTTTTCTGGCGACTAAAGCCCAGGGATCTCAACTGTTCTTCATCCAAAGAAAGCAAACCTTTGGGCGTAACTTCACCGAGGGTATTTCTGAGTTTTAGAAAAGCCGCGTTGGCTGAAGCAAGCGAAACCTGTTGTTCAAGAATGATGTGTACCAGTGTTGAAAAGCCGGGAGGGCGAGCCCAAAGCGGTGGAGGGCCATGTCGGTCAACGACCATTGCCAAATGTTCGTCGCGTTTGGACAACCAATTACAGGCTTCCTGAAGGATATTATCGTCGAGTTTAAGTATCATTGTTGCCGCTATTGAACAATATGGCTGTAGCAAAGTTGAACAAATCTGTGTCTGACAAAAAAAAATTACCCATTGAACATCGTTACCCTTACCCTCAATCCGGCGCTTGATAAAAGTTCCGGCATACACCGGCTGGTGCCGGAGCAGAAAATGCGCTGTTCGGAAGTGCACACCGACGCTGGTGGCGGCGGAATCAATGTTTCCAAAGGTATACGCAAATTGGGCGGCAACAGCACAGCCGTTTTTCCGTCGGGCGGAAACAATGGACTGGTGTTGGAAAAGCTGCTTCAGGATGCGGGTATTGTTGTGGAAACATTGCGGTTGGAAAATGAAACCCGTGAAAACTTTTCCGTCACGGAAACCAGTACCAACCTGCAATACCGTTTTAACATGCCTGGAATGGAAATGACGACGGAAATGGCCGATGCCTGTCTCGACATGGTTGCCCGGCTTAATCCGGAATATCTGGTGGCCAGCGGAAGTTTACCGCCCGGACTGCCCGTCGACTATTATGAAAAAATTGCCGCGCTTGCACACCGTATTGGAGCACGCTGCATCATCGATACATCCGGCGAACCACTTCGCGCCGCAGCCGATGAAGGTATGTACCTGCTGAAACCGAACCTTGCCGAGTTAAGCGCACTGGTGGGTGAGGAAAAGCTGTCCATAGATCAGGTAGATGATGCCGCTTTGGAAATTATTGGCAAAGGCATGTGTGAAGTAGTGGTGGTATCGCTTGGACCACAGGGTGCATTGCTGGTAAGCCGCGATGGTTTTGAACACATACCCGCGCCCACGGTTCCTAAAAAAAGTACGGTGGGAGCGGGCGACAGTATGGTAAGCGGTATGGTTTGGTCGCTGGCAAACGGTAAAAGTTTGCGCGAGGTGGTCCAAACCGGCGTTGCCTGCGGGTCGGCAGCGACGATGAACCCGGGCACGGAATTGTTTCATGCGGAGGACGTGTTCAGATTGCTCCATTGGATTCAAACGTATGGCGAACGCTACCGCATCAAAGATTTTTAACTTAAAATACCTGAAGTTAACATTCCGTGGCTAAATTTGCCTTTTCCGTTGGTGGCTGCATTTCCTGTATCCCCTTCACCGCCCTACCTTTATTCACCAAGCAACTTTTAACCCACCTCCAAACGGGGGCAGCGTTTACGTTATCATCAATCCGTCAATGATCAACTTAATTTTGTTTGGCCCGCCTGGCTCGGGTAAAGGGACGCAGGCAGCTAAACTGGTAGAGAAGTACAGTCTGATACACATCAGCACAGGCGATTTGTTTCGCTTCGAAATGAGCAACAATACACCCCTAGGACAACAAGCCAAGGCATACATGGCCAAAGGTGAATTGGTTCCCGACTCTGTTACCATTGGTATGCTTCGCAACAAAGTGGAAGCCCATCCGGAAGCAAGGGGATTTATTTTTGACGGGTTCCCGCGCACCATTCCACAAGCTGAAGCTTTGGATGCATTGCTCCTGGAAAAAAAGACAACGGTATCGGGTCTTATCGCTCTGAACGTAAGCGATGAGGAGATCGTACAACGCATCAAATTGCGGGGCAAAACTTCCGGCCGGCCTGACGACAACGATGAGGACATCATCCGCAACCGTATCACGGTATACAAAAATGAAACTTCCCCCGTTTATGACTACTATGCCCGAAACGGTAAAAGTCACACTGTGAACGGAACCGGTTCGCTTTTGGCGATTTTCAGGCGTCTTTGTAAGATCATCAACGGGTTTTAAAAGCCTGTTTTAAAATCAAGGCGGTTTTAATTCACAGTGGGGGCAAAGGTTTTGACAAAAAGGCCCTACTTTTGACCCGGCAGAAACAGATTGGTTTCTGCTGTGTAAAAAACCATTGCCCATGGCACTTCCAACGTATCCCTGGCAATCTTTGTGGCAAAAACTGCCGGCCCCCCTGCAAAATCGCTACTACCTCACCCTGGTCGTATTTTTTTTCATCCTTGTTTTTCTCGATCGGAACAGCCTTTGGACACAATTCAGACTTTACCGTGCCAAAGCCCGTCTTGAAAACGATAAAACATACTACCAGCAAAAAATCAAAGATGCCCAGGCAGAAGCCGAGGTTTTTGAACAAACCAAGGAAAAGTACGCCAGGGAACACTATTACATGAAAAAAGACGGCGAAGACGTCTTCATCATACGCTCTTCCGAATAATTCCTCAACACAACGCTATTCAGTCCGATGTCCGTTTTAGTAAATAAGCATTCGCGCATTATCGTCCAGGGTTTCACAGGCAAAGAAGGAACTTTTCACGCCGAACAAATGATCGCCTACGGTACCAACGTAGTAGGCGGTGTAACGCCGGGTAAAGGTGGCCAAACCCACCTCGACCTTCCCGTTTTCAACACTGTTGAAGACGCCGTTAAACAAGCCAAGGCCGACACCTCCATCATTTTTGTACCACCTGCATTCGCCGCCGACGCCATCATTGAAGCCGCCGCTTCAGGTATCAAAGTGATCGTGTGTATCACTGAAGGTATTCCGATTCAGGACATGATCAAAGCCAAAGCCTACGTCGATCAACACGACTGCCGCCTCATTGGCCCCAACTGTCCAGGCATCATCACACCCGACGAAGCCAAAGTGGGCATCATGCCCGGATTCGTGTTCAAACGCGGCACCATCGGCCTCGTTTCCAAATCGGGTACGCTCACCTACGAAGCTGCCGACCAAATCGCCAAAGCAGGCATGGGCATCTCCACCGCCATCGGTATTGGAGGCGACCCCATCATCGGCACCACCACACGTGAGGCTGTTGAAATGTTCATGAACGACCCCGAAACAGAGGCCATCGTTATGATCGGTGAAATCGGCGGTGGTCTCGAAGCCGAAGCCGCACGCTGGATCAGTGCCAACGGCAATAAAAAGCCCGTGATTGGTTTTATCGCAGGTCAGACGGCACCCAAAGGTCGCAAAATGGGCCATGCTGGCGCCATCGTGGGTAGTGACGAGGATACCGCCGAAGCCAAAATGCGCATCCTCGCTGAAAATGGCATCACCGTTGTTTCGTCGCCGGCTCAAATCGGTGCCACTGTAAAAAAGATCATGGGCCGATAACAGCCCTCTTTTCCACCAGGTATCCGGCGGTCCCGTTTGTGCGGCCGCCGGATATTTCATAAAGTAACCAAGGGTGTTAGCTTTTTTTCGCAACAACCGCTTCTCCTCGTTTTTCCTGCTGGCATTTTATGCCATACTGCTGCACATGCCCGCCCTGCTCGGCTGGCAAACTGTTCCTGCAGCACCAGGTGTTCAGAACGGAGGTGTGTTGTATGAAAAGCTTTTTTTACCCTTTATAACCTTTCCCGGCTTTTCTGTCGGAGCCTGCTTGTTTTTTATCCTGCTGCAAAGCCTGATGGTCAACCGTCTGGCCGACAGGTACCGGTTGCTGCACGAGCGTTCCTGGATGCCCGGAATGGCTTATGTACTGATGGCCTCCGGTTTGCCCGAGTTCCTCTACTTGTCACCTGCCCTCGTGGCAGTGTCGTTTGTGCCCTCGTCGCTCCACCGACTCTTCGGCGCCTACAACGTGCCCCAGGCCACTGGTTTGGTTTTTGATGCCGCCTTTTGGATAGCCTGTGGAAGTTTGTTTTTTCCACCCATGTTGTTGCTTTTGCCAGCCGCTTACATCGGCATGCTCATCATCAGGTCATTTACCGCGCGGGAACAACTGGTTTTTGTGATCGGTGGTCTTGTTCCTTTGTTTTTGGCCTGGCTGGGCTATTTCTGGTACGATTTGGGTTGGCATTTTGTTGAAAAACAGTTCATTGGTCCGTTCGGCATGCTCTCGTGGCGAACGTTGGCGCCGGATTGGTTGTCGCTGGGATTTTTGCTGCTGCTTTTGTTGCTTGCCGTGCTGAATTCAGGCAGTTATTTTTATAAAAAACTTATTCAAATCCAAAAGTGCATCAGTACGATGTATTGGTTTTTGCTTTTTGGCGGCGTTGCCGTTTTGCTCCAAAAAAACGTAACGCCCAATGATTTTTTGATCGTTGCGCCTGTAATGGGTATCTTTGCTGCGTATTCTTTGCAACAAATCCGCAAACCACTGATGGCTGAAGTCATCCACCTGATCTGGCTGGGCCTTGTGGTCATCATTCATATATTCCATTGATGGCGCGATCAATCCTTTGATTGGCGCTGCAAAACACCAACAACATGAAATTTGGCGTAATCGTATTTCCCGGATCCAACTGCGACGACGACATGGTGCACGTCCTTGGCGACGTCATGGGCCGCAAAGTGGTGAAACTCTGGCACAAAGAAAAAAGTCTGCCTGCAGGTTTCGGGCCCGGCGATTGTGTGGTTTTGCCCGGGGGCTTTTCTTACGGTGATTACGTGCGCGCAGGCGCCATCGCCCGTTTTTCCCCCATCATGAAAGCTGTGATCGAATTTGCCAACAACGGCGGTTATGTATTTGGGGTATGCAATGGATTTCAGATCCTTTGCGAAGCCGGTTTGTTGCCGGGTGTATTGCTGCGCAATGCCAATCAGAAATTCATCTGCGACAACGTGTGGATCAGGCCCGTTACCAAAAGCTCGCCTGTAACATCCAAACTCAGTTTGCGCAAAGCACTGAAAATTCCCATCGCGCATGCCGAAGGCCGTTACTACGCCGATGAGGCAACGCTCGATGCACT
>JADLBE010000229.1 GCA_020847915.1 Saprospiraceae bacterium | reverse complement strand
GGATGTACACTCTGTTTTGATTGCGGGGGAAGGTTGAAGCCAAACCGCTCGAAAAGTCTGTAAGGCTTCATAGCTGCAAAAATGTTATCGAGTGCGGCGGCATACACCATGCGAGGGATTTTATTTTTTGTGGACTTATTCATGTCAGGTTCGGTAAAAATCTTGCTTCCATACTTTATAAGTTCGACCAAATCCCGTTCCACATTTTCCACGCGCCGTATGTGTTGGGCTAAGGGGCTTGCCAAAGTTTTTTGGCCTCGGTTCCAAAGTTTTTGCCACTCGGTTACTAAGGTTTTAGCTATTTCCGCATTTGGCACAATCAGGTGCAGGTGTGGGTTGTAGGTTCGCTTTACAGGGTTGAAGTTACATTCCAAACTTTTTACCCCCATTAGTTTGATACCCATGCCGCGCTGATTCCGTTTTTTATACTTATTCAAAATCAGGCGGAATGCCCTTTGAACACCATAAAACCACAAATCCAATTTTGCCGCTGGAACCGCTTTTTCTGTCAGTGTGACAAAATGCAAGTCTTCCCATTTCACAATTTCTGGATAGTACCGATTGATAATGTCGGCTTTTCGGATGCTGCAACAAAGTGTACAAAACCGATTTTTGCAATACCGACCATAAACGCGCCCGTTGGAACTGCAAATCTTGTCCATACAATAAAGGGTGTTTCGATAGGCTTTCACGCGGTCGGTTGCGCCTTTCTTTTTGGCTGCTTCAATCAGGCTTAGGATAACTACCCGTGTCACATTTTTACGTTTGGCTTTTGCTTTCCATGCTACTTTGTCGTTGAGGTCTACACCCGCTCCGTACACTATTTTTCCAGCCAAAGGCAATTGTGTATCGAATCCGGCTGTCCCGCTTTGTGCTAACGTATAGATGCCCTCCTGCAATGAAGCTGCGTTCCCCTTTCCCATGTCTTATGATTTTTTAGTACGGGAACGGGTGCGCCCCTTGCCGTTGTCGAACATGGATTGAGAAAACGCTTCGATGACTTCCGACTTTTTGAAGCGCACAATGCCGCCGGTGCGGTACTTGGTAAGTACGCCCGCTTTAACTTTATTGTCGAGCGTTGCCAGACAAACGCCTGCCAGGTTGGCGGCTTCTTTTCGGGTAAGAAGTTGTTTGCCGTCGTCGGTTGTGACGGTAGTAGGTCCATTTTCAGAAATAACAGAACGGACCGCGTTCTGAATGATCTTGTTTAGCTGTTCGCTGTCGAACGTCAGGATAATCATATGCCAGTTCTTTTGTGAAACATGGCGCAAATCTCCAGGCTGTTCGACTAACCTTTCATAGACCCTATATTGGGTCGTGTTTGCCTAAATCAATTTATTTTTTGTGATTTCTTCTAACTCCCTGAATATCTTTATGTTATTTTCTGTGTTTGTGGTCTGGAATGCCTGACTTAAATCTTTGTCGTAGTTGGAAAGGTCTAATCCGAAAAGTGTTCCGACGGCCTTCATCACTTTTAGTTTGTTCGGCTTTAGTTCATCCTGATCTTTGAAAAAGCCCAACTCCCACATGGCGTTTACAATCCGAATCAGGTCAATTTTTGCCCCTTTTCGAGTGGATAACCTCAACCCCGAATCTTGTTGCATTGGTTGTATCGCCGGACTGCCGGGTATCTGTTCCACTTGTTTAGGCGTAGCCTCTTCGATCATTTTTTCAATGAACTGTAGCCTTAAATCGTAGCCCTGATTTATGGGACAATCAGTTGGGTTATTACACTTCTTTTTATGCCTTTCAAAATTCATTTGGAGCATCCCCATGCACCATTCCAAAAAAGGCAGTTGTTGTTTTTGTGGTATTGTATGAAATTTTTCTATAATGTAATTTCGCACCTTACCCCATTCGTCTTTCATATTAATTCGGGGTTGATCTGCCAGGTATTGATCAATCAATAATCTGTCACTTAGGATTGATTCGGGAATCTTTGCCGGAATTATATTTGTGTACTCATAGAGTTTTCCTTCCAACCGATTTATGGCACTATGAAGTTTTTCGTCATCTAAAAGAATTGCCTTGCTTTTTATCTCATCAAGTTCTTTAAACAGCAACAGAAAAAAGCGACGGTTTGAAATGAGAACTGATTTGAAGTGACGAAACTGGAATTCCGTATCCAGGTCAGGCGCTTGTAACAGCTCCTGTACCAATTCTTCATAGTCCGCTTCTTCGTATTTTTTTTCTGTGATAATCATTTTTACAGGGTTTAGTTATTTGAAAAATGGGTTGTCAGAAACAAGCAATGCGTGTTCATCCGGGCGAATACGGACGTATTTGTAAAACTCTTTTTCGGTTTTGTGTCCGGTCACGGTCATAACATACCGAACAGGTACACCCGCTTTGTAGGCGTTGGAGGCAAACGAACGTCGTGCCGTGTGCGAGGTCATCAGTTCGTACTTAGGGAAGGTTTGGTCCACCCGTTTGCCATTCTTGAAACGGGTTAACATGGTTGGTTCATCCAACCCGGCCAACTTTCCAACCTCTTTAAGGTAGTCGTTGAATTTTTGGTTGGATATGGCTTTAGGAAGTTGGTAGTTGTAGCGGGAAACGATTTCCCGAACTTCAGACTTTACCGGAATGGTGACTTTGGTCCCGGTCTTTTGCGTCATCATTTCGATGTACTCTTTGCCGTCGGGTGTCTTTTTGTAGTTGCCAGGCTTCAACTCGGTGAAGTCGGAAAACCTTAGCCCCGTATAACACCCAACCAGGAACAAGTCACGAATACGGCTAAGGCGTTGGTTGCCTGAAAGGTCCAGTTGAAATAGTTTGGTGAGTTCATCCTCTGTCAAATAGATAGCAGGCGGTTCTTCCCTTGTTGCTACCAACCAACCATCCCTAACTTTAAGGTCAGGGGTAACTTCCCGCCGGTCTGCTTCCCTCAAAACGGTTTTGAGCGTGGATGTTAGTTTATGAACGTAGTTGTTACCGTAGTCCTTCCCGAAAAGGTGGTTTGAAAAGTCGCTGAAAAACGCATGGTTGAAATCGGCAAAGTTCAGGTCACGCCGCAACACTCCATCGGCATACGCTTTGAGCTGGTTGTAGGTTGTGACATAGACTTTGATGCTGCCTTTGGAGTAGTTCGGGTTGCCTGCCCTTTCTTCGATGAAGCGTTGGAAGTAGCGAAAGAAGGTAAGGGTGTCATCGGTGACTTCCCTTTTTCCCAAAAAGGTGTCCAGCTCCTTTTTGAAAACTTCGTTGGTGAGGTCGGATTTGTTGTATTGACTGCGAAGTGCTATCTGTTCCGCTTCTGTTTCTATCCGTTTTAGTTGGGCATTGATTTCAGCGTATGCCGGAAACTTGCGGTCCTGCTTTGCCCGCTCCTTGTCCTTGTCCCAAAATTCCTTGGGCACCGTTACACCTGTATAGTATCGAAGGAGCTTCCCTTTCGAATAGGTGAACTGTAAGTAAATCTGAAAATGGGGAAACCGGGCATCGGGCTTGGGCGCGAAGTGAGGTTTGCGCATGGGTTTTTCTTTTGCAGGTGGTGGAATAGTAACCGTTCCTACAAAAGTAAGCCTTTAATCAGGTGGTGCAAAAAGTGGTGGTGTTTTTTTTACGCTCGGTTGTTGTTATTTGGGTTAGTTTAGGGTTTCGGTGTTGTCTAATCCTTTGATTATCAACGAAACGAAACTAATCTAAACTAACCCAAAAGATCCGGTTGTGGAGCTGGCGGGATTCGAACCCGCGTCCGGACAAAGCGCCGTAACGCCTTCTACATGCTTATTTTCTGATTGGGTTTTCGAGTACGCAGCTGGTTCAGAAACCCACCCTTGCACACCTTATCCACTGGAGTTTCATCCGGCAATAGTGACGTTTCACCGAACTATCTTCAAAATTGGTTTGATACGCGGCACGCTGTATATGAAGCCTCAAGCGCACGGCGCAATGGCACTTTTAAGTCGTTATAACTTAGGCGGCCATGGCGAACGAAGTGTTGCCAGTTAATGTTCGAACGTTAGTTTTTACGGAGTAACCGCCCATGCTCCGGCATGCTTACGAAACGACTACACTCTCCCGTCGATACCAGGCAGCCCCGTCGTTTGTTGGATTATTTACGCAAAGATAACACTGGTTTCGGGGACATAGGTTCCAGGGATGGCCTCTTTATTTTCGGAGGACTGGTTTTGGTATGATCCGGGTAAATACAGGGTGAAACTGTTACCTTTGCGCGGTTAAGCGACTTTATGACGAACATCTTTTTAAAAGTCACGTCACACGCCGCTTTTTGCCCAACCAAACACACCACAACATGCTACACATAGGCATCATCCGCGAAGGCAAAGTGCCTTCCGACGCCCGCGCGCCACTCACCCCCGCCCAATGCGCCCAAATTATGGCCACTTTGCCTGTGCACATCGTGGTCCAGCCTTCTCCCGTTCGTTGTTTCAAAGACGAGGAATACCGGCAGGCAGGCATCGAGGTGACGGACGACCTGTCGGGTTGTTCCATGTTGATGGGTGTAAAAGAGGTGCCCGTAAACCAACTGTTGCCCGGAAAAACCTACCTGTTTTTTTCCCATACCATGAAAAAACAGCACTACAACCGCACGTTGCTGCAAACCATCCTCGCCAAAAACATCTGCCTGATCGATTACGAAGCCATCACAGACGACACTCACGACCGGCTCGTTGCTTTCGGCTTTTATGCCGGCGTGGTGGGCGCCCACAACGCCATGTGGACCTACGGCAAACGAACCGGCGCTTTTGCATTGCCCCGCCTGTGTGATCTGCACGACTACGCGGAAGCCAAACAAGCGTATAAAAACCTGAAACTGCCTCCCGTCCGCATCGCCCTCACCGGAGGCGGCCGTGTTGCCTCCGGCGCCATCCGCAACCTACACGACATGGGCATCCACGGCGTTTCGCCGCGCGATTTCCTCAAACACGATTACGACCATCCCGTGTTTACCCAACTGCATGCCCAGGATTATGTGGAGCACCAGGACGGTCAACGCATTTTTAACAAACAACATTTCTACGCAAACGGGGACGCGTACCACAGCATTTTTGCACCTTTCGCCCACCGCGCCGATGTATTTATCAACGCCATTTATTACGATCCGAAAGCGCCCCGCTTTTTTGAACGTGAGACCATGGCGCATCCCGATTTTAAAATCCAGGTGGTGGCCGACCTTTCGTGCGACATCATGCCCGACGCCGCCGTGCCCTGTACACTGCGCCCAAGTACCATTGCCGATCCGGTGTACGGTTTCAATCCGCATACGGGTGTAACCACGGCGCCTTTTTCACCGGATGCTGTGGATGTCATGGCCATAGATAATTTGCCCAGCGAACTCCCGCGCGACGCTTCCGATTTTTTTGGAAGGCAGCTTATCGACCATGTTTTACCGGAGATTTTGCATGCCGGTGACAGTGCAATGTTGCGCAGGGCCACCATTTGTACCGGCGGACAACTCAACAAACCCTTCGAATACCTGCACGATTATGTTCAGGGCAGGGTTACTGCATAATCTACAATAAGTTTTCATGAATTTGGTGTAACGTATCGTTTTGCTTTATATATTTGACCAATTCTTTTATTGGCAAAATAAAAATCAAAACGAAAATGAAGATTCCACTTTGGCTCATCGGGGTGCTGTTCGTCGGCTACTCCGCCTGGGCGGTTAATTATTGGCATTGCTACAAATGCCAATGTTGCGACGGCGCGCCGCCAACCGCCGAAACTACGGGCGAACCCCTTTTCCTCTGGGACGCCGACCAGCCCGT
>JADLBE010000228.1 GCA_020847915.1 Saprospiraceae bacterium | reverse complement strand
CCCAGGGCAACCTGGATGATGCCAAGCACAGCGCCTAGCAGTTGGAGCAACCAACCCAATTTTTTCAATATCTGCTGTGCAAATATCATGGCCAAAAGATTCAATACCATGACTCCGAGCACCATGGCTGTAATCATCAGTTTGCCATTCATGTCGTGTTGCATGGCAATAAACAAGATGAGCGCTGCTATTCCGTAAGGGGTAACGATGGTTGGAATAGCAAGTGGCATTAAAGCCAGGCGGGGCATTAAAACTGCAGGGTCGCCAGTGGGAGGTTTCGGTGGCTCGGCCTGACTAAAAATGCCCGTCAACGCCACATGAAACAAAAGAATGCCGCCCGTTAGCGCCAAAACCGGAAGGGATACACCAAAATTGCCCAACATGGTTTCGCCCAGCAAACCAGCCAGCAAAAGCGCAAAACTTGCAAAAACGATGCCTCGAAGGGCGAAACTACGAGCCTCCGACGCTTCGGTCCCGTGGGTCATTTTGGCAAACGGCCCGATGATTTTAAAAGGCCCCAACATCAAAAACAAAAACGTAAAAATCTGGGAAAATGGAATGGTCCGTATTTCTGCGTCATTCTCAGGTGAAACGGCATCAACAACGTCCTGTGCCGACAACAAGTTGGCGGTACACAGTACTGCCAATAAGGCAAGCAGAAGTTGGCCAATTTTAAAATGTTTCATAACAAGGGCTTTAGTGCTCCTGGTCCTTTAAAAAAAGGAAGAACAGGTATTACAAGGCCCTAAATTACCATTTGATTGCAACAACCCACAAAAAAACAATGGCATCCGCGACCATAACGCCGGATGCCATTGAAAATACTGATTACTGATTACTGACCACTGATCACTGAAACGCTTTCTCCACCACGGCTTTTTGCTCCTGCTCATGCTTCTTGGGGAAGCCGGTTGCAGGTGAAGCAGCTGCGGGACGACTGGCAACTTTCCAGCTGTATTCAGGTTGTGTAACCGCTATGTAACTCCAGGCGCCCATGTTGGCAGGCTCTTCCTGTACCCACATCAGTTCGGCCTTTTTGTATTTGACCATCAGGGCGTCGAACTGTTTTTTCGGGAAAGGATACAGTTGTTCGAGGCGCACAATGGCGATGTCGGTGCGTTTTTCTTCCTCCTGACGCTTGAGCAGATCGTAGTACACTTTGCCGGAACAAACCAAAACACGTTTTACTTTTTTGGCGTCTGCTTGTGCATCGTCAATAAGCTCGCGGAAAGTATTGCCACTTTCCAGGGCGCTCAGGTCGCCGAGGTTGTAAGGTGCGCGCAGACCCGATTTGGGCGACATCACGATCAGCGGTTTGCGGAAAGGACGTGCCAGCTGGCGGCGCAAAAGGTGGAAATAATTGGTCGCGTCGGTTACGTTGGCTACCGTTACGTTGTTTTCAGCGCAACCTTGCAAAAAACGTTCGAGGCGGGCGCTCGAGTGCTCAGGGCCCTGACCTTCATAACCGTGGGGGAGCAGCATCACCAGGCCGTTCATGCGTCGCCATTTGGCCTCACCGGCAAAAATAAATTGGTCGATGATGGTTGACGCGCCGTTGACGAAGTCGCCGAACTGGGCTTCCCAGATCACAAGTGCGTCGGGTGTGGAAAGTGCATAACCGTATTCAAATCCCAGTACAGCATATTCACTGAGCAAAGAGTTGAAAATGCGGAATTGACCCTGCTTTTCGCTGATGCCTTCAAGTCGGTTGATGCGGTCGTAGGTTTTGGCGTCAACCGGACAGGAGTGGCGGTGGCTAAAAGTGCCGCGTTTCACATCCTGGCCGCTCATGCGTACGTCTTTGCCTTCCAGCAACAAAGTGCCGTAGGCGAGTAACTCACCGAGCGCCCAATCGATTTTACCTTCCGAAACCAGTTTGCGCTGGGTTTCAAGCAACTTTGCGATTTGGGGCAGGGGTTGGAAACCTTCGGGCAGGGTGAGCAGGTGGTTGAGAATACGTTCGATGACGGCTTTGGGCACGCCGGTATCGGGCGATTGCTGGAAATCAGCATCATCGTTGGTGATGTGCAGGGCTTTCCAGGCGAGTTCATTTTCCTGGTAGGCGTAGGGGAGGGGCTTTTGGCGTACCTCATCGAGACGGGCCTGCATTTCGTTGCGGAACTCGGCATCCATTTCCTTGGCCAGCTTTTCGTCCACTTCGCCACGTGCAATGAGCGTTTTGTTGTACACCTCACGCACATTGGGGTGGTTCGCGATCAGGGCGTAAAGATCGGGCTGGGTAAATCGTGGTTCGTCGCTTTCGTTGTGGCCGTATTTGCGGTAACACACGAGGTCGACAAACACGTCGGAGTTGAACTTGATACGGTATTCGGTGGCGAGTTCAACGGCAAAAACCACGGCTTCGGGGTCGTCGCCATTCACGTGGAACACAGGCGCCTGCACTACTTCGGCGGCGGCTGTTGAGTAGTCCGACGAGCGGGCGTCTTCCCAGCTGGTGGTAAAACCGATCTGGTTGTTGATCACGAGGTGCATGGTGCCGCCGGTGTAATACCCGGGCAGCTGACTCATTTGTATGGTTTCGTACACCACGCCTTGTCCGGCAGCAGCCGCGTCGCCGTGGATGAGGATGGGCAAAATATGGTCGTATTCCTCTTTGTACAGAATATCGGCCTTGGCGCGGGCAAAACCCATCACCACGGGGTCGATGGCTTCGAGGTGGGAAGGGTTGGGCAGCAATTTGAGGTAAACGTCGGCGCCCGAGGCGGTTTTTACCTGCGACGAGTAGCCCATGTGGTATTTTACGTCGCCCGAACCAAAACTTTGGTCGGGGATGGTTTTGCCTTCAAATTCGCTGAAAATTTGGCCGTAAGTTTTGCCCAGGGTGTTGTTGAGCACCGTGAGGCGACCGCGGTGGGCCATGCCGATCACAACTTCCTGCACGGGAGTTTCACCCTCGGCGGCTTTGCTGATGATGGCGTCGAGGGCCGCGATGGTGGCTTCACCACCTTCCAGCGAAAATCGTTTTTGACCCACAAATTTGGTATGCAAAAACTGCTCGAACGCCACAGCGCCGTTCAATTTCAGCAAGATGCGTTTTTTCTTGTCGAGCGACATTCCGTAGTCGGGGCCCAGGTTGCGTGTTTCTACCTTGTTGCGCAGCCACATCCGGCGATCCTTGTCGTGGATTTGAGCGCTTTCAAAACCGATGTTGCCGCAATACATGAGCTTCAACCGGTCGACGATGGCACGCAAGGTGGCGCCGGGCATGCCGATTTCAAAACCGGCTGCGAACGTTGTATCGAGGTCGGCCTCGCTCAATCCGTAATCGACAAGGTCCAGTTTCGGCTTGCGGTCTTTGCGCGGTTTGAGCGGGTTGGTGGTGGAAAGAAAATGTCCACGGTCGCGGTAGCCGTAAATAAGGCCGATGACGGCAAATTCCTTGGCCAAATCGGTGCCTGTACCGGTTGCCGGTGTCGAAGCTCCGTTGCCGTTGGCCGATGTGATGGCAAAGTCAAAACCCTGAAAAAAAGCGCGCCAATCGGCTTCAACCGAGTTTGGATCGCTGAGCCAGGAGCGGTACATGGAGTCGATGTACTGCGGATGTGCGTTGAATACTGCAGAAATATCTTTCATCGTGCTGGTTATAGTCCAAAAGGGACGCAAAAATACAACAAGGAAGCCTTTCCACGGTTGTTCAAATCTGTCTAAAAACAGTAAAAATCACGAAAGTCAATTAATTTTTCATCCCATTCTATATTTTTTAGGAAAATAGACATACCTTTGCCCGCCCAAAAAACAGGCTCAACACGCAAAATAATTCGTAATTACCTCGTTTCGTTAAAGATATGGCACACCACCGTTCAGCGCTCAAGCGCATCCGCCAAAACGACAAGCGTCGTCTGCAGAACCGCTACTACAAAAAATCAGCCCGCACAGCCATCAAAAACCTGCGCGATCTGAAAGACAAGGCCGAAGCTTCCACGTTTCTGCCCAAGGTTATCAGCATGATCGATCGCCTCGCCAAGCGCGGCAACATCCACCGCAACAAAGCCGCCAACCTGAAAAGCGGCCTGATGAAGCACGTCAACGCAATGGCGTAAATCAGCGGTCAGCAGGCAGCAGGCAGTCGTCAGCACTTAGGTGTACTGAACTATTGTTTTATGTTTACTTATTGCTGATGGAGCGTCAATTCCATTGCCAGTTCGCGGTTTTTTCGGAAAGTGTATCCTGACATCGGGATACACTTTTTGCGTTGGGAGTTTGATTGACGAGATACGAAATTTGAAATTTGATTTTAGAATTTAAGGGCCCTCACTCCGCCACATTGCAAATGGGCAGCGTGAGGGCCCTTAAATTCTAAAATCAAATTTCAAATTTCGTATCTCGTCAATCAAATCCCCTCGGTCATGCATCTTCCGGCAATAAATCCGCCCGTCCACGCCGCCTGAAAATTAAATCCTCCCGTAATGGCGTCGATGTTGAGGACTTCACCGACGAGGTATAGTCCGGGTATTTTTTTGCTTTCGAACGTTTTGAAGTTGATTTCCTTCAAATCGACGCCACCGGCGGTGACAAACTCTTCCTTGAACGTACTTTTTCCGTGTATGGACATGGCACATACCCGCAGTTGTGTGTCAAGGGCCTGTACTGTGCTTTTACCCGCATCAGCCCAGCGCAAGGTGGGTTCAATACCCGCTGCAGCCGTCAGGTTTTGCCAAAGGCGTTGCGGTAGTCCGAATTGTGCGTTGGCAACGATGGTTTTTTTGGCGTTTGTACTTTTCAAAGCCTGCCAATCTGGTTCAAAACCATCCAGCCAATCAATTTTTAGGGAAAATTTGTAGTCCACAGCGTACAAATCGCGGGCGCCCCAGGCCGAAAGGCGAAGAATGGCGGGTCCACTGAGTCCCCAGTGCGTTACGAGCAACGGTCCGCGCGACTGAAGTTTGGTACCCGGTATGCTGAGCGCCACGTTGGGCGCCGAAACGCCGGACAGGTCACGCAGACGGGTGTCTTTGGTGTTGAAGGTAAACAGGCTGGGCACGGGCGGCACAATGGTGTGACCAAGACGGGCCAAAAGATCCCACACGGCTGTGCTGCTGCCGCTGGCGATCATGATTTTTTGCACCTGTTTGGCGGGTAACCCTGTAAAATGTAGTAAAAAACTGCCGTCTGCGCGGGTTTCGATGTTTTCCAGCCGCGCGCCTGTTTGTACTTCAACACCGGCATCACGCGCGGCGTTTTGCAAACATTGAACGATGGTTTCGGAACGGTCGGTAACCGGGAACATACGTCCGTCGGCTTCGGTTTTGAGTTTTACACCGCGTTTTTCAAACCATTCGATGGTTTCTGTCGGACCGAACTGCAAAAACGGCCCCAGCAATTCGCGTTCGCCGCGCGGGTAATTTTTCACAAGTTCACGGGCTTCAAAGCAGGCATGGGTGGCGTTGCACCTGCCACCGCCGCTGATGCGGACTTTTTCAAGCACGTTTTTGCCGCGTTCGTACAGATGAACCTGCGCTTCCGGATTGGTTTCCGCAGCGGTGATGGCGGCAAAAAAACCCGCAGCCCCACCGCCAATGATGGCTATTTGCATGAGGGTGAAGGTAGGGAAGGTCTGTGGGATTTGATTGACGATTGACGAGGTACGAAATTTGATATTTGATTTTTTTGGCCTGTGGTGAACTTGGGGTGGAGCGCTGCCTTTTTGTCTGAATCAGGATTTCCAGGATTGTAAGATTTTCAGGGTTTTAAATTACAGGAAATTGATTCGGTTAAAATGGGATACCTCTGTTCCATTGGGGCCAACATCCTGTAATTTAAAATCCTGAAAATCTTACAATCCTGGAAATCCTGATTCAGACAAAAAGGCAGCGCTCCACCCCAAGTTCACCACAGGCCAAAAAAATCAAATATCAAATTTCGTACGTTGTCAATCGTCAATCGAAGCCTTCAAAGTTGCATGGGCACCTCCATCAAAAGCAGCCTGGCGTCGGAGGTGGCTTCGATGTCGAGTTTTTCGATGCTCCAGAGTCCGAGACCGTCGCGTTTTTGCAATTCCTGGCCGTTGATGTTGGCCGAGCCATCGAGCAGGAAAGCGTATACGCCATTGGTCGCGGGACGATTGATTTTGTACGCAGTTTTAAACCCTTTATCGAGTTGTCCGAGGTGAAACCAGGCGTCCTGGTGGATCCATACGCCATCGTCGTCGGCTTTGGGTGACAACACCTGGAGCAGGTTGTTGTGCATTTTTGCCGTGTCTAGCTTGATCTGGTCGTACCGCGGCGTAACGTTCTTTTTGTTGGGGAAAAGCCAGATTTGAAGGAAACGTACTTCGCTGTCCGGGTTGCGGTTGTATTCGGAGTGGGTGATGCCTGTTCCGGCCGACATCACCTGGATGTCGCCTTGTTTGATCACGGCGGTGTTGCCCATCGAGTCTTTGTGTTCGAGGTCGCCCGACAATGGGATGGAGATGATTTCCATGTTGTCGTGCGGGTGGGTACCGAAGCCGCGGCCGGCGGCTACGATGTCGTCGTTCAATACGCGCAACACACCGAAGTGCATACGTTCGGGGTTGTAATAGTTGGCGAAGGAAAAAGTGTGGTGACTATCGAGCCAACCGTGGTTGGCGTGGCCGCGCGTTCCGGCGCGGTGGATGACCATGTTGTTCATGACCGGAGTGTTTGGGTTAGGAATGTGGTTGAAGCCCAGGACTTCGAGTGGTTTCAGCTCATCAATATCATTTTCCACCAGGTTGGCCATACCTTTGGAGGAGGCCACGATGCCGGCGCCGAGCAGACTGAATCGGAGAAAGTTTTTTCTTTGCATGGCTGGGTGTTTGATGTAAACGTAAATGATGTTGCAAATTT
>JADLBE010000227.1 GCA_020847915.1 Saprospiraceae bacterium | reverse complement strand
TTTCGAGTTACGACACCGAAACCCAAAATCTGCCTGATTCGGAAGGTGGCCTTGTGGCATACGATTTTGGCCGTGATTCCGGCTACGTTTTGCCTTACGACGATACAGCACTTCGGGTGACTTCTCCCGATGACGTCAACAATACATGGTTCAATACGTATTTTGAATGGGTAAAAAATAAAAATGGTGACGACATACTCCAGCCCAAAAAATTGGACAAACCTGTAAACTGGGTTGGCAGATACGAACCACGCGACAGCTATTATTACCTTTTTCCGGTAAAACCTTCCATGTTGTCTGTATTTCAGGACTTTGTGCTCCAGTACATGAAATGGGACACAAGTGCCATCCTGAAGGACGAAACCGGTGAGTACACCGGACGGCGCATCGATCTTGGATCCGGCGGTATTAAGCTGGACATTGGATACCAGGCCGACGACCAAAAAATTTCCTTCAGCAAACATTTGTACGAAGATGACAAACCGGAATACCGACCAATGGTGAAGGCCATTGCGGATGCCTTTAATGCGGAACTTGCTTCCGGAAAACACCAGGAGCATTTTGGTACCATCGTGAGTGAAACCAAACGGATTCGGGGGGAGTGAAGTTAGCTTTTCGAGGATTGCGGAGAATTATTTCAATCTGATTGGTAACCCCGGGCCAGTTTTTTCAACCATCAAGGTACATCTACCATAAGGCAGATGTCTAATGTCAAACCTTGGTGATCATGAAAACATTTTCCGACAGGAAGTCCAACCGTTTTTCTGCTTTTGTACAAAACATCCGTCATGCCGCAGGGCTTATTTTGCTCTCTGGTTTGTTTTCAACCGCTTCTATGGCCCAGGGTGGTGGTTGTGGTGAAATTTCTTTCACACTTGTCAACTACGATCCTTGTCTCTACCGTGTGGTGGCCGACAACAATTCGGAGTGTTTCCCTTTTCTGCGGGTATTGATCGGTGGTACCGAATTTGTCGATTGGCAAGCCAATACTGCCGGCGGCTGGACAGGGGAACTCGTCAATCCTTCTGAAATTCTGCTTACCCACAGCAGCGGTAAAGTACCTTTCGGCACAAGTTTGCCACTCGAGTTTAGTTTTCCGCCCGACATAATCCCACAACTCACCATTTTGTGGGATTATGCTTGTCCGCTTGAAGAAGGATGTGCTTTTGAAACAACCCTCGACGCATGTACCTTTCCCGCCGATGCGACCATTACAGGCACGGTGTACGCCGACATCGGTTGTGCCGAATTGCCATTCACCAACCAGCCGGGCCTGGCGGGTTGGACCATCGAACTTTCCGATGACCAGGGCAATTTGATTGCTTCTGCTTCTACGGATACGGCCGGCAATTATGCTTTTTACGACCTGATGCCCGGTATTTACCTGGTCAAAGCCTTTTTATTGCCCGGTTGGACATCGAGTGTGCCGGCCAGCGGTGAATATTTGATCGACCTGGGGACTTCAGAAGATGAAGTACTCAACTTCGGCATGTGCTGGTTAGACTGTACGTGTAACATCGTACAAACCACCGTCAACATGATTTCTTCCGACCCCGCCAAGTGTTGTTACAACCTGTCGGTGCAATCAGGCAATTATTGTTTCCAATACATTTTTGTACAAGTGGATGCCGGACAAACCATTACATCGTGGAACATCATCCCCGGTTACACGGCCACCCTGATCAATCCCCAGTTTTTGCAATTGATCCCCAACAGCGGCGTGGTAGCACAGGGAACGACGTTTCTCGGCGCTTTTTGCGTGACGGGTTCGGCCAACCACGATATTTTGGTGATTACGGGTTTCACCGATTCGGGTGGTTCGTACGAATGCGACAAACTCACGTCGTTTGATTGTCCGTATTGTGCCTGTCCGCCGCCCACGGATCTTAAAATTACCAATGTAGAACCTACCTCGGCTTTGCTGACTTTCGTACCAGCCGATTGTGCCCAAACGACCTGGATCATCGTTGAAGACGTTAATGGCAATTCCACCGACCATGTGGTGTTTCCGATGGAGACTTCGGTCCTTCTCGACAGCTTGATGCCGGACACAGATTACAGGGTGTATGCCTTTTCCAATTGCGGCGATTTGATGTCGGGCAATTCGGACACCATATACATCAACAGGTATTATGATCCTTGCCCGGGATCGTTGGTTGTCAACGGCGACTTTGAAGGGTATTCGGCTTTGCCCACGGGGCCCGGTCAAATAAGTTTTGCAACCGGGTGGCAGTCCAGCAACAACAACACCAACAGCCTTAGCGACTGGTATAGTTTCGATGGTTATTTTTCCGGAAATCCTGTTTTCCTGAGTTCGTATTACGATGCTTCGGGATCACAATACAACTTGTTGAATGCGTTTACCTGGCGAAGTTATGCAGGCTTCGAATTGAATTCATGCGAAGGCATAACCACACAGCTAACCTCTTCCATTCAACAATTTTATGGGTATACCATCAGTTTTTGGTGGACACCCAAGGAGACCATTACGCAAAACGATGTTTTTGCAGTGCACCTGAGCAACCAGCCTCTGAATTTTGTGTACAACCAAAACCAATGCTTTGCAACCGGAAGCGGCGGCGGGTTGTCGTACACAAGTGTTCAGGTGCCCATAACTCCTGCACACCAACCAGGTACGTGGTATGAGTTTGTACATACATCAAACACACCGATTACCTTCAACTGGATTGCCATTGCGCCCAATACCCTAACAGCAACAGACAATTACATCCATGTTGATGCCGTATGCGTACGAAGTTTGTTTCTCCCTTGTGATACCGGCAAACCCCGCATCACCCACAACCCGGAACAACCCGGCGCATTTTTGGGTGAAGTGGATCTTGGCCCGGGTTCCACCATTGTTTCTGCCGTTTGGGATTTTGGCGACGGCAACACCGACTCCTCGGATGTGGTGAGCAGTGTGATCCACGATTATGCCGCACCAGGAACTTACGAAGTATGCCTTACCGTAACCGCCATGGATACTTCGGGGGCCACCTGTTCCAACAGCACCTGCATTACGGTGGACGTGACGCCGCTCAGCGATCCTTGCGACGACGTGGCTGCGTTCCTGCTATACAACGGCGGTTGTTGTTATCAATTGATCATCAACAATTCCGATCCCACCACATTTACACAACTGGACGTCACCCTAAGCTCGGGCGATTTTGTAAATTCCCAGCTTCAGGGAACCTGGAACACGACGGTGAACGGCAACATGGCGTCTTTTTTACCCACACCCGGACCGTTTATTCCGGCCGGACAGGACGTACCCGTGATTCTCTGCGACCTCAACGGCAACGACCCTTATACGGTGGATGTGGATTTTTTGCACAACGGCGGCGTTTGTCACCAGACCTTAAACCTCAGCTGCGATCCGAACCAATGTACCTGCCAGGGATTTCAGGATCTTGAGTTTTACAATTTCCTTGGTTTGCCCGACATGCCGGTAATTTGCGACGACCCTGTTTCAATTCAATTGCCGTGTATTGGCAGTGATGCGGTATACAGTCTTCAGGGCAATTTCCTGTGTCAGGGTGTATGTACACCCAGTGTAACGTATGAAATTTACCAAGTCAACGGTCCTTTGGTGTTGAGCGGTTCTGCTTTACCTCTTGGTTTTAAATTTGGGCCCGGCGATTACAGGTTGGAATTGAATGGTTTTTGCGGACCGGATACGTGCAAGTGCACCATCCTGTTCACCATTCCCGATTGCGGCGGCACGTGTGTCTGCGCGGCCAACAGCTTCGCTGTCGCGGCTCAATTGCCAGGTTCCGTTCAGCCAATTGCCTGCGGACAAACCGTACCAGTTGATCCGGGCGAGGTGTTTTCCATCCTCACATCCTTCCATTGCCAGGGCACGGCATGCAACCCAACCGATCAGGTGAGCTGGTCGTTCACCGGTCCGGGCGGCCTGAGCTTAGGCAGTTCGGCCACGGCATCACCCAATTTTTCCGTTCCTCCGGTGACCCAGATGGCTTATTCGACTCCCGGAACCTACACGTTGGACATGTACGGCATCTGCGGATTGCAGGATACCTGCCGTTGCACAGTTTTTATAGAGGTGAAGGATACGTGTTGCGACGACCAGGTGGCTTTTAATGCTGCCGCTGCCGCCGTTAATACCTTCGGCACCCTTGGCAATTGCACCCTTAGCTTCCAGGCGACCGGGCTTGATTCATGCATGCAAATAAAATACGGTTGGGGTGACAATACTTCATCAGGTCCATTTGGAAACGATCAACTGGTAACGCACCATTACGCCGCAGCCGGTACCTATTGGGTATGCGATACAATCGAGGAAGTTAATGCCCAGGGAATGGTTTGCTGGAAGGCCGTGCGTTGCGATTCGGTTTTGGTGTTGTGCGATACCTGTCTGTGTGGCGGTTTTACGGGACTTACTGCGCGCCCTGATTCTGGTGCACAAAGCATTTTGCTGACTTGCGGCGGACCTCCGGTGCAAATGGGTTGCCCGAACGAAGGTTTCCCCATCCCCTTTACCGGTGTCTTTGATTGTGTGGGAACGACATGTTCGCCCGTAACGCAGGTCAACTGGACATTGACCGGACCGTCGGGCACGTTTACTGGTTCTGTGTTGGCCTCCCCGTATTTTTACATACCCATTTTGCCCGTACAATACGGGCTGCCTGGCCTCTACACCCTCACCTTAAACGGAGCGTGCAACGTTCAAATGTGTGCGACATGTGTGGTTCAATTCAATGTCAATTGTCCCGACCCATGTCCTTGCAATTCAACGACCTTTCAGCAAACGGTTGCCCAGGGTTTTGCCACAGCTTTGTGGAACAGTTCCTGCAAAGGCTGTTTTTCTCCGGTAGCACTGGATGCCTGCGATGAAGTTTCGTGGTCGGTAAACAACGGTCCTGTCCTTTTCAACACCTACGGCACACAGTCATTTTGCCATACCTTTTCAGGAGCAGGGCCACACACCGTAACCATGACGGTAGTTCGTAAAAAAGGCGATGGTACTGTGTGCGACCAGGCAACCTTTACCAAATCCATTCCTTTGAGCTGCGCCAAAGCGGCGGATTGTACCGGCTCGGTGGTCGACAATACGGGTTTCAACGATGGCGCCGTTTCGGGCGGATTGGCATCGGGTGGAGAAACTTCAGGATGGAAAGCTTTGTGGGGAGATCCGCATGTGAAGGAAGTTGCGGGCAGCAGCGATGCCTGGAGCATTGAATTGTCGGGCAAACTCGACACTTCCGATGTGTTGAGCACCGAATCGGCATTTTGTCTTGAAAAAGATACCGGCACGATCAGGATGCGGGTTGCACGGGTCCTGGCCGTAGGTCCGGACACCCTAAGTGACGTCAATTTCGGATGCAAACTTTCCGTGCAACTTTTCCGGGGCGACAATTATGAATATTCGTACCCGAATTGGAACCCGATACGGTGCCTGAGCACATTGTCGCTGGACATTACCTCGCTGGATAGCGGCTGGGTCGACATTAACGTGCCTTACGACATCAGCGGCTGGAACGTAAGCGACGATTCCATTTGTGGCAACGGCTCCCAGGCAGTGTATTTACGGCCTGTAATTTACGTCACGAATGCTTTGGGTATGGAACAAGGCGGCGATGACACCCGCACCCGTGTAAGGGTCGATTATTTCTGTCTCGATGGTACCTTAACCGCGACCCATGAACCCGGTAACCCAATGAATTTGCGCGTGTTCCCGAACCCGACCACAGGGCAGGTGACCGTTTCGTGGGACCAGCCGCTACCGGCCGACGCCCGCCTGGTGTTCACAGATGTGGTGGGAAAGGAAGTGTATACAACACGACCGGAGGGTTTAAATACTTCCGTTACGGCAGAGCTCGGACCTTTGCCGCCAGGCATGTATTTCCTGAATGTGCGGTCCGTAGAACGTTTGTTTGAAACCGTAAAACTGATCAAACAGTAAATATTAGCGTCAATAATTCGTGGAGCTGCAGTGCAACGCAACAACTTACGGTGCACTGCACTCCACGAATTTTACGAATATTTCGCCGCTCGGCGGGTACCATGCTGTAAAACCGTTCATGGGCAAATTACTTCCCAATTTCCAGCCTTACAGAATACGTACTTTGTCCCGAAGCATACAACTGCAACTTCAAAATCATGCCCAACGCTTCACCGTCCAAACTTTGAACGTCCCAAATGTAGGTGTTGCCCGTATTGGTGGAATATTCCGATTTTTTGGACAGCGTATATTCCAAAGCCTCCAGGTTTTGAATGGTTGTTTTTAAGGCATTGTAGGCGTCGCGTGCCGTATCGAGGCCTTCGTAGGTTCCTATTTTAGCGTCGAGCCTCCAGGAGTTGTTCGCGTTTTTTCGAATAACCACGTCTGCCTGTTCTTCCCCGTCGATGATGCAGAGGTATGCATCTTTTTTGCCTTCCAACGGTGCACCTTTCATGCCTTCAAATCCGACCAGCGCTTGTCCAAATATCTGGTTGAGCAATTGCGTAAATTCATGGTCGGCGGGCAGTTCCTGCGTGGATATTGCCGGCGCTGGTTCCGTGCTTCCGGTATTGGTATCCGTGCCATTGTTGAACCTGGTGATGAAATCCTGGTCCAGTTCAAACGTATAATCGCCCTCCAGTTCGGTACCCGGAAGGTTGGCGGCAAAAATGAGTTTGTTTTCAAAACGCCACAGGATGTAAGCCGTGCCCTCGGGGGAAATACTCATGACCCAATGGTCGTCCAGTCTCGGGTGGTTGGAAACCCCCAAATCTTTGGCAATAAAAGCAGCAAGCGTGTCGGCATCCTCAAAATCCATGATGATTTCGTACAAAGGCTCGTGGTTGTCCTTGTCGAAATAAAAAGTGATGTTGTTCAAACCACTTTCGTTGACAGGGTAAAGGCATTCGGTCCTGAAATCCATGACGGGGTCCAGTTTTTTCAGGCCTTTAATGTTTTCCATGGCGGCAGCAAGGCCCATGTCCATTTGTCCGCCCGAACTGGAGAGGATACCAAAGGCATTTCCATAATCAACGGTGGTATGTTTTCGGGTTTGTGCCTGGATGGAAAGTCCGGGTAAGGTCAGCAATAAGGTAATGATGAGACTGTATGGTTTCATTTTGCTTGGTTTTGACGTGTTGTTGTGATTGCTCAGTTTTTAATTCCTACGGGAAAGTCCTGACCAAACCCATAACTCGATGGGTACTGTGCCGAACCCTTGTATTTTTCGGTCATGATGGGCACCTGGTCCTGCAGGTAAGCATCAATTTCCTTGACCGTTATTTTGCCGTCGTTGTTGCCGTCGGCGGCGCCTTCGAAACCTTCCAAAAGAACGTAGGTGAATACGCCATGGCCCAGTTCTGTAAATTCCGAAGCGTATTGTTCCGTACCTGCTGCGGTGAGCCAGTGCGTGCCGGTGGAGCGTGCGAGTTGTGCTATGGCTTTTTCTTCAGCTGCGCCCCGTTGAGCAACGGCATCCAGAGCTCCCGACGAATGGCAGGCGTCGAGTATGAACAATTGCTTTTGAGCTTTGATTTTGGTGGAATACGTGCGCAAGTCGTTGGCCGACAGTCCTTTTTGCGCCAAAGCGCCGTCGTTGCCGTAAATCTGGGTTACATCGTTCGGCACCAGGTAGAACGTGTTGTTGTCGGCAACAACGCCATGACCGGCGTAATAAAAGACAAAAACATCTTCAGGTTTTGCAGTAGCCGCAACACTTTCCAAAGCGCCGGTGATGCCGTCGCGTACGGCTTTTTCGTTGGTGACATAATATTCCTGACAATTGGTCACCACTTTTCCGCAGTTCTTTTTGATTTCATTTTTGAAACCCAAAGCATCGGCTTCGGCATAATTGAGGTTGTATTTGGTGTTTTTGTACTGGTTGATGCCCACCACGACCAAATGCAACGTAATGCCGTCGCCCTGCTTTTTTTCTGCGGCCGTAGCTTTGTACTGAATGTTGATGATGCCCGGTTTGCTTTCGGTGCGCTGGCTGTTGATGGCCACGGCTTTAAACTGGTTTTCCCCGGGCACCAGATTTACTTCAAAATCCTGCTGCGATTTGTTGCTGCCTTCGGTTACAGGTTTGAAACCTCGCGTGCCTTCGTTCAACAGTTTGCCGTTTTGATACAGACGTATTTCGGTGATTTTATCCGTTTTTCCGTCTGCTTCAACGCTGAGCAAAACCGTTTTTTCATTGGTTTCGTAGTTTGGTGTTTCATCGTCAACCACTACCAGGTTGCGCAAACCGGTAGCTTTGTTGACAATGCGGACGGTCGGCGGCAGTTTCAACTGGTTGATTTCGATGACAGACGACGACTTTGTGCCATCGCCATACATCACTTCCGAAAGCAAATTGGGTGTGTAAAATCCTTCGTACAGCTGTTCCAATGGAATGCTTTCCCGACCCTGAACGTAGTGCATTTGTTTGAGTCCGCCGGGCGATCCGTCGAAACGACCGTCGGGCGTGTAAACGATCCAATCGGTACCGCCTTCAATAAGTATGATTCGGGCAAGGAGTTTTCCGTTTGCCGTTTCCCAAATTTTGATGTCTTCATCCTGGGTGATGAACAGGCGTTCGTTGTCGAAAAACATAAAGCCGATGTAGGGCAGCCTTTGCTGTGTCAGGGCGTATTTGAGCGATAAAGTGGCTGTGTTCACCATGTTTACCTGGGTGACCCCAAAGACCGATGCATCAACATTGATAAAGTTCAGGATGTATTTGCCGGAGGCTGAAATTTGCGAAGCGGCGTTTGCGTACGGAATTTTTGCCGATTTCTGAACGACTTTGCCTGTTTGCGCGTCCAATTTGACCAAAGAGCCGCCTTCGTTGACAAGCCATACCTGTTTGCCGTTTTCAGCATAAATGGGGTTGCTGAGGGCATTCGGTTCGTCGTATGCCCAAACCATACGTTTTTGGACCAGGTCGAAACATGCGATGCGGTGAATGTAATCTTCGGGACCTTCTTTTTTCAAATTGACGATAACTTTCGTGCGATCGGCTGATCGTTCCAGGATATAATCCTCATCACGCCGGCTAAAATGCGCGTTGTAAAAATCGTCCTGAAAAACGATTTGTTGTTTTTGTTTCCAGGTTTTGGCATCCAACACAATCAGGCGGTCTTCGCTGGTCAGTACAACCGAATTGTTGTCATCGTAGGTGCGAATTTCAATGGCAGCCCGACTGATGCCTTCTTCAATCTGAACATCCATCACCTGCGCGTTGTCGGTGCCCAGGGTATAGGCTTTCAACTGGTAATTGTCCGAGCCGAAAGCGCTTGTCATGAACACCTTTTTTTGGGCTGGCATCAAACGGTAAAGGGCGCGTTGCAGGTAGTCGTATTCATCACAACCTGGCAGCATGGGCAATAGATTAACCCGGAACCCTTTTTTATCAAAGTGTAAATGTTTGTAGCCGGCCAGGATTCCGGGGTCGCCGTCCAAATTGGCCTGCGCCAGGTTGAAAGGTAAATACGGAAAAAAACCTACTTTTTTGACCAGTTTTCCGGTCTCGAGCGAAAATGCCTCCAATGAACTGTTTGGAAAAAGGTATTTGCCACCTTCCGAAATCTTTACGTAATGTGTGCCGCCGAAAGTTTGGCCCTGGGTGTAGGTGAGGCGGGTCGACAGGCTCCAGTTTTTGGCATCGAACACATAAAAATGTTTGGAACATTCATACACAATCCTGTTTTTCTGGTCGTGGCTGATCCAAATGATGCCGTTGTTGTCCTCAATGTCGTTGTTTTTGAGCGTAAGTTGTTTGTTGCGCAACGTCTTCCACGTGTTGATTTCCACCTCTTCAATCAGGTATTGCGGATTGGTAACGTTGGCGTTGTTTTCGTCGTAACTCAGGTTGGTGGTTGCGACGATGTTGCCGTTTTTGGTAAAAAATACGGGCAACTGTCTGGAAAATACTTTCAGGACTTTGCTGGTTTTCAGGTCCAAAAGCAATCCACCATTTTCGTAACCTGAAGCCAGTAATTGGTTGCCGTCGGGGCTGACTACCAAACCTTGCGAGGCTCCGACGCCGTCCGGAACCTCCTTGCTTTTCAGGTTGAAGTCCATCAGTTTCGACATTTTACCGGTTGCCAAATCCAGTTTTTGAACGCTGTTTTTGTCCTTTTGGGTGTCAAAAATCAATACGTAAAGCCCTTTGTTGTCGGGCGTCATGGCAATGTTTGAGCCGTCGGGGATTTTGTATTTGTTGTTTTCCCATTCCAAACTGCGCAGGTTGATGAAACGCAAATTGCCTCCGGCATTTACAACCACACGTTGTTGATCGCCCGAAAAAAGAAGTTTTTTATTGTACAGGGTATCCATGCCTGGCCAGCGCAGGGTTTTGAGCAAAAAAGGCCCGGACATGTCCCAAATTTTGAGTTCGTTTTTGCCAACCGTAACGAGGGTCTGGTCGTCGTTTGAAAATGCAAACAAGTCGCATTCGTGCGCGGCAGGGATGCGCAGTTCGGGTGATTGTGCATGGAGCGCCATGCCGTGAAGAAACAACAGTGCACAAATCAATACATGCTTCATAAAGTGCTTGTTTTCAAAAGAGTTGGGAAAAGGTATGATGCTGTACGTGTTATTTCGGCAGCGTTGTAACCTGTAAACTTACTTCTGCTTTGGAAAATTCATCGCCCGAAACGGGTTTAAAACCGCGGGTTTTGGTGTTCACCGATGCAACGTCTTCATCGATAAAAATCAAGCCGTTTTCCTTGTGTGTGCGCAGGGGCGGAAACACTTCGGTACAGGCAAACAATTGTATGGTTTCAACACCAAAAGGTGAAGAACATTCAAACTCCTGCGGCACCGTGATGTAGTTGCCCTCGTCGGATACTTTCATGGGCACATTTTCCAAAAGCAATACCTTGCTGCCATCGGCAGCATGGTAAACGAGGCGCAGGAAACATGGTTCTGCAGCTCTTACGGCTATGCGCATTCGCTCGCCTTCGGTAAAAATTTGATGGCCAAACCCTTTGCTGGTCATCAGCGCAAGTTCAAAATCGCCGTGCGAGGGTGGAGGGTCGGGCGACGGCACAGGAATGGGCTCGGGCGCAGGTGCTGGAGGCGAGGGTGCAGGCGTTGGATCGGGTGCTGCGTCGTCATCTTCCACGATGAGGTTTCGGGTGCGTATGGCCTTTTCCAATTGCTCCGGTTTCCAGGTGTAATTTAGTTTAACCAGCAATGGGGTAGGAATGGCTACCTCGATGTAACGTATGGGTTGTTTGTTTTTTAAATCATACAGGTAGGCATACACATTCAGGTTGCCGCCATTTTCCCTGTACGTGCCGCAAACAACGTAATCGTCCTTGTTTACAAAAGTTTGTTGACTGGACAAATCATTGTCGTTTTTACGCAGGACGATGCCTGCTTTGGGCAGTTCGGTCAGGAGTACATTGTACAGTTCCCGGGAAAACACCGAACCCATTTCTGTGTTTTCGAACGTAAAATAATCGAGCCTTACGGTTTGGCCTTTGGTGTGGCTTTTGCGTTCGCCGATGGCTGTGGCCATTTTTTTTGCATAAGGCAACAAATCGGTGTTTTGCGCAGCAATCGGAAGGGTTAAAAACGCGGATAGAAGAAACAAAAAAAGAAGACGCATGTCGAAACCTGGTTTAAAATAAGAACAGGATACGGTTTGGGGCTGCTTGTTCCCCAAACCGTATCCCAAACAAACACTTGTTAGTTGTGTGTTATTTCCACCATGATGGGCACAACGCCGCCACGTTGCAGGTCGCTTACCTCAAATCCGATTTCATCCAGCGAATAGGTGACATCTCCTTTTTCGATGAGGCGGTTTCCAAGGGCAGCGCGCATTTTGGAGGAAAGTCCGCCCTGACTGCTTTGCATTTTTTGCAAAACATCGTTGACGTCCAGTTTGGCCGTCGAGTACAAAATGAGCATATAATCCGTGCCTTTGTTTTCATCCATCTTCACCACCTTGGTGTCGGATGGGAAGGCTACCGTTGAATTCGGGCCTATGTGTGGCGACATCAGGTCGTCGAAAGGCAGGATTTTATTCACTTTACCGCTCAAATCCGTGGCAAAGGCATAGATGTATGCTTCGGTGTTGGTGTTTACGAAGAAACGGAATTTGGTGCCCGAAGCATAAGCATCGTTCATCCGGTAAGCCACCAGATCCTCGCCTTCCTGATTGGCGGGAACGTCGTCCTCCACCACCAGATTGCGGGTCAATACCCGGCTGGCTTTCATTTTTGTACCCGTGTTGGTGTTGAATTCTACGTTGCCTTTGAGCAAGGTTTCCACAACAGGCATGGGGGCCGGTTCGGGTGTGGGTTTCACTTCGGGCTCGGGTGTTGGCTCCGGCGTGACCGGTTCCGGCTCTTCCACGCGGGGTACGTAGGTTTGAAGTCCAATCAACGCATATTGACCGTATTCGGCATAAGGGATCCACACAAAACCGCCGTCGGCCCACGCATTGGTCCAGGAGTTCATCACCCGGAAACAACCACCTTCTTTGTTGTCGTCGTAACCCACGACACACATGGCGTGAAGACCGTGTTTGCCGCTGGGCCCTCCGTCGGTGGCAGGCGAGTGCCATACCTTGCCGGGCTCGTAAAAACTTTCCGGTACCATCATACCCAGCAATACGGGGAAACCCTCGGAAAGCGCCTTTTTGGTGCCGTTCACCTTGTCGTCGGCAGTGCCGTAATCGATGTCCCAAAGCGTTTGGTAATCGGAAATAACATAGTCCTGAGCTTCGATCAAATCGTCTATTTCGATTTCGGCTTTGCAGGCTCCGTAGGGCACCGATTTGAGTGTGGGAACGCCAAAAATTTTCAGCAATTCGCAGGCGTTGATGGGATTGGAGCCGCCCTGGCAATCCGTATCACCTTCGTTTTTGATGTTTTCATAAACGAAAGAAGGCGAAAATTGCATTTTGTTGATTTTGGCTTTGTCCGTTACCCCATATTGTTTTGCCCATAAAATGGTGCGCATCGAATAGGCTGTTGCGAAGGCGACGCAGGTGCCGTATTCGCCCTGGTCACCAGGTGTAGGACAGTATTTTTCCAAAGAGGCACTTGCTGGCAGGGATGCAAAACTGCGTGTACTGAGTTTGGCTTTGTAGGGTGTGGCCTTGTATTGGGCGCGGTCGACGACCATACCTGTTGCTCTTTTTTGAGCATTCAGGGCGCCACTGAAAAAAAGGATAAAAGCAGTCGTAAGGGTGATGAAAAAATGTGGCGTTGAAAACTGTTTTCTCATGGTAAGGTTGAAAGGTTTATGGTAAATACAACAAATTTTTTGTGGGTAAACAGCAGTCCTGCGAACGGCGTTTTTACATTAAAAGCATGCTTTAAATTCAGTGGGCGCGAATCTACGGTTTTGGAACTGATAACCCTGTATACTCTTCAGGGATAAAAAAAAAAGCACCGTGCAGCGTTTCAGCTGCGGCAACAATCTTGGGGTTGACTTTAAAGTCGCAGGACAATCCAAAAGATCTGTTTTTTAAATTTTCCCAAAAGCAGGCTCCATCTGCTAACTTTACCCAATGAAGCCAAAGGCTTTTGTTGTGCTCCGGTCACAGTCTTCATGCCTTCTTATTGTTATACTTTACGGTTAATAATCATGACTACATCACTACCCTGTGTTTCCCTGTTTTCCAAACTGTTTTTTCCACTGTTGATCGCCGGAAGTTTGTTGTTTCCGCGGAACATGGATGCACAAACGCCCTGCGAATGCACAAACTGCCCGCAGTTTATGCCCGATTTTTTTGTCGGCGATTTCAACCTCACCGTACAAGGGGCCACCAACCCCATGCTGGGACAAAACGGACAGGGAGTTTGTGGTGTTATTGTGCACTGGGACCACACGGCCATTTGTGACATTTCGATTACCCTGACTTCCCCCTCCGGACAGGCCGTTACCCTCGTTGGGCCGATCGGACTGTTTTGTACCACAAACGGAAATGCAGGAACGGATTGGAACGTGACTTTCCTGCCGTGTATGGACCCGGCAGTATCGCCCGATCCCGGATTTTCGGCAACCTGGGACAACAACCAGAACTGGGGTGCCAACAACAACTACACCGGTAGTTATTATCCTTTTTCAGGCTGTTTGCAAAATTTCTCCGGTCCGGTTAACGGCAACTGGACCCTCACTGTCAACGACGGTCAGGCCAATGACGAGGGCAACCTTTACGATTATGAGATCATCTTTTGCGACCCCAGCGGGATCAATTGTTTTACCTGCGCTGCGGAGGGTGGCTTCCTGCCACAAGCCGATGTTGTTGCCTGCCAGGGTGATCCGTCCCTCAGCCTTTCCTTGCCGCCAAGCTACACAACGCAACAAGTACCTGCTCCTCCGGCAGATTTCAGCTACACGTACGTTGTAACGAATTCCAGTGGTGTCATCCTCGCTTACAACGATGGCCCCGACCTCTCCGGGTATGCACCCGGTATGTACACGATTTGTGGACTTTCCTATTATACAGCCAACCAAAACCTTTTACCCAACCCAAACGGAACACTCACCATTACCCAACTGAACAACCAACTGTCGTCCGGGTCGCCACCGTTTTGCGGCGACCTCAGCAACGATTGTGTGGGGGTAACCATTAAAGCGTTGCCGCCGGATGTGGAAGAAACGGGGGAGGTTTGTGCACCAAACTGTTATGTTTATTACGGACAGGATTTTTGCACCACGGGTACGCATACGGTCGACCTGGAGCTGGATGGCTGTCCTTACACCGCCACCTTGTACCTGACAGTATACCAACCCGATCTGGTTTTACTCAACGAGGTGGTTTGTGAAGGCACCTGTTCTCAGAACCCCAGCTTTCCCGATGCTTGTTCGGCCGGCAGTTACCAGGCCAACCTTACCAATGTGGAGGGCTGCGACAGTGTTGTTTTGCTCAATCTGCTGGTCGTTAATGTGGACGCCAACATCCAGCAGCCTGTACCCTCGCTTGGTTGTACCCAAAGTTCCGTGATCCTTCAGGGCGTCGGCTCCACCATCGGTCCGGGTACCACTTACCTGTGGTCGGCAAGCAACGGCGGCAACATCACAGGGTCTGTCAGCACCCTCAATGCTACCGTTAATGCGCCAGGCGATTACCAATTGCGCGTTTGTCGAAATCAGGGAGGCGTTTTTTGCTGCGACTCCGTGCAGGTAACCGTCACCTCCAGTCAGAACCTGCCCGCCGTGCCTGTGATCAGCGGCAACAATTCGTTGTGTTTTGGTCAAACAGAAACCTTCTGGGTGGCGCCGGTGGTTGGCGCCGCGTCCTATACCTGGACCGTGCCGGCCAACGTTTCCATCCTTTCGGGACAGGGAACCGACTCCATTCAGGTGGGCTGGAACAGCGCAACAGGCGGCAACATTTGTGTGACCGCCGACAACGCCTGCGGATCCAGTGCACCGGCGTGTTTTGGGGTTACGGTAGAACCCCTGCCTGCCGCTACCCAACCCGCCGGCGATACGTTGTTGTGTGCCGGTGATACCACATGGTATTCCCTCGCAGTCATGACCGGCGTCTCATCCTGGAACTGGCAGATCAATGGCGGAACCCTGCTTTCGGGCAATGGCACGGACAGTGTACTGGTGGTTTGGGACGGCAACCTGCCCAATGGATCCGTGTGCGCCGTCGCCGTTGGAAATTGCGGATTAAGTCCATCCAGCTGCCTCAATGTGGTGATCAATACGCCGCCTGCCCAACCTGTTTTGACGGGCGACAGCACGCTGTGCTCCGGTGCTTCCGGCAATTACACCATCCTGCCTTTAAACGGGGCTACAAATTATACCTGGACGGCCCCTCCGGGCGGCAGCATCGCATCCGGACAAAATACGACGGCCATCACGGTGGACTGGACGGCCGCACCCGGTGGCAACATTTGCGTTACAGCCTCGGGCGTTTGTGGCGCCGGGCCACAGCAATGTTTTCCGGTTTTGGTGCTCACCGTACCGGTTGCCGATGCCGGTGTCGACAGTGCCGTATGTGGCACCGTACTTGGATTTTCAGCTACAACTTCTGTGCCCGGCAGCAACGGGCTTTGGACACTGCTACCCGGCGCTCCGGGTACCGTTTCGTTCAGTCCGGCGGATTCCGTTCAAACCATTGCAACGGTAAACACTTCCGGCATTTACCTTTTTCAATGGACGGAAACCAACGGCATGTGTACCGATTCGGATACCGTGCAGGGAACATTCAATACCTCGCCCCAAATCGGACAAATCCAGTCTGCCTGCGACGGCGCCAACCAGAATTACACTGTTACTTTTCCGGTTTCAGGCGGAACGCCGCCTTACAGCATTGCCGGAGGCACTTTGGTGGGCAACACCTTTACTTCCGATCCGATGGTGAGTGGACAGGCTTATGTCTTTATGGTGGTTGATAACAACGGTTGCAGTTCAATGGCTGTAAATGGCAGCGTTAATTGCAACTGCAGTTCAGATGCCGGACAAATGGACCTTCAGCAGTTGTCGGCTTGTCCGGGCGACTCCGTGACAGCCCAACAGCAGGGTGGGGTGCTGGATGCCAACGACATTGGTGCATTTGTCCTGCACACTGGCGCAGGAACCGCTCTTGGAACCGTTTTAGCACAAAACACCAGCGGTACTTTCGGTTTTGTAAACGGCATGAGTTACGGTGTGTCGTACTATGTCAGTTATGTGGTTGGCGACAACCTCAACGGACAGCCCGACCCCAACGATCCTTGCTTGTCCGTTGCGCAGGGACAACCCGTTGTTTTTTACGACAATCCGGTGGCCGATGCCGGTGCGGATGATGCTGGTTGTGGATTGATGCTGCCTTTAAACGGTACTGGCGGTTTTAATGCTGTATTGTGGACGTTGTCATCCGCACCGGTTGGTGCAAACGCCAACATATCCAACCCCCAAAGTCCCGTTGCAAACGTCACGGTAGATCAGTTCGGTGATTATACACTCACGTATACCGTAACCACCGCAATCGGCTGTTCAGGATCCGACGATGTGGTCCTCAGTTTTTACGAGTCGCCCGATGCAGGAGCGGTCTCCTTCCAATGCGACGGCGCCAATTTGAACTATACCGTCAGTTTTTCCATCGTGGGAGGCATGGCGCCGTATGGTGTAAATGGTGATCCTGTTGTTGGCGCCATATACCAATCAGCTCCGGTGCCCACCGGCGATGTTTTCAATTTTGTCGTAACGGATGTAAACGGTTGTGTTTCGCCCGGGATCAATGGCATGTTTAATTGCAACTGCTCCACCAATGCCGGTACCATGGTGACCGCAACAACCACTTTTTGTGCCGGACAACCTGCCACGGCGGATTGGAACAACAACGCCACACTGGATGCCGACGATGTAGTGCAATTCATCCTGCACAGCGATGCAGGCGCCACCCTTGGAACGGTTTATGCAACCAACAATTTACCCGTTTTTGATTTTGTTTCGCCCCTGCAAACAGGCGTAACGTACTACATCTCCGCCATCGCCGGGAACAATGTCGCAGGTTCGGTTGATCTGAACGATCCATGTTTGAACATCGCGTTTGGTACCCCGGTGCAGTGGCGACCACTTCCAACGGCTTCGCTTTCCGGTGATACCAGCTATTGCGCGGGCGGGAATGCAACGTTGTATTTCACGGGAACCGGGATGTATCCGCTTCAGATAACCTACACCTCCGGGGGCGGTACACCGTCGACGATTTCAGTCCCGGGTCCTCAAACGGTTGATTTGCCTGTCAGTCCGACCACCACCACGACTTACCTGTTGGTTTCTGTTTCGGACGGCAATGCGCCCGTCTGCACGACCACGCTAAACGATCCGGCTACGGTCAGCATCGTACCCGATCCGGTGGCCGATGCAGGTTTGGATCAGTCCATAGGTTGTGCTTCGGCT